>JAKZUA010000035.1:0-12311 GCA_047516825.1 Dehalococcoidia bacterium
CCCCCAAAGAGTGGCGTCGCCCTTGGCTACTCCGGAAGTCAGGCACCAAATCCAGCGCTTCTCTCAAAGTCATCATCCTCCCCTCCCGCTTAAACTGGTAATAATTTTATACTATTTTGAGAAAATGAAAAGGCCCTGGCTCAGGCCCTACCTGGCCTTGACGGGAGTTTCTCGGTGACCATATAATCCCTCGGTCAGGAGCGCCCAAAACAATGCCGAAACGTACTTATCAGCCTAAGAAGCGCCGCCGCGCCCGAGTCCATGGATTCCGGGCCCGTTCCCGAACCTCCGATGGCCGGGCGGTGCTGCGGCGCAGGCGGTTCAAAGGACGTCATCTACTGACCGTTTAGCGGCCTGAAACGGCGATGCAGCGCAGGCTACGGCTAACGGGCGACAAAAGGTTTGACCAGATTCACCGGGAAGGCCGGAGCGCGGCCAACCAGTATTTGGTGATACGGGTCCTTCCCAATGGTCTCGACCATAATCGATTCGGAATTTTGGTCGGGAAACGCATCGGGAACGCGGTAACAAGGAACAAAGTGAAGCGCAGACTGCGGGAGGCTCTCCGCCAGGCCCCCTTGGCGCCCGGATGGGATGCCGTGTTTATCGCCCGAAAAGGGGTTGAGCTGGCTACATTCCAAGAAGTGGCCCGTGCCTCCGGCGATCTCTTAAAACGGTCTCGTTTGCTTTCCCCTATCTCCGGTGCAGACCTCTCTTGATGCGGCAAATAACCGTTCTGCTGATCCGGCTATACCAATTGGCTGTGTCTCCTTATTTGCCTTCGGCCTGCCGTTACTCCCCGACCTGTTCTCAATACTCCGAAGAGGCCATTAAGCTCCACGGCGTGGCCAAAGGGAGTTGGCTGGGCATTAAGCGCTTGCTGCGTTGCCAGCCCTGGGGAGGCAAAGGCTACGACCCAGTACCGTAAATTTATGATGGTAATATTTTCCAATTTTTCCTTCCGCCCTACCAAAAACGGCTCCCTTATCCCCAGTGAAAGCCCTCCCGCCAACACCCTATCAATACCGGTCTGTCAACCGGGAAGAAGGCTGGGGGCGCTGCTTCTTCTAGCCGCGCTGGCCCTCTTGATCACCTCTTGCACCGGCAGAAACCTGGGCGCTTCTGATAGGGGCTGGTCGCCGGTGGTGGCGGCCGAGGGCATGGTTTACGTGGGCACTATCCAGGGTCAGGTCCTGGCCTTGAAGGACAATGGGAATGCGGTCAGCCTGCAATGGACCTTCCCGGCCAATGAGGAAGATGTCGTAGGCGGGGTTTATAACAGTCCGGTAGTCGGTCCGGATATGGTCTACGTAGCCGCCCTGAACGGCACCTTGTATGCACTGGACAAACGCACCGGCGATGTCGGCTGGAGCGTTCTGGTGGGTGACCCCAGCGCACCGGCATCCCTGGTGGGAGGCCCGGTTTTGAGCCCGGACAATACCACTGTGCTGGTCGGGTCGGAAGACAGCAACCTCTACGCCTACGATGCCAAATCCGGTTCGCCTCGGCGAGGTTACCCTTTCGAAGGTGCCGAGGACAAGATTTGGTCTACACCTGTGGTTAAGGATGGTGTGGTTTATTTTGGGTCCCATGACAAGAACGTATACGCAGTTGATCTGAGAAGTGGTGAAAGGAAGTGGCTGTGGGAAACCGGAGGCGTGGTGGTGGCGCGGCCGCTACTTTTCAAAGACCTGGTGGTCATCGGCTCCTTCGACAAGAATCTTTACGCCCTGCGGACGGAGGATGGGTCTCTGGCCTGGGGAGGCCAGTCCTTCCCGGGTCTTCAGCTGTTTGAAGGCGCCGGCAACTGGTTCTGGGCCGGAGCGGTGGCCAATAATTCCTCCATTTTCGCGCCGGGTATGGACGGGAAGGTCTATGCCCTCGACGGCAATGGCAACCTACGCTGGGAGCGGCAGTTGGGCTCCCCGATAGTCTCCACACCGGTGTTAGTCCCCCTGGGACTGGTTGTCGCCACCAGAGATGGCGAGGTAAAACGGCTGGACGTGGAGAGCGGGAACATCAGTGGCTTGCCGCGGTTGCCTTCCGAGGTGAAGGCTCCCCTGTCGGCGGTGGCGGCTATTGACCCGGCTAATCAAGACTTCTCCCAGGTTGACCAGAGCGACTCGGTATTTATTGGCACCCAAGATGGCATCGTGTACCGCCTGCGGGTGACCAGTGGCCAGAGCCAAAACCTCCTCTGGTGTTTCGATACCGAGCAGAAAATTCAGTTACCTATTTCCGAATGTTCCGTCGCTAAAGAGTAGTTTTTCTTGGAAATTTTCATCACCCTCTGGACCGAGGTAATCATCCGGCCGATGCTCAACACCTTGCTGGTGTTGTACGTGATTTCCTTCAGTAACATGGGCATCGCCATAATAGTTTTTACCGCCCTGGTGCGGCTGGCTACTCTTCCCCTTACCCTCAAGCAGTTGCGGCAGATGCGGGGCATGACCAGCCTACAACCCAAGGTTAAGGAGGTCCAGGAGCGGTACGCCGGGGATCGGGCCCGAATATCCCAGGAAACGATGCGGCTTTACAAAGAGTCCGGCATCAGTCCCTTTGGTTGCCTGGGTCCGATGATCCCCCAGATGCTGGTCCTCTTTGGACTGTTTCGCGTCTTGGTGCAAACGCTGTTTGATGCGCCCAACGACCTGGCACGGCTGGCAGACAAGCTTTATTCCTGGGTGCCTTTCGACATTCACGCTGCGGTGCCGCTGAATAACAAGTTTTTTGGATTGGACTTGTCGGACAACCCCGAAACCTACCTTTTTATCATTCCCCTCGCGGTGGCGGCCTCCACCTGGGTCCAGCAGAAGATGACCATGACCCCCTCAGCGGACCCCAGGCAGCAATCCAGCCAAAACATGATGCTGTGGATGATTCCCATCATGTTGGGAATGTTCTCGTTTAACTTCCCAATAGGCCTATCCCTTTACTGGACCGTCTCCAACCTGATAGGCGTGGCGATTCAGTATTTCATCACCGGTTGGGATCCCCTTTTCCCCCTTTTCCCCAGGTCCCAGCGAGCCCCGACCACCAGCGAGTCGCCCCCTCCTAAGCCGGGTGGGGCAGCCGAGGAGATGGAAGAACATGGAAACAGTGATAAGGACCGCCCAAACCGTAGAAGAAGCCGAAGAACTGGCGCTGAAAGAGCTAGGCGTAGACCGCAACGAGGTAGAGGTAGAAGTTCTAAGTAGGGGGAAAGCCGGGTTCCTGGGCATCGGCGCGGAGCAGGCTAGGGTACGGGTTACCAGAATCTCGGAGACGTCGGGCGCAGGCAGCGCCGCTTCCCTAGCCATGAACACCGTCAACAAGACCCTTACAGCAGCCGGGGTGAATGTGGTCAGCACCCTGCGGTCGGCCCACGACGACGAAGTCGGCGGGCCGATCATCGACCTCAACGGTGACGACTCCGGACTGCTGATCGGGCGCCGGGGACAGACGTTGCAAGCCCTCCAATATCTGGTCAATCTGATTGTCCGTAAAGAGATTGGGGAAGATGTAAGAGTGGTGCTGGATGTGGAAGGTTACCGGCAGCGGAGGGAAGCCTCCCTGCGCGACATGGCCGCCAAGGTGGCCAGCCGGGTCGCCCAAACCGGCCGCAGCATTACCTTGGAACCCATGTCCGCCGCCGACCGCCGCATCATCCACGTGTCCCTGGCGGATGATCCAGGGGTCAGCACGGAAAGTGTCGGTTTTGGCGACGACCGAAAAGTAACCATAATGCCCAGCCAAGGGAGGTAAGTGCCCTAATCGTACCTTGCCGGTGCAGCATCTACTAACCCGATGGCGCTTCGCACGGGGCGAGAAAATAGTCTCTACCGACTCCTGGGCATGAAGTTAGGGCAGTTATTGCAACTGGGGCTCTCGTCAGCCCTATTCGTAAGAATTATCCGGTTGACCTAACGGAGAGGGAGGCCTAAAATATGGGCGTGAACGGCGAGTCTGGTCCCCACCAGCTCAATGGGCCTTTCGACCACCCAAAAGAGGAATGTGGCGTTGTTGGCGTACACATGCCGGAGGGTGAGGCCAGCCGTTTAGCTTTTTTTGGCCTCTTCGCCCTGCAGCATCGGGGACAGGAAAGTGCCGGTATCGCCGCGGCCAACGGAGAAACCCTCAGCCTCCACTGCGACATGGGACTGGTGACCCAGATCTTCCGGGAGCCGGACTTCTATCCCTTGGCCGGCGAGTTGGCTATCGGACACACCCGCTACTCCACCACCGGAAGCAGCCAGTTGTGCAATGCCCAGCCAATATTGGTGGATGGGCAACATGGGCAGATTGCCCTGGCCCACAACGGCAATATCATCAACTCCCTCCAGTTGAAAAACCAGTTGGAGGACCAGTGGGGTTGCAACTTCGCCTCCACCACCGATTCGGAAGTCATGGCCTACCTGCTGGCTAACGCGCCGGGCCAGTCGTGGGAAGAGCGGATTTTCCACTGCATGCGCACCCTGGAAGGCGCCTATTCCATGGTAGCCCTCACCCCCGACACGTTGATCGCCGCCAGAGATCCCTTGGGCATTCGCCCCCTTTGTTTGGGCCAGCTCAACGGCGGCTGGGTTGTGGCTTCGGAAAGCTGTGCCCTGGACCACCTGGGGGCCACTTTCATGCGGGACCTGGAACCCGGCGAGGTTTTGGTCATCGACCCTCAGGGAATGCGGTCTGCCATCCGCGAATCCAACCAAACGCCCCGGCGAAGGGCACTTTGCGTCTTTGAGCTGATCTATTTTTCCCGACCGGACAGTCAGCTGGACGGTCAGTTGGTTTATTCGGTGCGCCAGGCCATGGGGGCCCAGCTGGCCCGCGAGCACCAAATAGATGCCGACCTGGTTATCGGTATCCCCGACTCCTCCACTGCGGCCGCGGTGGGCTACGCCCAAGAATCGGGTATCCCCTACAGCGACGGCTTGATCAAGAATCGGTACGTTGGCCGCACCTTCATTGAACCGGAGCAGCGCCTGCGGGAACTGGGAGTGAGGCAGAAGTTCAATCCGCTGACGGACGTCATCCGGGGCAAGCGTCTGGTGGTGGTGGACGACAGCATCGTTAGGGGGACCACCACCCCTCACGTGGTTAGTCTGCTGCGCAAAGCCGGAGCTGCGGAAATCCACATGCGGGTGTGCGCTCCGCCAATCAAGCACCCCTGCTACATGGGGGTGGACATGCCCAACCGCCATGAGTTGATTGCCGCCAACAAGACCATCCCCGAAATCCGCGAGATGACCGGCGCCGACAGCTTGGGCTACCTTAGTATAGAAGGGTTGCTCCAAGTGGTGGGCGGCGATCGGGGCGGTTTCTGTGACGCTTGCTTCACCGGCAATTATCCGGTGCCAGTCCAGCTGGAGCTAACCAAATTGGTCCTGGAAACAGCTTAGCCCAACGTCATCCCGAACCTTCCCCTTGCCCCTCCGTGCCCCAATTACCACGGCCCCATCACAGGTATCGGGGTCCTCTTGCCATCCCCGGCCTCATGCTTTAGTCTGGTACTGCTCTCCGGACCTGGCTGACTCCTGGTTCATTCTACGGGGCCGGAGAATTTGGATGGGAGGAATGCGCGGGTGGCCGGTGAAACTTATCAGTCCGCCGGAGTCGACCTGGACGCCCTGGAAAGCCTGAAGGACCGAATCAAGGCTTTCTCCGCGCTCACTCACGGACCGGAAGTGCTCGACGCCGCGGGTAGCTTTGCGGGCCTCTACCATCTGGCGGGCTACCGCGACCCGGTGCTGGTCGCCAGCGCCGATGGGGTGGGTACCAAGTTGAAGATCGCGGCCCAGATGGGCCATTACGAATCTATTGGGCAGGACCTGGTATCTCTCAACGTAAACGATATCCTCACCCGGGGCGCTAAACCCCTGTTTTTTCTGGATTATATTTCCTTCAGTAACCTGGACCAGAATTGCATGGAAACCTTGCTGCGAGGGATGGTATGGGGGTGCAAGGAGGTTGGCTGCGCCCTCATCGGCGGGGAAACCGCCCAACTTCCTGACACCTACAGCGGCGATGATCTGGACCTGGCCGGCTTTGTGGTGGGAGCCGCCGAGCGGGACCGGGTTTTGGATGGCGGCACGATAAGCCCCGGCGATTATCTCATTGGCATGCCGTCCAGCGGGCTGCACACCAACGGCTTCTCCCTGGTACGCCGGGTCTTCCACCTGGATCAGGATTCCTCGGCGCTATTCCATCACTACGATGAGCTGCGCCATCAGCTGGGAGAAGAGCTGCTGGTGCGGCATCGCTGCTACTATCCCCTGCTGGAGCCGATTTTTCCGCTGGTTAAGGGACTTTCTCACATCACCGGCGGAGGTTTGCCCGGAAAGATGCCCGCTATTCTTCCTGAGGACTGCACGGCCGAGTTCCAGCTCGGCTCCTGGAAAGTGCTCCCTATTTTCTCTCTGATACAGCGGAAGGGTCGGGTAGAGGACCGCGAAATGTACCGCGTGTTCAACATGGGGCTGGGCATGGTTGCCATTTGTGACGAGGAATCGGTGGCTACCATTCAGGACGCGGTGCCCGATGCCCTGGTGGTTGGTCAAGTTGTTCCCAGGGGAGACGGGCCGGCGGTAACGTTCAAGTGAATCCAATAAGTCGGGACCGCCTTGGGGGAAGGAAGTGAAGGCACTAATCAGCGTCTATGACAAGACCGGCGTCGTTGAGTTTGGCAAGCAACTGGCCGCGAGCGGCGTGGAACTCATCAGCACCGGCGGCACCCATAGCGTCCTGTCCAGCGAGGGCGGGCTGCCAGTCAGGCAGGTGTCCGACGTCACCGGCTCGCCCGAGATTCTGGACGGCCGGGTCAAAACGCTACATCCGGTAATCCACGGCGGCTTGCTGGCCCGTCGGGACCTACCCGACCACCTGGACCAGCTGCAGAAGCACCATATCGACCCGATCGATATGGTGGTGGTAAACCTTTATCCTTTCCGGGAGACTGTCAGCCGTCCCGATGTGAGTCTGGAAGAAGCGCTGGAAAACATCGACATCGGCGGGCCCACGATGCTGCGGGCCGCCGCCAAGAATCACCCCTCCGTGACGGTGGTTGTCGACCCGGCGGACTACGGCTGGGTCGCCGAAAAGCTCTCGGCCAGCGGTCTTACTTCTGAGGACCGCCGCAGCCTGGCCGCCAAAGCCTTTCATCACGTGGCGTCCTACGATGCCGCGGTAGCCGCGTATTTGAGCGCCACCGTTGGCGAATCGGAGAGCCTGCCGGAGAATCTGAAGATTTCCCTGGTGCAGGCCGCATCCCTGCGCTACGGGGAGAATCCCCATCAGGCTGGCGCGTTATATGTGGCGGAGGGAGTTACCTCGGGTGGCGTGGCCGGAGCCCGGCAGCTCCACGGACGGGAGCTTTCCTACAACAATTTGATGGATGCCGACGCCGCCTGGCGCGTGGTCACCGATTTCTCCGATACCACGGCAGTGGTAATCAAGCACGCCAACCCCTGCGGGCTGGCCAGCCACCCCCAACAGCTTACCGCTTATCGAAATGCCTTCGAAGGAGATACGGTCTCTGCCTTCGGTGGCATCGTTGGATTCAACCGTACCCTGGACGCCGCCACGGCCGAAGCCATGTCGCCGGTCTTCTACGAGGTGGTGGTGGCCCCCGATTACGCGCCCGAGGCGCTGGAAATTCTGAAGAAGAAGCGAAACTTGCGTATTCTGGCCGTAGATCCGGTGGTCCAGAGCGGCCAATCCCCCAGCTACGACCTGCGGGTGATAACCGGTGGCATCCTGGTTCAGCATCCGGACCTAATTACCGAAGACCCGAATGGCTGGCAGACGGCCACCGTTCGGGCGCCCACCGAGGAAGAGCGCCGAGACCTGGCCTTTGCCTGGAAAGCGGTAAAGCACATCAAGTCCAACGCCATAGTGTTCGCCAAGGACCAATCTTTGGTTGGCATGGGTGCCGGGCAACCCAACCGGGTGGTCAGCGTCCACCTCTCCCAGCGGATCGCCGGAGATAAGGCCGAGGGCAGTGTCCTGGCCTCCGACGCCTTCTTTCCCTTTCCGGACAATGTCCAGCTAGCCGCCGAAGCTGGGGCCACCGCCATTGTTCAGCCCGGGGGCTCGATACGAGATGACGAAGTGGTGGCAGCGGCTAATGAGCACGGCCTGGCGATGCTGTTTACTGGTGTGCGTCATTTCCGCCATTGATTACCAGCATTGATTACCAGCACTGATGATCATCACTCATGCCCCGGGCCGGGTAATGACAACTGTCCCCTTGGCATATTTGGCGGCTCTAGGGTTTTTCTCAAGAAAAGCAGGGTTTGAATCCGACAGTTGACATAACCATACCCGTCTACAACGAGCAGGACGCTCTGCCGGAGAGCATTCGACGCCTGCACCGATTCCTAGAGGAAAACCTGAAGAATCCCTGGCGCATTACCATCGCCGACAACGCCTCCACCGATGCAACCCAGTCCATTTCCCAGCTGCTGAGTCAAGATTATTCCAAAGTTAGCTATCTATTTGTGCCCAATAAAGGACGGGGGAGGGCTCTCCGCGCGGCCTGGATGGATAGCACCGCCGACTTTGTCGCTTACATGGACGTGGACCTCTCTACGGATCTGCGGCATTTCCCCCAGCTCATAGCGGAGTTAGAGTCGGGATACCACATCGCCATCGGCAGCCGGTTGAGCAAAACGTCCCAGGTAACCCGCGGCCTGAAGCGGGAATTCATCTCGCGCAGCTACAACCTGCTAATCAGAAGCATGTTCTTCACCTCCTTCCCCGATGCCCAATGCGGATTCAAGGCCCTGCATCGGAGGACCGCCGCAGCCCTGGTGCCCAGCATCCGCAACAACAACTGGTTCTTCGACACCGAGCTGCTGATTCTGGCAGCCAAGCGAGGATACCGAATCAAGTCGGTCCCGGTGCAATGGGAAGACGACCCCAATAGCTCGGTTAATGTGGCCAGCACGGCGACTGAGGACATCAAGGGTTTGCTTCGGCTGCGCTTCGGCGGCATTCCAAAGATTTCCGGCCCTACTGATAATGGACGGCTTTAACGAAATTGACTCGAGAGCATAGCCCGGTAGGATGAGTCACCGGTCGGGGAAGTCCCCCTTTGCGAAAGGCGGATATAGGGGGATTTAGTTCTCCCTATTTACATACGATTTCTGCAGGGGTGGATAAGTATCACTACCTGGGGGGGAAGCCGGAAAATGGAACTTGGTCTCAAGGGTAAAAACGTCATAGTCACCGGGGGTGGCTCCAACATTGGACGGGCCATAGTCCACGCCTTTGCCCTGGAGGGCTCCAACGTGGTTATTGCCGAACTGGTGCCGGAGCAAGGAGAAAGGGTGGCCGAGGAAGTGCGGTCTCTGAACCCCGGCAGCCGGGTCCAAGTTATCGCCACCGACGTCACCGATGACCGGCAGGTCACCTCCATGGTGGAGCAGAGCATCAGGGATTTCGGTCAGGTGGACGTGTTGGTCAACAACGTGGGGTGGACCATCGACCGGCTATTCCTGGAAAAACCCAGGGAGGAATACGAGAAGGAAGTGGCGGTTAATCTGTGGGGCCCCATCAACTGCATCCACGCCGTCCTGCCCTACATGATCGAACGGCAGGCGGGGGCCATCGTGAGCATCAGCTCCGACGCTGGCCGGATGGGCGAGTATCGGGAGGCAGTTTATTCGGCCTGCAAAGGTGGGGTCATCGCCCTGAGCAAAGCCATCGCCAGGGAAACCGGACGCTATGGCCTCCGGCTCAACGTGGTCTGCCCCGGATTGATCGTTCCCCCGGGAGAGGAATCCATCAGCGAAGAGAGCATGTGGAACCAGATGCGGGACATCTTCACCGAGGACGTGCTAGAGCGGGTCAGACGAAGCTATATCCTGCGGCGGATGGGCACTGCCTCCGAGATAGCCAACGCCGTTGTCTTCCTGGCCTCCGACGCGGCCAGCTTTATAACGGGCCAGACGCTGAGCGTGAGCGGTGGTTACACCATGATTTAGTAATCATCGCAACATGTCACCCTGAGCCCTTCGGCGCTGCTCAGGATAAGCTCCGCGAGGGGTCTAAAATCCCTGGGAATATGGTCCTGACGCCGGGGGGTATGATGTAACTGCCCCACTGTCCCGTGAGGTTTTAAGGGCCCAGTATTTGGATCCCTCAGTCGCTTCGCTCCTTGGGAATGACGTGGGTAGTGGGGAGATACCTTTTTGAAGCGGGGTGGGGTGGATTCAGGCTTCCGGTCGATATACCGGAAGCCGACGAAAAGCCAGGGGCCGATGATTTTTCATCGGCCCCTGGAACTTTATCATTCAGGCAGGCGGCTGGCCACCGCCCCTGGCTCATAGCCCGCTTTACGCGGTTGATGCCTACTTGTTGTTTTGCGCCACCAGCTCCAGAGACCTGGATTCTATCTTGGGCATGAGGGCCTGTACCAGATTTTCATCCACAGCCGCGGCCACGGTGGGATAGCCCGCACGCTCGATCATGGAGCGCAAATTGCCGGCCTTGAACTGCTCCAGCGTCCACCTCAGGGTGTCCGGGGCGGTGGTGGTGTCCCAATAGATGCGAACATCCTGCCCGCGAGGACCGTAATGGTAGTGGGGACCGTTTTCAAAACAGTCGAAGGCCAGCAGTTCGAACTCCTGACCCAGGGCATCGGTGAGAACATGAATCGCCAGTCCCCGGTCGTTGGCCAACTCGCGGTATTCCAACCCGAACCGGATGTTTCCGCATTCGATCTTGTCGCCTTCAATCAGGCGCTCCATCTTGTGGTGCACGAACCGGCGCTCGTTATGAGACTTTTCTCGGGCCAGCGAGTCAATCTCGTCCATCTTGGAGTTGGATATAGGGTTCGCCTCTACCTTCTCCGCCAACTGGTCGTAACCGGCGCGACGAATCATGGTGGGCAGCTTGTCCCGAATCTGTCCCACGGTCCAACCCACCGGGTTGGGTACAGTGGTCTTGTCCATGTGCAAGCGGACATTATGGTTCATGGGGCCATAGTGGTAATGAGGGTCCTGGTCGAAGCAATCGAAGCGCAGTATCTCGGTATCTTCTCCTTCGACATCGCCGAAAACCTGAATCATCAGGCCCTGATCCGGCATGAGCTCCTTCCGATAAACCATTGCAATGCTTACGGCGCCAGCGTCGATAACAGTGTCTGCCTTTTCCACGTTGCCCCTCCTTAGTATTGGATCATTTTTTGCAGATTGGAGTAATTATAGCACGACTATCTGCTCTGGCAAATCGCCTCCCGCTCCGGGAAGGATGCTTGCCACCCAGGAAGGGTTGGGTTAAATTCAGGGAGGCTTTCCAGCTTTTGCGGTAGGAGCATCGACAACGGTGTTGCATCTGTTTGGCATGGGCCTGAGAAGCATCCTGATTCTAGGGCTGTGGACGGCCCTGATAGTCGCGGTAGCGGTGGCCAGCTGCGGCCCCGCCACGGCGCCTACTCCGGGGTTGCCCCGCTTGGTGGTGTCTCCTATCGGGGTTCCAGACTCAACACCCCCTCCGCCGGCGGTTGATATTCCGGAGACAGAGCCAACGCAGGAAGCCGGTGTTTCGGGGTCAATGGAACCAGGTGGAAATCCCGAAAAGCCCAGTCAGTCAAATCAGCTGGCCGCCGAACAACCCGATTCTTCTGCGTCCCGGGAGCTATCGGCTCCGGGTTTG
Source organism: Dehalococcoidia bacterium (assembly GCA_047516825.1). Classification (GTDB taxonomy): domain Bacteria; phylum Chloroflexota; class Dehalococcoidia; order Lucifugimonadales; family UBA3495; genus JADFQT01. The sequence continues at coordinate 11,635 of JAKZUA010000035.1, forward strand.
GCGCCTCCTCCCACCCCCTTGCCCCTGACGCCCACTACTCCACCTTTACCCACCGCCACGCAGCCGCCTTCGCCAATCCCGACGGCCACAGTCCAGCCGACAGCTACTCCCCTCCCCACCGCCACGCCGCCGCCAACAGCTACACCTTTACCGACGGCCGCCCCGCTGCCGCCTCAAACCCCAACGCCAACAGCCCAGCCAACGGCTACTCCTCAGGCCACAGCCACGCCGCTGCCGCCTCCAACAGCTGCGCCTTTACCGACGGCCACCCCGCTGCCGCCGCCGCAGCAGGGCTGCAGCGCGGGACAGGTAGACGTGAACTCTGCCCCAGCGGAGGAGCTGGACCGCATAAAGCACATCGGGCCGGAAGGGCGGGGCAGATGCTTCTGCTCCGCCCTTTCACCTCCCTGGATGACCTGATGCGAATCAAGGGAATTGGGCCTTCCCGCCTGGCGGATATCAAAGCTCAAGGGCTGGCCTGCGTCGGCTAAATTTAATCAGGCGTCCGGTTATCCGCAAGGGTTTCTGTCCTAATCACGCAGGGCAATCGCGTCTTATTATCTTTCTTAAATTTGTTTAAAATAGTAATCATCATGACGAAACTAGGGAGGGGTAGTGATGGTTCAGGCAACAGGCGCACCCATCGCCGAATACTTCGCGGCGTTGGACGACCCGAG
>JAKZUA010000036.1:0-7239 GCA_047516825.1 Dehalococcoidia bacterium
CGCCCCCAAAAGCGCCTGCGACCGCCCGCCAACCTCCCGTCTACCCGAATTCGAGCCCGGATCATCGCGCCTGCAACTCCCTCCCCCCTCTTCCCCTGTCCTCACGCCCTCCATCCGGGTCCATCGGTGGATTCGGACTAACATTCCAGTAGACTTCATCAGAGGCCAGAATCTGACCAGGCCCAGCTTGGTCTTGTAGCCGGGCGCCCAGGTTAACCGCATCGCCCATGACCGTGTAGTCCTTGCAGTCCTGCGAGCCAACGACCGAGGTATAAACCATACCAGCCGTGATGGACATTCCAACTTGGAGAAGGTTAACCTGACCAAATCGGTCATTAACTTGAGGCACCGCAGACTGCATCTGCTCCGCAACCGTGATTGCTCTTTCGATATAGTCTTCGTGTTTGATAGGTACATTGAAGAACGCCAGAACGCAATCACCCCGAAAATTATCGACTATTCCATCCTGCCCAATTATCGCTTCGGAGGATAGTTTAAAGAATTCATCAACCATGGCAGTGATCAGTTCCGGGCCATACTCACTGGTAAGGGATGTAAATCCTCTAATGTCCGCGAAAAGAATGGATGCCTCGGAGAAGCTTCCAGCTTCCCAATGAGGGCCTCAGGCGTTACAGATATTTGGATTCTTCACGCTACGGCTGGTGCCAAGTAAGCGCCAGAGATAACCTTGTAAGCCAACGAAGTGAAACTTTCTGTCAATTTTGGCCAGCGCAAACCGCAATGGCGTCACTATTCGAAATGCCTCAGGCAGCATCTCCTCAACTGCTTCAGGCGGCAGTCCGAAATGGTCTATCAAGCAGTAGTCAGAGAGTTTTCCTTTCTGCGGCATTTGAATGCTCCTGGTCTGCGGGACTTTCCGGGTAGAAGGTGTCCATCCTTGCTCCCCGCTTAGGGTCAGGTGGTGGTGCGGAGTGGAGCCAGCGGACCAATTTGGCTCATCCCGCTGTTGCTTAGGTCATAGATTAACACGGACCAGACCAGGGAGGGCAGCGGTGTGGTTCTCCAAAAAGAAAATTTCCGTATCTGATTACGGGCCCGGAGGATGACTGGCGGTAGTTATGGCGGAGACGGGGGAGGGATGATTTGTACCGTACACTATATTTGAGAAATCTGCTCTCAGCTATGGGCGTCGTTGGGGTAGTGTTGATCGCAGCTTGAATTTGCCCCCCTTTTTTGGCGTAGGTTGCCCATCAATGGACTAATCACCTCCTCAAGATGTAGTGCTGGTTGGCGCCAGCCTTGTCCCATTCAGGTTCTAGGTGATGATTACATCCAGCCACTAAAACCCTTCCGACCAGTTCCGCTCCATAAATCGGCAGGATTAGAAACCAGTTTTTTAGAGGCAAGAACAAGATCCAGCAGAGATTGTCCTTGCCTCCCGGTCCTGGGGACACACCGCCCGCCCGTTTCAGTGGGCGGTTGTCGCGGGTTGATGCGCCAGGAGGAAGTCGCGCACCTTGTTTATCGTGTCGGCTAACACGTCCTTTTGCTCTTTCCAGGGGTATACCGTCACCTCGGCTTTTGGCGCCAACGACACCAATTCCATGGCGGCCTCGTACGAGTGCGATGGTGTGTCGTCAGGCATAACGAGCATCGGTGTCTGGCAGGAACGAGCGAAGTCGCGCGACACGCTGTAGGCGAAGTTGGGTTGGACGCGGTAAAGGCTGTGCAAGTACGCTTCGCAAGTCTCCATGGTCACGTCAGTCCGGCGGGCGCACAGCTCGGGGGCCCAGATATCACGACCAGAGTTGTACATAGAGTCAGGTGTTTTCGCGTTATGCCCCACTGGCTGGCAGAGCACGCCCGCCATGACGCGCTCGGGCGCCCGTTCCATGAGCTTGAGTGCAAAGGGGCCACCGATGCAATAGCCCATGAAGAAGAACTCCCGTATGCCGAGGTGGTCCATCAGTCCCAATTGGTCGTCGGCGAAGGCTCCCCACGGGTCGTCGGCCGGTATAGGCCCGCTGGACTCGCCGCCGTTCGCGTTGCGCTGGTCCATCGTTATGCAGCGGAAGTCGTTTTTGAACTCCTCCATCGGGTTGAACACCTGGCCAGGCCAATTGCTGATCAGGGAGTTCAAGCCCCCGCCCGGGGTGACCAGAAGCGGGAAACCGGACCCGGCCTCCTCATAGTGGATGCGGACATCGCCTTTGGTATAAAACGGCATAGCAGTCACTCCTTGTCTAGTGGTGCGTCCCGCATATCCGCCTCGGTATCAGAAGCACCCCGCTCTGGCGCCCCTGCAATCCGTGATTCCCCATATAGTGTGCCCCAGAGCCTTCGGCGGGTCGTTAGCGCGACAGAGCGAGTATGTGTCCCCCGTCGATACCTGTCAACCCGGCGCCTTCCTGGTATTACAGCAGATAGGGCAAATGGCTCTCTGTTACCTAGGTCCTAAATATCCTTCGCGGCTTTCCCACGCCCGCTGAACACCCGCTATAACCTCTTCGATCTGATCTGGTCGAACTTCCAGAGCCTTAGCGAGTTTATTGCCAGTTACTTCGGATGGCTTCACCCGGCCCTCTTCGATAGCGGTAATAATGCTGGTAGGCACTTTCGCCCTCTCCCCTAATCCCTCGATGCTCAGGAGTTTCTCCTCACGTAGCTCTTGTAGTTTCATGCTTATCTACCTCCGACAACATGTAACAATTCTAACTCTATTTTAAGAAGATGTGTAGAGCATCAGCGAGGATTGGACACATTTCAATTAGATAAATGCTAAAATGTAAAAACCATAATAACAATTCGATTATATCTTACTATTTGTTGTCTAGGGAGCAGTCACCAGTAGGCTCCGGATTCTTCCTGGCTACCCTCCGACCCTCACCTAATGGCACCCCACCACCCCCACCGGCAAAGCTCCTGTCCTACTCAGCTGGCTCGGAGTCCACGGAGCGAAAGAAGATTGCTTTGTGTCCCTGGAGGATTCCGCTGACACAGAGATACATGCGGTCGCTATTTGCGACGCGGGCAGCGCGGGGAATATTAAGGCTTATCGAAAATAGACTCCATCTCGAAGTGGGCGTGTGAGAAGCATAGATGGGTCCTGTAGCGATGTATTCGTCGCTCCGGCTTTCGCAGTAGTCCTTTTGCCGTCCCCTGGTTGATGCGCAGATGGCGCTGGATTCCGGCCTGCGCCGGAATGACATGCCGGGAGTCATGCTAGGTCCGGGTATCTTTGAACACAGGGTGCCAGCGAACCAAGGGATGGGGGCCTGGAAAGCGGGCGAACTCCCTGGTGGCAACAGGTATTCTACCCAGGACTTCCTCTGTTGAGGTTACTTACAGCGGCCCACCGTTATATATGGCAGACTGCTTGCGGAAAACTTGGAGGCGCTGACGAGAGCATTCCACGACAAAGACCCGGCCTTCATCATCCACCTCTACCGCTATGGGCCCCTGGAATAGCTTCTCCCGCTCCTCCAGACCCTGGGCAATCTCCCTTCCCCTCAACATCGTCGGGTCCAACTCCACCCGCTCCCGGCCCCACTTGGACAAGGTTGCCTCGCCGGTCAGCTTGGTAATGAAGATGCCATCGGCGTCGAACACCTGAAGACGGTCGTTCTTGAAATCGGTAACGTAGATGATTCCATCCTGGTCGACTGCGACGCCGGTGGGCCGGTTGAACTCTCCATCATCCTGCCCGGAGGCGCCAAACTTCATCAGGAACCGTCCATCGGGAGCGAATTTTTGAATGCGGTCGTTGCGCCAATCGGCCACATACACATCCCCGTTGCGGTCGATCTCTATGCCCCAAGGATAGTCGAACTCGCCGTCATCGCTGCCGTTGCGGCCCCATTTGGATAAGAATTTACCCTCTTTTGTGAATATCTGAACTCGATGATTCACGCTGTCCACCAAATAGAGATTATCCTCGGCATCGAAGGCCAGCCCGGAAGGGCGGTTAATTTCGCCGTCTCCATCGCCGAGGGTTCCCCACTTGCCAACACATTCCCCGTTCTGGTTAAACACGGAAATCCGGTTGAGCCATTCATCGGCCACATAGGCGTTACCTGCTTTGTCCAGGGCGACGGATGTGGGCCACATAAAGCTGCCGTCCGGGGCGGAAGCATTGGCATCTTCCGGGGGCACTTTTTGGCCAAACTCTCGGACCAATTCTTCGTCTATTGTGAACACCGTAACCCGCTTGCAGGGGAAAAACGCCGGGGTCTCCGAGCCGCGGCTTAGCACGTATAATAGGTTTCCTTCGTCCCGAGTTATCGCCACCGGATAGAAGAACCCGGTCCCGCTCCGGTTTTCTTGCCTCCCGATGGTGTGGCTATATTGGAAGGTTATCGGCGCAACCTCAGTAACCATTTTCCCTCACAAAAGGTTTCTTTTCACCAGATGACTACACGTAGAGTGTCAATCCTCACGAAAGTTTACCGCAACCAATACCCGTCTCACCCGCGTAGGCCGGTGTCCAGGCACAAGTGCGATCCAAACGTTCGATGGATTCCGGCCTTCGCCGGAATGACGAAGACTAACTTATACACTACCGGCTACTCTCATAATTGGACGACTTACGCCGTTACTTGATGAAGTCAAATTGCTCGTAAGTTCCCCCAAGAATGGGATTGGCGTCCAAGCCCATCCACTGCTCCAGCAAGGTGGCGTAGGTGCCCCGGAAATCGTTGTTCCATCGGAGGTCGCCTTGGTCCAGCTTATCCGGCTCTAGGGAAGGATATTCTCCGTACAGTCCGCCCTTTACCGCGTCGCCGATGACGAAGGCCACTCCGCCGGAGCCGTGGTCGGTGCCCGAGCCGTTCTCCTGCACCCGGCGACCGAACTCGGTGAACAGCAACATTACCACTTCCTCGTTGGCATTATGCTCCTTCAGGTCCTGGTAGAAGTCGCCGATGGCGTTGGACACATCTCCCCACAGTCTGGGAAAAGTGGTGTTCTGGTTGGCGTGGGTATCGAAGGTGCCAGGATTTACGCCGGTGTAGAGTACCCGGGTTCCGAAGTCCGACAGATGCACCTGAGCGATGCTCTTCAGCCACTGGGCGAAGAGGCTGCCGCCGTACTCCACGCTGGAGGAATAGGTCTGGGGCGCCGTACTGAGAATGTCAGCTCCTTTCAGGGCGTCCAAACCGGTCTGGGACAGGTAATCGCTCACCGGACCGGAGCCGATCATGGGAGCGTACATGCGGGCGAAGATATCCAGGGCCTCACTCCGTTGCTCGTTGCCCTGGATTCCCGTTAACACTCCATAGTTTGCCAGGTCCCCTACCGAGGCCACCGAAACGTCGGGCGCGGCCAGAGCTCGGGGGAGGCCCCGGCCAAAGTTTACGGCGGTCAAAATGTTCTCTTTGTTGGGGTCCAAGTCCCGGATGGCCTTGCCCAGCCACCCCTCGGTGATCATCTTGTCGGGCTCGGCGGTATGCCAGATGTCCAGGGAGCGGAAGTGGGAGCGAATGGGGTTGGGATAACCGATACCTTGCAGGACCGCGACTTTACCCTGGTCGTACATTTCCTTGATTGGGCCCATCCCCGGGTGGAACCCAAACTTGTCATCCACGGCCAGGACCTGATCCGGACCAACCTGCAAAGTAGGCCGGTAATCCACGTAATGGGGGTCGCTGTAGGGGATAAAGGTGTTCAGGGCGTCGTAGGCGCCCGTCATTTGAAGAACTACCAGCACCGGGTCTTTCTTGTTGGAGGTCATTGTTTACTCCTTAGTAAAATGAGTTGTTGCCCCTCTAAAATCGATGGGTCCGGGCCGATGGCTAGACGCCAAAAACCGAACTCTTCGGCTAGGCGTCTTTAGGCTAAGCGTATAGATATTCCTTAGTAGCCACTATCATTTGCAGCATCTCGCCAACCTGCTGCGGGAACTCCGGTGTATCGGTGGACGACACGCCGCTCTTTCTAGCGTTTTCCACCAACAACTGGTGGTTCTCATCGGTCAGTTCGTAGTGCCCCAGCATCCGGAGGCAGCCCTCCACCAGACCTACTGGGGAGATGGTGGGACCTTCCGAGGCCAGCTTTTGAACGATATCCTGAATCCCGGGATAATTAACATCGCCCACGTAGTCGGCGATGAAGTTGATCCGGCGAACCAGGGTTCCCCCGTCGATCCACTCCTTGCCGGTATGCCAGCCTTCGACCGAAGGAGGGTTCAATATCTCCTGACCCATATGCTTCATTTCCTCGAAGATGGCCTCAAAACCGGGTTTAGGAGTCGTCCAATCGCCGACCAGGCGCAAAGTGCCAATTACCGTCTCGATTGGGCCTTTTATCCGGGAAAAACGGGCGTTCTTGAAGGCGTCGGAGTTGAACAGGACCCGCAGCATGGACCGAATGTTGTAATTGGAGCGGAAATACTCGGCTTCCAACATCTTTATGGTAGTTGGGTCCCGGGGTGGGGTGTCCATCCAAGAAGGCACCTGAGCCTCGTCGGCTACGAAGTAGTCGTAAAAGTGGCGGGAGAGGAATCGGGCCGTGGCCGGCTGTTGGCAGATTATATCAATGACGTCCTCGCCGTTGAAATTGCCGGTGCGGCCCAAGAAAGTCTTTTCTTCGTTATCGTGGTCGTCGGGATTATAGAGGAACTTGGCGGCGTAGCGACCGTAGGGCTGCCCGGGGATGCCATTGGCTAATGTCCATCCGGTGAAAGCCCGGGCGCACTCCTTCACGTCATCTTCGGTGTAATTGAACTCTCCGTCCATGCCCACACCCATGGAAAATAACTCCAGCAGTTCCCGTCCGTAGTTCTCGTTGATCGCATCCTTATGGCTCAAGCAGTTGTCCAGGAAGTACAACATGGCCGGGTCTTTGGAAATCTCGACCAAGAGGTCCTTGAAGCTGCCCATCCCATGCTGGCGCAGCATCTCCAACTCGGCGTGAGAGGTGACATAGCTCTGGGTCTTGCTGTCGGCGGTGCACAGGATACCATGCCAGAAGAGGACCATCTTCTCTTCCAACTGACTCTTCGAGTTTATCATGCGAAACGCGATGTATTCGGGGACGCAACGGATGAAGTGATTCCATTCAATGAAGTACCGTTCCCCCAGGTCCAGATCCATACCATGGGAATGGTCCTCGGGATGCAACAGTTCCTCCACCGTTTCCTCGTACCCCTTTTCGGCTCGGGCTTCCAGCTCATGGTACTGGGCGCCGAATCCGGCGCGCCGCATGAGATGAGCCATTAAAGCGATTTCTTTATCCGTCATTTGTTCTCCTCTTCCATGTGAAGCATCGCACATGCTGGTAACT
>JAKZUA010000037.1:0-9140 GCA_047516825.1 Dehalococcoidia bacterium
GAAGCGCATGGCCCAATCCACGTTCTGGGTGAATATGCCCGCCGACAAGCCGAACCGGCTGTCGTTAGCCATGGCGATGGCCTGGTCGATGTCGTCAAAGGCGCTGACCGCCACCGCCGGGCCGAAAAGCTCCTCCCTGGATATTCGCATGTCCGGCTTGGCATCGGCGATAACCGTGGGTGCGTGGAGAGTGCCCTCCCGGTCTCCACCGGCCACTACTCGGGCGCCCTGGTCCACCGCCTCAGCGATCCAGTCCTGAACCCGGGCGGCGTCCGATTCCCGAATCATGGGACCCATCTTGTTCGATTCTTCCATTGGATTTCCGGTAACGAAGGCTTCGGTCGGCGCCACCAGGGCATCCAGGAAGTCGGCGTAGACGCTGCGGTCGGCGAACACGCGCTGGGTGGAGATGCAAACCTGACCGGCGTTGGCGAATCCGCCGGCCACGGTGGCAGCGGCAACCTTTTCCAGGTCGGCGTCAGACATCACGATGAGGGGACTGTTGGACCCCAGCTCCATAGTCACCTTTTTGATGCCCGCGTTGCGGCAGATGCGGTCGCCCACCTCCATGCTGCCGGTGAAGGTTATCTTCCGGACCCGGGGGTCGCCGGTGATGGCATCCCCGATTTCCGCGCCGGAGCCGGTCACGCACTGAATCGCCTCCGGGGGGAGCCCCGCTTCCAACAGAATCTCAGTGAACTTTAAGGCCGACAGCGGGGTGTCTCCGGCGGGTTTGAGGACCACCGCGTTGCCGGCGGCCAGGGCCGGACCCACTTTGTGGCAGACCAGGTTCAGAGGGAAGTTGAAGGGCGCAATCGCCGCCACCACCCCGACCGGAACGAGGATGGTGAATCCGAACTGGCTGGTGACGCCGGGGGCGCCATCCAGAGGGACAGTCTCACCGTGGAGACGCTTGGCTTCTTCCGAGGATAGCGTGATGGTCTGGACTGCCCGGCCAACCTCGCCGCGACCCTCCGCAATGACCTTGCCCTCTTCCCTGGTGATGGTCTGGCCCAAGTCCTCCATGCGCTCGGTCATCAATTGCGCCGCCCGGCTGAGTATGGCGTAGCGCTCATAAGACGGCAGCTTGGCCATGACCTTGGCCCCTCGAACCGCGCTGGCGATAGCCAGGTCCACGTCGGCAACCGTGGCGCGGGGGACAGTGTCGATAATCGATTGGTCAAAGGGATTAAAAACGGGCATGGTATTGGCCCGGTCTACCCACTCGCCGTTGATGTACATTTTCATGACGCATGCCTCCTAAACCTTAGTAACTGTCTCAAATGGTCACCCATTTCCTACCGAAGGAGCCCCTTCCGCAGAAGGGCTTGGGGTGACATCTTGAGATAATCACTTAGGATAGTACCAGGGTGAGGCGTCCGCAACTAGGCGCTGTAAAGAATGGGCCCAAAGAAGAAGGATAACGGGCGAGCTGCTAGCCCTGGCGGGCGATTTCCTTACCCCTTTCCGTCACCCAATAGCGGCCGTTCCGGCCCGGCATCCGCTCTATCCAGCGAAACTTGCTGCGGGCGGCGTTACGCAAGGTCTGGGTAAAACTGTGCGGTTGGGTCCAACCGGCCAGGTCAAACAGGCGGGAGAGCCCCTCGGCATCTACACCCTCGGCCCGAAGGAATCGTTCCGCCCCCTCGGCAGCCACCACTACCCTTCTCATGTCGCCCAAGGGGTTGAGCGAACGGCAAAACTGGATAAAGGAGTCTTCGCTCCCGTCGGCCGGGAAGCCGGCGGCCGCAGCTTTGCGGTGGTTGGAGGTCCCAGTCCCGACCGATGAGAGGTTTTTTTTCGGAGGGTTCCCGGGCACCGGCGGTGGGCTTGCAGCCCCATTAACCGGAGTCACCCCTTCGGGTCCGGACTGCTGCACCGCGTTCTGGGCCGGCAGGAGGGCCTGAAGCTGGGACAATACATCGCCCAACTGGGAAATGTTTAACTGGTCCGTTCCATTCAAGACCGGTGGGCCGCTGGACAGCAGCTCTTTGGGCAAATCCCTCAAGACCGTCCCCACAATCTCAGGCCCGATTTCCGAATCGGATTCCAGGGTAATCTGCACACTATTGGGTAGGGTAATAGATACTTTAATCATGGCGGGCACTGGCGCTGGAAGATCGGAGCGGGGGTATGGTACTCCTCCCAGTAGCCCCAAGCAATACGGACGCGGGCGAAGGATTAGCAGGCCTGTTCCGGCAACATCACACCCCGGCGACGTTACACTAAGGAACGCATGAAAAAGGCAGCCAGACCCAGGAACATCAGAAAGCCCAGAACGTCGGTGAAGGTTGTTACGAATACAGCTGAGGAAACTGCCGGGTCCATTCTTAAGCGGCGCAACAGCAGGGGCACGCCGGCGCCCGCCAAGGCGCCGACCATCATGTTACCCATCATGGCGAAACCCAGGACAAATCCCAACATGGCGTTGCCCTTCCAGGCAAAGGCGGCAACCCCCACCACGACTCCCAGCAGGATGCCGTTTGCCACCCCCAAGGCCAGCTCTCGAACCAGCAGGCGCATCCCGACTCGGCTTGGAACCTCTCCCAGAGCCATACTGCGTACCACCAGGGTGACGGTTTGGGTGCCACCGATGCCTCCTTGTCCGGCTACCACCGGCAAAAAAGCCGCCAGGGCCACCACGCTGGCGATGGTGGACTCAAACAGGCTGATAATCAGGGCGGCCAAAAAGGCGGTGGCCAGGTTAATGTAAAGCCAGGGCACCCGGTGACGCAGGGATTCTATCAGCGGCCCGAAAATCCGGTCGCCGGGCATTCCGGCCATCCGATACATGTCTTCCGTGGCCTCCTGCTCCACCACATCGACCATATCCTCAGCCAGGATGACCCCCATCAGCTGATCGTCTTCGTTCACCACCGGCAATTGGTTCAGGTTATAGCGCTCCATCAGCCGGGCAGACTCCTCCTGGTCGGTCTCGGGATGAACTGCGATAAAACCATGGTCGGTTAGCTCCCCAACCACCTGGTTTGGGCGGGCCAAGGCCAGGCGGGTAACGCTCAGGGTTCCCATCAGTTTATTTTCCCAATCCACCACCAAAACCGCGCTAATATCCTCAGCGGCCCGACCCAGCAGCCGTAGGCGATCCAGCGCGTTGGCGGCGGTGGTCCCTACCAGCACCACCGGGTAATCCGGTGTCATCAAACCGCCGGCCGAATCGTGGGGGTGCTGCAACAGCGGGATAATTTCCCTGGGGTCCCGCATGGTGTCCAGAATCTCCTGGGAGACCTCGTCGGACAGGTCGTTGATAATATCCGCGGCCACATCGGGGCTGATGTGGTCCAGGACGGTTGCCAAGCCAGGCGTCGTGATATCCCTACAAACTTGCAAGAGCTCCAGGTCTTCCAAATGCTCCAAAATCGCGGCGGTATTCTCGGGAGGCAAGGCTACCAGCAGGTTTTGGCGGTGTTGGCGAGAAAGCCCAACCAGAACCTCGCTCTGATCCACCGGGTGAATCCGGCCAAAAAAGGAGAGGGCGGGCTCCAGGTCCTCCCCCCTCATTAGATCGTTCATCTCCCGGGCCATGGCGTCTACCGAGCCGCCCCGGCTCCGCTCCCGGGGGTCAACTCGCTGGCTAACGGGAATGGGTGATTCTTGTTGCATAAATTTCCGGCAGGGCTGGCTAAGGGTATGGCAGCATGCCAAAGGATTCGGGGCAGGTCAAGCTAATTATAACCAGCCACCAGGCCCAATTACCGTGGAAATTGTCCGGCGCAAACCAGTTTTTTGACCCCGGTGAGTTCACCGGCGCCGTACCGCAGCCGGACCGGGGAGAGGGCCAGACAAGGGGTGCCTCAGAGGGTTTGCTTCAGCCGAAGCGCCAGGGACCGGGTGAGGCCCGGCACCGCGGCAATCTCATCCACCGGAGCGTCCTTGATGGCTTGTATCGAGCCGAATCGACGCAGCAGCATCCGCTTCCGTTTCGGACCGATGCCGGTCACCAAATCGATGGAAGACCGCAGGCTTCCCTTGCTGCGCAGATTGCGATGATAGGTGATGGCGAACCGGTGGGCCTCGTCCCGGATGCGCTGAACCAGATACAGCCCCTGGGAACCGCGGGGCAAGTTGATGGGCTCCGGAGTGTGGGGGACAAAAAGCTCCTCGTTTTCCTTGGCCAGGGCGGCCAAAGGTATGTCATCCAGGCCCAGTTCCAACAGCACTTCCAAAGCTGCCGAAAGGTGACCTTTGCCCCCATCGATAATTACCAGGTCCGGCAAGATGGTCCAAGGGTCGGGCGGGTCATCTCCTTCTAGTCCTGGTACCGCCTGGCCTGGCCCGGCGTTCTCTTCGGCCCGGGCATTAGCCAGCCGCCGGAAGCGACGTCGGAGCATCTCTTGCATACTTGCGTAATCATCGACCCCATCCACCAACTTGATTTTGAACCGCCGGTAATGGGAGGATTTCGGCTTTCCATCCTGAAATATCACCATGCTGCCCACCAGGTTGGTGCCCTGTATGTGGGAGATGTCATAACACTCCATGCGGACGGGCAGGGAGGGCAAGCTCAGCTCTTCCTGCAGCTCGGCCATAGCCTGGTGAATAACATCGGGATTGTTCAACCACTTAACCCGGTGCTGAGCCAAGCCCTGGTTGGCGTTCTCCACCACCATATTCAATAGCTTTCGATTGGCGCCCCTCTGGGGGAAAACCAGGTTTACCGCTCCCCCGCGCCGCTGCCGCAACCAGCCTCGGATCAACTCCTCTTCTTCCACCGGATGTTGCAGCAGAATTTTCGAGGGTATGACCAGGGCCGTTTGGTAAAACTGCTTAAGGAACTGCCCCAGCACCAGGCTGCTTGAGTCATCCTGGGTACCCTCCATAAAGAAATGGTCCCGGCCGATCAGCTTGCCGTGGCGGATGAAGAACACTTCAACCCAGGTCTCATCTGCTCCCTGGGCCATGGCGATTACGTCAGCATCCCCAATTGGATTGGAGTCGACTTCGATGCGCTGCTCTTCGGCGACACGCTCAATGCTTCGTATCTGGTCCCGCAGCACCGCGGCCCGCTCAAATTCCAGTCCTTCGGAGGACTCCTCCATTTTTTTTGACAGCTCCTGAGTCACCGCCTCGGTGTTGCCCTCCATGAACAAAATGACCTGCTGGATGACCCGGTCATACTCCTCCCGGCTGGCATAACCGGAACATGGAGCCACGCAGCGGTTTATAAAGTATTCCAAACAGGGTCGGGGGTCGCTGCCGGTTATTACTTTAGTGCAGGAGCGATAGGGGAACAGCTTCTTGACCAAGTCCATGGTTTGGCGAACGCTGCCGGCCGTGGCGAAGGGACCGAAATAGCGGGCGCCGTCATCCGACACTTGTCTGGTTATGTAAACCCGAGGGAATTCTTCCGAAAGATCTATCTTCAGAAATGGATAGGTCTTGTCGTCTTTAAGGCGGGCGTTGTAGCGGGGGCGGTAACGCTTGATCAGGGTGTTTTCCAGGATCAGCGCATCGGCCTCGGTGTCGGTGACGATGACTTCGAAATCGGTAATCTGTGGCACCAGCCGGCGAATCTTTGCGCTATGCCCGCTGGGAGAACCGAAGTAGGAGCGCAGGCGGTTACGCAGGACGCTGGCTTTTCCGACGTAAATGACATTGTCCCCAGCGTCCTTCATCAGATAGACCCCGGGCTTTTCCGGCGTGACCCGCAGGCGATGCTGGAAGGTAGTGTCAGCCATTTAGGCCGCTAAAGAAAAACTGAAATGAGGATAAGAACGGCGGTTAGTGATCCAGCCATTATTAAGATGCGGCGGACCTCAGCCTTGACGTAATTGGTGGCGGCGGGCCGGTCCCCTCGGATTCGCCACGGATTAGGCAAATTGCTTGGCGGGGCGACCGGGGCGGCAGGCTGCCGGACTCTGGCCGCCGGGGAAGTCACCTCGGCGACCACGGCGGCGCCCTCCGTTGCTTCCTCCTGTTCAGCTATTGCTGTCCCCGAACCAACTGCCGGGGCCCCGCTGGGTCCGCGAATTTGCCTTCGTCTCTTTCGGCCTACCTGCGCCTGGCGCGACGCGACTCGGCGACCCTTACCTGGCATGGTGCTGCACCTCCTGGGAGGGCGGTTGTTGATACCGCAAATATACCAAAATATTCACTTTAGGTAAGTTTCAGTATACTACAACCGTCGTTTAACCAGAACATTTTACCGGCCCGGAAATAACTGCCCGCCAGTTGCCCGGTGCCCAATCAGGGGCCCAACAAAACCCAAAATGGCAGGCGGCTCTTGCCGGCGTCCGCATCGGGAATGGTCCGGTAAACCCGGGGCATCCGCCCAGTCATAATATTCCCGGGGCGGCCGACGCCGGCTAGGCTCGGGGATGGCTCTTCTCGTACTCCTGGCGCAGATGTTGATTGGTCAAATGAGTATAAACCTGCGTCGTGGAGATACTGGAATGGCCCAGCAATTCCTGAACGTGGCGTAGGGAGGCGCCGTTCTGGAGTAGATGGGTTGCGAAGCTATGCCGTAGGGTGTGGGGGGTAATCCCCTCGTCTATATTCGCCTTCTTGCTGTAGGTTTTCAAAATGCTCCAGACCCACTGGCGGGTTAGCCGCTCGCCCCGGTGGTTCACAAAAAGGGCATTTTCCCCTTTGTGAGACCCCAGCAGCGATACCCGGGCCGACCCCAAGTACCGCCGCAGTTCCACCACAGCTTTGGGGTACAGGTAAACCAACCTCTCCTTCGATCCCTTGCCCCAGCACCTGATGTATGCCTCCTGGAAATCGATGTCCGAGACGTTCAGGGACACCAGCTCACTGACCCGCAGACCGGTGGCATACAGCAACTCCAAGATCGTCGCGTCTCGATTACTCTCCGGCGTTCCCGCTTGGGCTGCCACATCAAGCAGACGGGTTACATCATCTTCCGAGAGACACTTGGGCAAGGTTCGGCCAATGCGGGGTGACCCCAGAGACTCGGTGGGATCCTCAGAGATATAGCCGTTCAACAGGAGAAAGCTGAAGAAGGATTTGATGGCCGCCACCTTGCGGGCCGTCGTGGTGTCCCGGTAACCCTTCCTATCGCGCAGCTCCACTATATATTGGTTAAGCAGATTTAGATCCACCGCCGGCCAGGGGCTTCCTCCCGCCGCTTGACCGTTCCAGCGTTCACCAAGGAACTGTTCGAACTGCTGCAGGTCATTACGGTAGGCATCCCAAGTATTCCGGGAAAAACCCCGTTCGACGATCAGGTATTGCAGAAAAGAACTTATCGAATCTTCCATTACCCGTTTCTTGCCCCTATCGTGGCAATCCCCCGAAAATACCCAACCCGGGAGGGAGATCGCTTAATATGCTCCCACCGGCCGAGCCAGTGGGTATTACTGAATTTCGGGATTCTAGCACAAAGCCGGACCTTTCCCTTTTTTGGCCCGGTACGGATATTGCGGATTCTGCTAATGCCGGCGATATTTCAGTCTCTTCCGGCGCCGCGGCAACATCGCCGAGGCGGAGGTCCATGGCCGGCAAATGATTGGCAAGTGGCCGGTATGCGGCAGACTTGGGAACGGGATTTACCGGGTCACTTCTATATAATCAAAATCAAATCCCTCTCAGTTTCCTTTTCATTGAATAGTTACCTTGGAGCCACCCGTGAGACTTCGTGCCGGAAATTTCTTGAGGTCATTCACTCGCGCAAATAGTCGGTTTGGGCTCCTCTCGCTACCCCTTGCTCTGGTTTTTGCGCTGGCTTGGGCGGCGTACCTCTCCCTCTCCCCGGCCGCGGCCCAATCCGGACCGGGTATTCGGGTGGTCAGCTTTCAGGCGGAGAACAACTTTCCGAAAGAAATCGTCCTGCGCCTGACCGCCGAGGCCGACGCCGACATCGTCTCGGTTCGCGTGAACTTCCGGTCGGCCTATTCTGGGGTTTGGTCCTACGCCAACCTGGACTTCACGCCGGGTCGCCGCGTTTCGGCCAACTTCATCATCCTCACTTCTGGAGCCAGCTTCCTGGTGCCCGGCACCCGTATCGAATATGCCTACGTCATACAGGACTCGCTGGGAAACGAGTTAACTACCGAAAGTAGAGTTGTGGAATACACCGACAACCGGTTTTCTTGGCAGGAAGCGCAGATCGGCCCGCTGAACCTGCTCTACCATGACATTCCTCAGACCCAGGTGGACGGGCTGGTCGCAGATTTGGAACCGGAGATATCCGGCTTACTGGATTTGCTTTGGTCGGACCAGCCACCGGACCAACTCTCGCCCATTCGAGGATTTATCTACAATCACCGAGGTGAGGCAGAGGATGCCTTTCCTAGTTTCTCCCGCACGACCACCGAGCGGCAGGTTTTTCATGGTTTCGCCTTTTCCCCTCAGGGCGTATTTGTCGGTATCGGCCTCCGGCCTCGCCTCATTGTCCACGAAACTACCCACCTCCTCCTGGCCCAGGCTATGTCCGGCCGGCCGGAGCCCTTACCCGCTTGGTTGGAGGAGGGCCTGGCCAGCTACCTGGAACCCGGCTCCCGTCCTTACGATGGGCGGAGCCTGAGCGGTCGGACGCCTCCCCTACGTCTTATGGGTTCGGTCTCCGGCACATCGATGGAAATTACCAACTTCTACCGCAAGTCGGAAAGCGTAGTGGCATTTCTGGTGGAGCAGAGCGCAGAGGAGGACGGGCTTGCCGTCTTTCAGGACTTCCTGACAGCTTTGCAATCCGATAGCAGTATCGAGGAAGCGTTATTCGGCACCTACGGTTTCGGCATCGAGGTCTTGGACCAACGCTGGGCAGCCAGCGGCCGAGGACCGTCGGCGCCTCTGCCGGGCAGCGAAAGTGTGGGCCCTCCCTCACCTTTTCTATATCTAGACACCTGGCTTATTGGGGGGCTGGCGGTGCTGGCATTGGGCGTGGTTTTAGTCAAGTACCTGGTAGGCAAGCTGCGACCCGCAGCCGAATCGGAAGAGGAGGGGCTCCAACCGTGGGAGGACCCGGATCTCAGATAGTTGGGCCCGGCTGGTAGATTAGCCGGGGGTACAGCCGACCTTCACCTAAACCAAAGCTAAGGTGAAACCTACATAAAGCGAACCCGAAGAGGAGTTGCGATATTCTGTAAAAGAAGTCGATTGGCGGTGGTGGAAGGGATGACAGACATAGTGCAACTCATGGAAGAGTGGCAACTGGATGTAGG
>JAKZUA010000038.1:0-28699 GCA_047516825.1 Dehalococcoidia bacterium
GCCGATGTTGTCGAACCGCCTGCAACGCTACGTGGCCCACCCGGACCGCATGGACCACCTGGCCGGCCTGGCCCACAAGTGGGCCAAACTACGGCTCAAGCCCAACTCGGAAAAGCGCATCGCGGTCATCATGAGCAACTATCCTACCAAGGATGCCCGCATTGGAAATGCGGTGGGCTTGGATACCCCGGCCTCGGTGGTCAACATCCTCAACGCCCTGGCCAAGGCCGGGTATCAGGTAGAAGACATACCGGAAAGCGGCGATGAACTGGTGCATCGCATCATTGAGCGGTGCAGCAATGATCGGGAATCGCTGACCGAGGAGCAAATGCGGCTGGCGGTCGGGCACGTTACCGCCCGCCAGTACCAGGAGTGGTTTCAAGCCTTCCCGGAAGTGGTCCAAAAGAAGCTGAAAGAAGAGTGGGGGGATCCACCCGGACAGGTATACCGCATTGGGGACCGTCTCGCCATCGCCGGCTTGCAGCTGGGCAACGTCTTTGTGGGCCTGCAGCCGCCCCGAGGTTTTGGCGAGCATCCCATATCAATTTACCACAGCCCGGACCTGGCGCCGACTCACCACTACATCGCCTACTACCGCTGGATTCGCGAGGTGTTCCAAGCCGACGCCATGGTGCACGTGGGCAAGCATGGCACCCTGGAGTGGCTGCCGGGAAAGGGCATCGGGCTCTCCAGCGAGTGCTATCCGGAGGTGGCCCTGGGTGACCTGCCGCTCTTCTACCCCTTCATCATCAATAACCCCGGCGAGGGTACTCAGGCCAAGCGCCGTACCCACGCCGCCATCATCGACCATCTGATTCCGCCCATGACCACAGCCGACAGCTACGGCGACATCGCCAAGCTGGAACAGCTCATGGACGAGCATTACCAGTGCCAGACTTTAGACCCGGCCAAGCTGCCCATGCTGGAAAGCCAGATTTGGGAGATGGTGCAGAAGGCTGAGCTGCACCGGGATTTGGGAGTGGACGCTCCGCCGGATGACTTCGGCGGGTTTTTGCTGAACATCGACGGATATTTGTGCGAAATCAAGGATGTTCAGATCAAAGATGGCCTGCATACCCTGGGCGAAGCGCCGAAGGACGAGCAGCTGATCGGGCTGCTCTCCGCCCTCACCCGACTGGATACCGGTCCCATGCCCAGTCTGCGCCGGAGCATGGCGGAGGCCCTGGGTCTGGATTACGCCAGCCTGCTCGACGACCCCGGGACCCCCATGAACGGCAACGTTCCGGAGGTGCTGGCCAACCTCGACCAGGAAACGCCGGCCCGCAGCGCCGGAGATGTGCTGGAGCGGCTGGAAATGCTATGCCGGCAGGCCTACACCCAGTTGCTCGATGGCGACTTTAAATCCGAGCAGGTTACCGAGCTGGTTTTCAGTCTGCTGGACCGGCCCGACGCCCAGACCGAAAAGGTGCTGCGGTACGCCACCGAAACCATCTATCCGGCCTTGCTGCGGACCACCGATGAAATTGATAACCTGCTGCGGGGACTGGACGGGCGGTTCGTGCCGCCGGGCCCCAGCGGCGCGCCGACCCGGGGCATGGCCAACGTGCTGCCCACCGGACGAAACTTCTACTCGGTGGACCCCAAGACCCTGCCTTCCCCGGCGGCCTGGGAAGTGGGCAAGGCTTTGGGTGACGGCCTGCTGGAGAAGTATCTGGAGGAGGAGGGCGCCTATCCGGAAATGGTGGGGATGGTGGTTTGGGGCACCTCGGCCATGCGGACCCACGGTGATGACATCGCCCAGATCATGTACCTGCTGGGAGTCCGGCCGGTTTGGCAGGCCGAAAGCCGGCGGGTAACCGGCGTAGAGGTAATACCCCTGGAAGAGTTGGGGCATCCTCGCATCGACGTTACGGTGCGCATCAGCGGCTTTTTCCGGGATGCCTTCCCCAACTTGATCTACCTGCTGGACCAGGCAGTGGAGCTGGTGGCCTCTCTGGATGAGCCGGAGACCGACAACTTTATCGCGAAACATCTCCGCGAAGACCTGGAGCGTAGCGCTTCTCTTGAAGCTCCGGCGGATGCGCCGAACCGAGCAGCTGGGGATACGGAAATCCCTCAGAGCCGCGCGGCCTCCTTATATCGCATCTTCGGCAGCAAACCGGGCACCTACGGGGCCGGTATCCTGCCCGCCCTGGATGAGCGCAACTGGGAAACGGTGGAGGACCTGGCCGAGGTTTACACCGCCTGGGGCGGCTACGCCTACACTCAGCAGGACTTTGGGGTCAACGCCCGGCCCCAGTTCCGGCAGCGATTTAGCCAAATAGTGATCGCCGCCAAGAATCAGGACAACCGCGAGCACGACCTGTTCGACAGCGATGATTACATGCAGTATCATGGCGGCATGATCGCTACGGTACGGGCGCTGACCGGCCGGAATCCCCGCCAGTTCTTCGGCGATAGCTCCGACCCTTCCCGGGCCCGGGTTCGGGATTTGCAGGATGAGGCCCGCCGGGTGTTCCGCAGCCGGGTGGTTAACCCCAAATGGATCGAGTCGATGAAGCGGCACGGTTACAAGGGCGCATTCGAGTTGTCCGCCACCGTCGACTACATGTTCGGTTACGATGCCACCGCGCAAGTGGTAGAGGACTGGATGTACCGGGATGTTACCGAAGAGTACGTCCTAAGCCCAGAGATGCAGGAGTTCTTCCGCCGGAGCAATCCCTGGGCGCTAAGGGCCATCGTGGAAAGGCTTTTGGAGGCCATCGAGCGGGGAATGTGGGAAGATCCACCGCCGGAAATGTTGGAAAAGCTGAAGGAATTATATCTGGATCTGGAGACTGACCTGGAGGCTCGCCAAGAGCGGCAGGAAGGGCCCAGGGAGCGCTAAAGGGGGAGGTGCTTTCGTGGAAATAACGCTGGAATTGATCCAGGAGCTGACCCAAGACGAACGCATGATGTGGGTCGTTGGCGGCGGCGCGGTGGTTAGCGAGAACACTGGCAAGGGGATCAAGCCGCCTGAGGTCAGCAACGGCTACATCACCATCGAAGCCGATAACTGGCACTTCCATCTGGGCGAAGAGGCGGTGGACGGTATCCAGTTTGTGGAGGCGGACAGCCACGGCGGGCTCAAGTCCTATTATGTCCGGTTTTCCAAGGGTTGGGATGAGACTCTGGCCCGGTGCTATTTCCCCAATCCCTACCTGGATGACGACCATAAGAGGACGGACTTTCAAGAGGACAAGCATCAGCTGTTTCAGCGGATGCGGGACAAATACGTGGGGACGGAGGGCATCGTCTTCGTGGAAAGAGCCGCCCAACCCTCCAGCTAGCAAAAGTTGAGGTCTAGATTCAACAAACCGCTCTTTTCCTAGACCATTCCTAAGTGGTATACTTGGTGGGTTCTACGAGAGGTGGATGAAGAAACAGGGAAACAAGAGGGATCCATAGTAAAGTTAACTGTCAATCCCATAAATTCCAATTAGAGAGGAGACTACTATGGCAGATATGATGCAGACCTTAGTCGGAGAAGGGCGAGCCACCAAATGGGTTCCCTGGCTGCTGCTGGGAGCGCTGGTTCTCTATATGGCGGGATACGTGGATAGCAGCGTGCACGCCGCGGCCATCGGCTCCCCAGCCATCTTGGGGGCCGTCCACGAGTTCTTCCATCACGCCCGCCACGTTGCCTTTATGTGCCACTAACCTTAAAGGATTTTTGATAGGGGCCTCCCCTTAAGGAGGGGAAGTTAGGAGGGGTCATATTACCCCTTCTAATCCTCCTTGGTAAGGGGAGAACCCGGGTTCTCCCACTCCCTTAAAGGTTTTTCGGCGACTTCCAGTCAGGCCACTATGGGGGGAGTCTTAATCCCCCATAGTGGCCTGCGTCCAGGATTGCCGAAGGGCCTTCTATCTGGGCAGCTTCGAGCCATCCCATTCATCTCATCGACACGGAGGAACTACTATGACCAAAAGCGTTCTCCCAGTAGCCGTGGTCATGGGGGTTTTGTCCGGCCTTTTGGTGGGGGCCTTACTGAATGTCATCAATGTTCCGGTCATGGAGTGGGCAATCAGCCTGGAGGGGGCGGCGGCGGGAGGCGCAAGCGAGGAAGAGGGCGGTATAGCGGTATCTCTGGGCTTGCAACGCATCGGACTGGTGGCTGGATTGGTCGTCGTGGGCGTGCTGGCCGGAGCCATTTTTACCGTACTGTACCAACTGGTGCGTAGAGCGACGCCGGGCTGGAATATGTGGGCCTGGGCCACCATCGCTGGGTTGCTGGGTTTCTGGGCCTTTTCCCTGTTTACCCAGATCAGGTATCCCTTAAATCCCCCAGGGATAGGAGAAGAGGGGACCCTGCTCTACAGGCAATTTTTCCAACTCCTCTTCATCGTTATTTCGTTGGTTTCAGTGGTTGGGGTCCTATTAGGTGTCAAGCTGGTCAATGAATCCAGCAGTCAGGGCTTCCAGAGGTTTATTCGCTACGCCGCCGTGGGGACAGCCTACGCCGCAGTGGCGTTGGTGCTTTCCTACGCTATCCCAGGGAATCCGGATGCCACCGCAGAGTGGCTGCCGGAGGCGCTGGTAATTCTGTTTCGTACCTTTAGCCTTATCGGGCACTTCCTGCTCTGGATGATCATCGCTGGGGGCGCGGCGGGATACTTGCAGTACCAGGCGCGGGGTATCAAGGCCAGTGAGCCGGCGGCCACCCGCGCTATGGTGGGCTGACCGATCCCTTGACGCAACCACAGCAGGAGCCCTGGTTTCCCTTCACCGCCATCGTGGGGCAGACGCCGATGAAGCGGGCCCTACTCCTGAACACCGTCAATCCCAAGATTGGCGGCGTTTTAATTCGGGGCAAAAAAGGTACGGCCAAGTCCACCGCGGTTCGCTCCCTGGCGGCGCTGCTGCCCGAGGTCAACGTGGTGCGGGGCTGCCCCTACAGCTGCTTCCCCGAGGTCCGGCAAGGTCTTTGTCAATTCTGCGAAGCCGAGTCGAGCGGCAGTGAGTCAGTGACTCATCAGGTGCGGATAGTGGATCTGCCCGTCGGCGCTACCGAAGACCGGCTGGTGGGCTCCCTGGACATCGAGCAGGCTATCAAGTCCGGCGCCAAAAGCTTCGAGCCCGGGCTGATCGCGGCGGCGCATCGGGGCATCCTGTACATCGACGAGGTCAACCTCCTCAACGATCATCTGGTAGACGTGCTGCTGGACGCCGCGGCCATGGGCCGCAACTACGTGGAGCGAGAAGGCATCTCGGTGAGCCACGCGGCTCAGTTCATCCTAGTGGGCACCATGAATCCCGAAGAGGGAGACCTGCGCCCGCAGCTTTTGGACCGTTTCGGCCTAGCGGTGGAGGTTGACGGCGCCCTGGCATCGGAAGAGCGGCGGGAAGTCGTCCGCCGGCGCATCGAATTTGAGGCCGAGCCCCACCGGTTTGTCCAGCAGTGGCGGGAAGCCGAGCAGGCGGAACGTGAGCGGTTGCTCCATAGCCAGGAGCTCTTGGCCCAGGTTCGGGTAGGCGAGGATATTCTGGTACTGATTACCGATATCTGCGCTGAATACGAGGTAGATGGGATGCGGGGCGACATCGTGATGTACAAGACCGCCAGCACTATCGCCGCCTACGAGGGTCGCACCCAGGTTTCGGTGGAGGACGTGCGGGAGGCCGCCCAGATGGCACTGCTGCACCGCCAGCGCCGCCAGCCCTTCCAGCAGCCCCACTTGGTGACCGATCAGCTGGACTCCATGCTCGATGAATATCAGAATCGGGCCCAGAACCGGGAACCCCATGACCAGGATTCTTCTAGCAACGAAGATAGCGGCGACGATTCAGACCCCCCGGGTTTAGATCAGGCAGATTCGGACCAACCCGAACCCGAGTCCGGGCCCGAGTCTGAATCTGAGTCCGGGCCGGGCGAGCAATGGTTCGAGACCGGCGATCCTTACTCGGTTCAATCTTTCCAGGTACAACCCCCGGATCGCCGAGCCCGCCGGACCACCGGCCGCCGGGCCACCACCGTCAGCGATTCCTCGATTGGACGCTACACCGGCGCCCGCAGTCCCTCGGGCCCGGTGGGAGACCTGGCGCTGGATGCCACCCTGCGAGCCGCCGCACCCTACCAGCAAAGGCGGCGGGCTGCCCTAAAAGAGTCAGCAATAGAGTCAGCCACGGCAACGCCTGACCTCACTTTCCTGATTGAGCCCTGGGACCTGCGGGAGAAGGTGCGCGAAACCCAAACCGGAAGCCTAATTCTATTCTTGGTTGATGCCAGCGGCTCTATGGGGGCCCAGCGGCGCATGGTGGCGGTTAAGGGAGCGGTGCTTTCCCTATTGCTGGATGCGTATCAGCGAAGAGACCGGGTAGCGTTGATCAGCTTTCGCGGCACCCGGGCCGACCTGCTGCTGCCGCCCACCGGCAGTGTCGAATTGGCTCAGCTTTACCTCCAAGACCTGCCCACCGGCGGGCGTACTCCCCTCAGCCGAGGCTTGTATGCCGCCCTGGAGGTCCTGGAGACCGAGCGGCTGAAGGACCGGGAAACGCTGCCACTGCTGGTGTTGCTTTCCGACGGCCGGGCCAACGTCTCGATGGCGGGAGGGAGCGCCGGAGATGCGGCGGAAGAGACCAAGGCCATGGCTGCGTTGGTGGAGGAAAAGAAAATCCAGTCGGTGGTTATCGACACCGAGTTGGATTTCATCAAGTTGGGCCTGGCCCGTCAGGTCGCCGAAAGGATGGGCGCCCGCTATCTCAAGCTGGAAGACCTACGGGCCGACAGTCTGGCCGAAGCGGTCCGGCATCACTTGCCCGACGGCGACCCAGGGGCACTTACCTCCGAAGCTGCCCGGTCTATGGTTCAGAAGCTCGACTTGACATAACGACTCCTGCCCGCTCCACTGCCCTCACTCCGCTAGAGCGAGTCTCCCCTGCTGGCTCGGACCGGGCCAGGTTTACATCCGCTGTTTGAATTGGTAACCTCTATAAACTCGAAATGGGTCCCAAAACCCATCTCCTAAACCAGGTCCAGGGAGGACACCTAGTGCCGCGATTCCTGCCCCTCGCCGACATGGACAAAATTCTCTCCCTTTCCAAAAGGCGGGGCTTTATTTTCCAAAGCAGTGAAATCTATGGCGGTTTGGCCTCCACCTGGGATTATGGTCCCCTGGGCGTGGAGCTGAAGCGCAATGTTAAAGAAGCCTGGTGGCGAGCGGTCGTCATGGATCGCGACGACATGGTCGGGCTGGATTCGGCCATACTGATGCACCCGCGAGTCTGGGAGGCCAGCGGTCACGTGGAGAATTTTTCCGACCCGCTGGTGGAGTGCCGCAGCTGTCACCGGAGATTCCGAAGCGACCATGTGGAGGCGGAACGCTGCCCCCATTGCCAAGGGCAGCTAACCGAGGCTCGTCAATTCAATTTGATGTTTCGCACCTTTATGGGTCCGGTGGAGGAAACCGGCCAGGAAATCTACTTGCGCCCGGAAACTGCCCAGGGAATCTTTGTCAATTTCAGCAACGTGATTAACGCCACCAGGAAAAAGCTCCCCTTTGGCATCGGCCAAATCGGCAAGGCCTTCCGAAACGAAATCACCCCGGGCAACTTTACCTTCCGGACCCGCGAGTTCGAGCAAATGGAGGTGGAGTTCTTCGTTATGCCGGGCACCGATGAAGAGTGGCTGCAGCGTTGGGTGGATGCCAGGTTCGAATGGTATGTGTCTCTGGGGATTCGTCGGGGAAATCTCCGGTTGCGCCGGCACGACCCCGATGAACTGGCCCACTACGCCAAGGATGTCTATGATATCGAGTACCGTTTTCCCTGGGGTTGGGGCGAGCTGGAAGGCATCGCCAATCGGACCGACTTCGACCTGCGGCGTCATTTCGAATTCAGCGGCGAGGTGCTGACCTATTTCGACGAAGAGTCCAAAGGGCACTATTTCCCCTACGTTATCGAGCCCTCTGGTGGAGTGGACCGGGCCACCCTGGCCTTTTGGCTGGACTCCTATGACGAGGAGCCGGACCCGCCCACCGTCAACCCATCGGCCCGGCAGACCGTGCGGGTCGTCTCCCACCTGCATCGCAAGCTGGCGCCGGTCACCGTGGCGGTACTGCCCCTGAGCCGCAACGAAAGGCTGCTTCCCACCGCGCGGAGGATTTACGACCTGGTGCGCCGGAGTTTCAACACCCAGTTCGATGACGCCCAAAGCATCGGCAGGCGGTACCGCCGCCAGGACGAAATCGGCACACCGTTCTGCGTAACCGTCGACTTTGAAACCCTGGATGATCAGCAGGTAACTGTTCGGGACCGAGACACCATGTACCAGGTCAGGCTCCCAATCTCAGAATTGACCACAGTGCTCCAGGACAAGCTGGAACACGGCTGGTAGTAGCTGGCTACTCTATTTAATCAACCAGCCAATTGTTGGCTCTGAGCCACCCGACTCTGGACCAATGGAGAGAACATGACCAGTGCATCCAGCGGCCAGGCCTACCGGTACATTCGTACTATCCGCCGTACCCTGGATCGATTGGAGGCGTTGCTCCGCGAGCTGGAGGCCCAAGAGCCTGAGCTCAGGCCGGCGGATTCCCGCAGCGAGTTGTTGGAGCAGGTTCACGTGGCCGGCGCCATGGAGCAGCGACGCCTTTTTGAGTTGCTGGATTTGCGGGCGATAGGCCATAACTGGATTGGGGCCCAGGTCAGCTCCGAATACCTGGAGCTGTGGCACTCCGCCGATAGCCGAACCTTTTATCGGGTCACCGACCGGGCCATCCGGGAGCTGCACTTGGGCCAGCTGGCCGCTTCCGCCAACTACGCCGCTCTGTCTGAGAAGGCTTTTGGCGACGACTGGCAGAGCGAAGGGGACTCGGTCTATGACCGCCTTTGATCCGACCGTATTTAAACCGGGAGACGTTATCCTGCTCTCTTACCCCTTTGGCCAAGGAGCGGGGGTCAGGAAGCGCCCGGCGCTGGTGGTCAGCTCCAGCGCGTTCAACCAGGAAACCGGAGAGCTGGTCATTGCCCAGATAACCAGCCGGGCCTCGGCTCCGGCCAGGGCAGGGGACTACAACCTAGCGGAGTGGCGAGAGGCCAAGCTGCCCCGGCCGGCCCTGGTGCGGGCCCCGCCTGGCGACTCTGGCCCGCTCTTTGGTATTGCGCCGGCTGGGCTCTTTGAGCGAGGCCGACTATCAGGGAGCTCTGGCAGCCCTCAAAGCTCAGCTGGACGGATGACCGGAGCCGGTGGGGTATATCCCCCTTTTATAAAGTGGGTCCGAGCGGGATTTGGATCTTGCTAGTTTAGAACCTTTGTCCAAGCTCAGTAGGTCTCTCCCCATCCCTGATTGAGTTGAGGTTGACATAATCATTGGCCGAGCTAGGGGTAAAGATTGCCTACTAATCTGGTTGCGGCCACCCTCCGCGGCGGGTTGTACACCCGTTTAGTCGGGCGGCGCATCATGTTCTTCCAGAATTTGGGCTCCACCATGGATGAAGCCGATCGCCACGGAGCCAACCGAGTGGCGGACGGAACGGTAGTGGTGGCCGAGACCCAACAAGCCAGCCGGGGCCGGTTCGGCCGAACCTGGGTATCCCAACCCGGCAACCTCTATTTTTCGGTAGTATTCTATCCTACCCTGCAGACCCTGCCTCTGCTGAGCCCCCTGGCCGGCGTTGCTGTGGTCCGTGCCATTGCCAAGACCACCGGCCTCCAGCCTCGAATCAAGTGGCCCAACGATGTGTTGATCGACGGGAAAAAGGTGGCGGGAATCCTGGTGGAAAGTGTCATCTCGGGGGAAGAGGTTCATTATGCTGTGCTGGGTATTGGCGTAAACGTTGCGCTGGACGCGGAAGCGTTGGGGGAGCTTTTCGCCACGGCAACGAGCCTGAACGCGGCCACGGCGCGGGAGGTCCCTCGGGAAGGCCTACTGCGACGCCTTTTGCAGGAGCTGGATGACCTCTATTTGGCCCTGCGCAAAGGGGAGTCGCCGATAGAGGATTGGCAGGGTCTTCTGGATACTCTGGGATGTCGAATCACCGCCTCGGCCGGGAAGGAGTCCCCGACCGGAATGGCTGAAAGCGTTGATGATCTGGGCAACCTGCTACTTCGGCTGGATGACGGGCGGCTAGTAACGTTGACCACAGGAGATGTTACCCTGGCGCAGAATGGAGGTCCCTCCGGGCGACCATCAGATTCCCGGTTGCCGGTGGTTGATGAGAATTAGGCGGGTGTGTAGTTGGCGGGTTTCTCCCACTTGGCGAGGGGGAGACTGAGATGGGGTGTCGTGACCCCTCCTAACCTCCCCTTATTAAGGGGAGGGAGATTTTAAACACACTTTTAGGGGATGACCATGCTGGAGTCTCTAAGTTTGGAAGGCCGGGTTATCGTCATTACCGGTGGCGGCACCGGTCTGGGGCGCGCCATGGTCCGAGCCCTGGCCCGAGCCGGGGCCAACCTGTGCATCGCCGGCCGCCGTCCCGGACCCATCGATGACGCCGCCGGCGAGGTTCGGAAAATGGGGCGGGAAGCCCTGGCCGTACCCACCGATATCAGCGATTCCGCTCAAGTGGATCGCCTCATATCACAAACGGTGGAACATTTCGGGCAGATAGACGTGCTCATCAACAACGCGGCCCTGGTATCCTCCAACGTCCGTAAACCCATCTGGGATATCACCGATTCGGAGTGGCGGCAGGCAATGGACGTCAACCTAGGCGGCGCTTTTTACTGCTCCCGAGCGGCGGCCAAGCCTATGGCGGACCGGGGTCAGGGAAAAATTATCAACGTGGCATCCGGCTTCGGCTTGCGGGGAGGCCGGGATATCTACATGTACTGCTGCAGCAAGGGGGGGGTGATCCAGCTGACCAGGGTGCTCTCCTTCAGCCTGGCCCGTCATGGCGTTACCGCCAACACCATCGTGCCCGGTTTCATTCCAACCGAGGCTACCGAAGGGGACATACGGGCAACCCTGCCCCCCACGGGCGACTTCCTGCCCACGGGCAGGCTGGGCGTTCCGGAAGATTTGGGACCGGTGGCCGTGTTTCTCTCCTCGCCGGCGTCAGACTACATGACCGGGGAGATGATCATAGTGGACGGCGGGGGCTTGGCCGCGGGGATAGCCCCTACGGGCCACGCCCCGCTGATTCCCCTGGAAAGCTAGCGCCTCTTCCAACTGTCAACCCCCAGCAGGAGGACAGTATGCCGGTCCTACCCGAATATTATCTCTCCGGTAAAGTCGCCATCCTGGCGACCAGCGGCGGCGATGAAGCGCCTCAGCTGGCACAGGCACTGGCCGAGGCCGGAGCCACTGTGTTCGCCGTGGCCCGCCGGGAATCATCGCTGGAAAGCATACTTGCTAGCTTGGGCGGTGATCCCCATGCCGGAGTTTTGTCCGAAATCTCGACGCCGGAGGCCCTCCGCCGGGCCATGGCAGCCTTCGACCGCCGGCATTCTCACGCCGATATTCTGGTCAACGACGCCCGCAGCATGTTCGCCAAGCCCTTTGTCCAGATTACCGGTGCGGAATGGGATGAACTCCAGTCCCGCAATTTGCGTGCCACCTTCCTGCTCTGCCAGGAGGTAGGAGGGCGCATGGTGGAACGAGGATACGGGAGGATAGTAAATTTGATTTCCGTGCTGGCGGAGCGGGGCATGATCAACGGCTCTGCCTTCAGTGTTAGCCAGGCCGGATTGCTGGCGCTGACCCGCTCCCTGGCGGTGGAATGGGGCCGGCACAACGTGCGGGTCAACGCGCTGGGCAGCGGTTGGTCCATCGGGGAGGACGAGGACATACCTTTAGAAGAACAGCGGCAAGAGCTGCTGGTCCGCTACACTCCTCTGCGGCGCAAGGGGCGGCCCGCCGACATCGCGCCCCTGCTGGTTTTTCTTTGCTCCGATTCCTGCGACTACAATACCGGTCAGCCCATATACGTGGACGGTGGTCTTAACGCTCATCCCTGAAGCCGTAAGCCCCCTGATGCGGGTAGTCTGGATTGGGGTTTAGCTGCGGCTAACCGGGAATCTGGCTTCGGCTTAATCCCGCGACATTGAACCAAAAAATGGGCTGCGGTACAATAGTGGGTAGTGTCTACAGAAGCATCTACATCCCCTAGGACCTTGCCTAATTCGGGACAGGACTCTTGGGGCCGCCAGTGGTCGGTACAACAGAGACTGTCTCGACTGTTTAGTGTCTTCGGCTACCAAACCCTGGAGCTGCCGATTCTGGGACCGGCCGAGCTTTTCCTTCGCAAATCGGGTGGCGAGCTGGCTTCGCAGATGTACAGTTTTGCCGACGGCGGCGGCAGCCAGGTAAGTCTTCGCCCGGAGTTCACCGCCCCGATAATGCGGTATTATCTGGATGGTGCCGGCCAGGCTTCGTTGCCAGTCCGCTGGCAGTACGCCGGACCGGTGTTCCGGTACAGTGGGGCGGGATTGTCCCCGGCCCTGGGCGGGGGACAATTTACCCAAATAGGGGCGGAGTTAATTGGCTCGGGCACGGTGCTGGCCGATGCTGAGCTACTTGGCATGGCGGCCCGGGTCCCTTCTGAACTGGGCCTAAAGGACTGGCGTCTTCGAATCGGTGACCTGGCAGTGCTCCACAGCCTGCTGGACGTCGCCGGTTTGTCGGAGCGGTCTCGCAGCTTCATAGTCTCCCAGATTCCCAACCTTGCCCAGGGAACCAGCGGGCTTGAGGCGGCTCTGGAACGGGCCCAACAGTTGCACCTGGTGGGCACTGGCCCGGAAGGAGACGACCTGGGTTTAGCTGTTTCCGGCCTGGACGACGATCAGGCCCGCCAGGTACTTCAGGGCTTCCTGAGCTGGAAGACCGGCGATGCTCAAGCCAGGATTTCCCATCAATTCGCCACCTTGCCCGGAGCACCCGTGGCGCCGAACCCTGATGCTTCTGTCTCGGGCCCTCCGGAAGGCGGGACCGGCGAGGAGCGGGAAAATTGGGGCGACTTCGGCCGTCGCGAGCCTGCTGAGATCGTTGATCGGCTGCTGCGCAAAATTAGGGGCAGCGACGACCGGGTAAATCTCCGGCGCGGCCTGGAGCTGGTGGCCGAATTGGTCGCCATTAAAGGGCCTCCTGCCGCGGCCTTGGAAATTGCCGAGGCCCTGATGCAGAGGTCAGGCGCCAACATCGCCCCGCTGAAACGGCTGGCCGAGCTGGTGGATTTATTGCAAGACCCAGACCGAGGCCCAGCCGACTCCGGCACACCTCGGGTCGGCCCGGACAACCTGGAGCTGGACTTTGGCCTGGCCAGGGGACTCGCTTACTACAATGGAATTATATTTGAGGTGCGGCATCCCAGCCTGCCTGGCCCCCTGGGCGGCGGAGGCCGTTACGATGACCTGGCCAAAGCCCTGGGCAGCAAGGAAACCCTTCCGGCTCTAGGGTTCGCCTATAACCTGGAGGCCCTACTGTTTATTCTCGGGACGGACAACTCCCCCGAGGATTCGCTGGCCGGCCTCCCACGGCTCCTGGTGGCGGCGGCGGATCGCCAAAGTTTCAAGGCGGCCACGGAGAAGGTTGAGGACCTAGGCCGGGCGGGCTATGCGGCTGAATTGGACCTGGAAGGCAGGTCCTTGGAAGAAGCCCTCAGCCACGCGCGTCGACGGGGAATGGAGCAATTGGTCTGGGTATCCGCTGACGGCAAGGCGGTAACCCACCGGGTTGAATGAGGCTTAGAGCCTCGGTCCCTGACCTCCCTAACGAGCAGATTCCATTACCCATATATGTATCAGAACTCAAAGCAGGGGATCCAATTTCGGCAATGACATGAATGCGGCCTACAACCCAAATACTAATCTGAGACTGGCGCTACCCAGCGATGGAGACCTGCATGAGCCCACCCAGGGATTCATGCGGGATTGTGGTATTCCGGTGCGGCGTCCCAGCGCGCGGCGTTATACCGGATACATACCCGCGCTTCCTGGAGTGGAGGTGCTGTTTCAGCGGACCGCGGATATTACTCAAAAAGTGGAAGAGGGCAGCGCTGAGCTGGGTATCACCGGGCTGGACCGGTTTCTGGAGTACCGCAGCGACGACTTGCAGGTTGTGGCCCTTCTGGAGGACCTGGGATACGGTCGCTGCGAGTTCGTGCTGGCAGTACCCGAATCCTGGCTGGACGTGACGTCGGTGTATGACCTGGCCGACCTGGCGTTGGAGTTTCACCAGCAGGGGAAACAGCTACGTATCGCCACCAAGTATCCCAGGCTGCTGCGCCGCCATCTTTTCGACCGGGGGATCAACTACTTCACCCTGGTTCCGGCCAGCGGCGCTCTGGAGGCCGCGCCCGCGGCAGGCTATGCCGACTTGATCGCCGACCTGACAGCCACCGGCGCAACTCTGCGGGAAAACCGCCTCAGGACTCTGGAGGGGGGCACCATCCTGACCTCCCAATCCTGCCTGATCGCCAACCCCACCGCCTTGGCCAGAGCCGAGGATCATTCGCGGTTGGCCCGCTACTTGATGGAGCTGATGGAAGCTCACTTGCAGGCCGGGCCCTACTTCCGGCTGACGGGCAACGTGCTGGGAGACTCCCCCGAGCAAGTAAGCGCAACCATATTGGCCCATCCCCAGTTGGCCGGCCTTCGTGGGCCGACGGTTGCCAGGGTATATAATGTTGAAGAGGAAGACTGGTTCAGCATCAGCCTCCTGGTCAAGAAGGACCTGCTGATGGAAGCGGTGGACCATCTCCGAGATTGTGGGGGTGTCGATATCGCCGCTTCTCAAGTCAGCTATCTCTTCAAGAGCGAATCGGCCGCCTTCAGGCGGCTTTTTGAAAACGATTGAGCCGTATGCGAACGACTCCGGGTCCTTGCCCTCCTTGGACCAGGGACGGCTGCTCGGCTCTGGAACTCGGCGAGAGTGGGCGAGACGATTCCAGGCCGGGGCCACCCTGAGAGGAAATACCCCTCAGTCCACCTTTACAAAAGGGGGATTTGGAACTCCCAAGTTTAGTAATTTCGTCAAGGATAAGTAACCCGCCCTTTAGGGAGCTAGTCTTTTTTGCCTAACCTGCCGATGCACATATATTTGGCCAACCGGGCCGCCGAGCAGCTGGATTGGGGGTATGTAAACGACCACCTGGGTAGCTGCTTGCTGGGTTCCACCGCGCCGGATATTCGCGCCATGACCAAATGGGACCGCCAGCGAACCCATTTCGCCTCGTTGGGGGTTGAGTCCGTCGGTGTTGGGACCAAGAAGATGTTTGAACAGCATCCCGAGTTGGCGGATTTCAAGACCCAGTCGCCGGAGACCCGGGCCTTTCTGCTGGGCTATGTCTCTCACCTGGCGGCTGACGAGGTCTGGATTACCACCATGTTCCGCCCCTACTTTGGCGAAGGGACTTCGGTGACCGGCGACCGGCTGGAGGGACATCTCTGGGATCGGGCCTTGCAGCTGGACATGGACCGCCGGGTGCTTGCTCAGGACATGCCAATCCTCAAGCCGGACGAGATCATACTCGATTCCGACAGCGAAGTTGCTGTTGGCTTTCTGGAGGAAGAGGTACTGCGAGAGTGGCAGAGTTGGGTATCCCGATTCCTGGGGTGGGATTTTTCTTGGGACCGGCTGAAACGGGCGCTGAACCGTATGTATCGCGACGATGATGGCGTGCAGCAGGTAGTCGATAATTTCCTGAAGCGGATGCCCCAAAGTTTGGAGCGGATCTACGAGAAGGTGCCCAGGGAACAGGTCGAAACCTATCAGCAACGGGTGATAGCGGAAACCCTGAGTCAGGCTCGGGAGTATTTGGGTGCGGCTTAATCGGCTAAAGGGTTTGAAAGAAGCGGAGGGGCTGCTGAGCCGGCTGGATCCGCTGGGCCTCAGTGAGTTGCCCGAAGCGGTGGTGGCCAGGACCCGGCAGATTTTCGGGGAAGGCGTCACGCCGGAGCAATCCGTGGTTCAAATTCTGCGCGACGTGCAGCAACAAGGAGATGCCGCCCTGCGGCGTTACGCCGAGTTGTTGGACGGCGCCCAGCTGGACGAGTTTCGGGTTAGCGACGCTGAAATCAATCATGCCCGGGAGTCGATCTCGGGTGAACTGAACCAGGCTCTGGAGTTGGCGGCCCGGCGGGTAACCCAGTTCCACCAATCCACCCTGCCCCAGAGCTGGGTGGATCTGGAGCAGGGCTTGGGAGAGCTGGTCCGGCCCCTAGAACGGGTGGGATTGTACATCCCAGGGGGCACCGCCGCCTACCCGTCCACCGTGCTGATGACCGCCATCCCGGCCCGGGTCGCCGGCGTGCAAGAGGTAGTTCTGGTCACGCCCCGCCGAGGGGAGGAGCCCTTGAATCCGGCGGTGTTGGCCGCGGCGCAGATTGCTGGGGTGGACGTTGTTTATCAGGTCGGCGGTGTGCCGGCCATCGGGGCTCTGGCCTACGGAACCGAGTCGATCCCCAAAGTGGATAAAATTTGCGGTCCAGGCAACGTGTTCGTTACCTACGCCAAGCAGCTGGTGCGGGGCCGGGTGGACATCGACGGCATATTTGGACCGACGGAGACCATCGTTTTGGCCGACCAGACTGCCAACGCCGATTTTTGCGCCGCCGATTTGATCGCTCAGTCAGAGCATGACCCCCTGGCGACTGCTATTCTGGTCACCGATTCCCCTCAATTGATCCAGGAAGTTGAGGCGTCCTTGGACCGTCAGTTGCCGGGGCTGGCGCGAGCTGATCTGGCGAAGAGCGCGCTGGAGAGTCGTGGCAAGGCGGTATTGGTGGATAACTTGGAGGAGGCGGTGGAGCTGGCCAATCGGGTTGCTCCGGAGCACCTCTGTTTAATGGTGGCCGATCCCTGGTCTTGGGCCGAACGGGTGAAGCACGCCGGGGGTCTTTTCCTGGGGGAGTTCTCCCCGGAAGTAATGGGGGATTACGTCGCCGGGCCCAGCCACGTGATGCCCACCGGAGGCACCGCCCGGTTTAGCTCGGCGCTGGGAGTACACCAGTTTTTGCGTACCATGCCGGTGATTGGCTTGAGTCCCGAGGATTTTCGTGGTCTGGGGAATGCCGCGGTCCAGATAGCTAATGCCGAGGGGCTTACCGGCCATTCCAGCGCCATTCAGCTACGTCTGGACCACTTGGAAGCCCGCAATGCCTGACCCCGGGTTTGAGAACGTCAGCTGTTCCTGGCTAGGATGCCGTATTACGACCCCGTCTTACCTTCCCTTAATAAGGGGAGGAACATTTTTAACCCGCTTTAATGGACACGAGCTATGAGGGACGTGCAGGACCTGTTGCTGCCCCACATCCGGCGGTTAAATACCTACCAGGGCGTCGACCCCATGGAAGTGCTGGCTGAGCAGGCCGGCATACCGCCGGAAAAGGTCATTCGCTTGAACGGCAATGAAAACCCCTACGGTCCTTCCCCCAAGGTGGCAAAGGCCCTGGGCAGCTTCCAGAATTATAATCACTATCCCGACCCCAATCAGCGGCGGATTCGGGAGGCGCTCTCCGGGTACATGGACGTGGAGCCGGAGCGAATCGTGGTGGGGAACGGAAGCGATGAGCTGATCGACCTGCTGCTCCGAATCTTCATGGGTCCCGGCGAAAACATCATTATCCCCGCGCCCACTTTTGGCATGTACGCCTTTTCGGCGGAGGTATGCGGCGGAGCAGCCATCGCCGTGCCCCGGGACGACAACTTCGACATCGACGTTGAAGCCGTCAAGCTGGCAATCACAGCCAAGACCAAGGCGGTGTTTTTCGCATCACCCAATAACCCCACCGGCAATATCGCCACTGAATCCCAGATCCGGAGCCTGCTAGATACCGGGCTCATTGTCGTGGTGGACGAGACCTACTACGAATTCTGCGGCCATACTGTTATGCCCTTGCTTCAGGATTACCCAAATCTGGTGGTGTTGCGCACCTTCAGCAAGTGGGCTGGCCTGGCGGGGCTCCGTGTCGGCCTGGGTGTGATGGACCCGATCATCGCCCAGACTATTATGAGCATGAAGCCGCCCTACAACGTCAACCTGGCCGCCGAGATTGCCTTGCTTGCCTCGTTGGATGACCGTCCAACGCTCATTCAACGGATCAAAGCGATTGTGGAGGAACGAGATCGCATGATGGGGCTGCTGCGGAAGGTGCCGGGAGTAAGGCCCTGGCCATCCCAGGCCAACTTTATCCTTTGCGGCTTGCCGGAGGATCGGGGCCAGCAGATCTTTGAAGGCATGTGCCGGTGCGGGATCTTTCCCCGTTACTTCAACAGCTCTACGCTCAAGGATTACATGAGGATCAGCATAGGCTTGCCGGAAGAAACCGACCGGGTCGTAGCAGCCCTGGCCGACCTGGTGAGGGGATAACTTATATGGAACGGAGGACGGCGAAACCGAGGACGGCGGAACAGCGGGCAGTGCCATCGGTCCAGGAAGGTAACCAGATAACCCGGACGGCATCCTTGCAGCGCACCACCGGGGAGACCAGCATCAGCGTCACGATCAATCTAGATGGCCAAGGCCAGTATGAGGTGGAGACCGGAAATGGCTTTCTGGACCACATGGTTAGCCAAATAGCGCGGCACGGCCTATTTGACATAACGTTGAAGGCCCAGGGAGACCTGAACGTCGGCTGGCATCACTTGGTGGAAGACGTAGCCATTATGCTGGGGCGGGCTTTTTGCCAGGCCCTGGGCGAAGTGCGGGGCATCCGCCGCATGGGACACGCTATCGTCCCTTTAGACGAGACTTTGGCTCGAGTGGTGGTGGATTGCAGCGGTCGACCCTATGCCGTGGTGAATACGGGACTGGACGGCCAAATGGTGGAGACCTTGTCTGGAGACCTGGTTGGACATTTCCTGGAGTCCTTTGCCACGGAGGCGAAGATGAATCTGCACGCCGAGGTGCTGGTCGGAGTTAGCCCCCACCACAAGGCGGAAGCCCTCTGTAAGGCTCTGGCCCGGGCGCTGCGGGATGCGGTGGAGATGGACCCCCGGGGAGCCCAGCAGGTGCCCAGCACCAAGGGCACTTTGGACGCATGAAAAAAGGCGGGCTTGATGCCCGCCCCTTAAAATGGTTGATGGCTGAAACCGGCTATTAGCGCCCCTTACGAGAGAGAAATTCGGGGAAAGCCTCTTCCACACCGTAGCCCCTGACTTTGTTGGTCGTGAAATCCTTCTCGTTGGCCCACATTTCTTCCAAGCTACGACCTTTGTGCTGGAGCAGCAGCTCCTTGATTCCCATTACCGATTCGCTCCTATGCTTGGCGATCGTGGTCGCGATCTCCATCGTCTTGGGGCGAAGCTGGTCGCAAGGGACCAGGTGGTTAAGTAGGCCAATGCGGTAGGACTCTTCCGCTTCGATAACCCTCCCGCTGAACAGCAACTCCTTGGCCATAGGCCAGCCCACTTGGTTGGTCAGAGTCCAGGTGGAATTGATCCGGCCGTAGGCCGCCGCCAAAAACCGGAAGCTGGCATGCTCACATCCCAGCCGAAAGTCCAGAGAGGATGCCAGCACCGAGCCACCGCCGTAAGCCAAACCGTTCATCATGCCAATAATGGGCTTGGGGGAAGACGATATATCGTAGGAATTGCGAGCCCTGGCCCGGTCCTGCTGTTCTCGCTCTTCCTCGGTAAAATCCTGGGCCCGCTGCCGTTGTTCGTGAATATCCCCTCCAGCCGAGAAAGCCCGGTTGCCGGTTCCGGTCAGAACAATGCACCCAACTTCATCGTCGGCGTTCATGGCTATTACCGCTTCGTGCAGCTCCGTACTCAGCTTTCGGTTCATAGCGTTCAGGACTTCCGGGCGATTCAGTGTAATGATCGCCACCCCTTCTTCTTTGTCCACCAGGATGTGCTCGTATGCCATTCTGTCCTCCTAATATTGGGGTCTTTAATCTCCCGATAACGGCTGGGTCAAAGAATCGCCAACTGGCAGTATTGTATGGATTGGCCTGCACCCAGTCAAATGCCCGCATCTAGTCGAAGGAAGGAGGCATTGCTTCTGCGTAGGCGAGGCGTAGCCCGAGGTTCAGACCAAGTAATCACCATTTTGGTGAAACAACGCCGCATCTGTGCTGCCGGGCATGTCCATTGGCCAATGTATAATCCGCCTGGCCTGAAACTCCGGCCTGACTCTCTTGAGAATTCCAGCTCGGGGAGCATGATCCCAGTAAATGTTAGAGGAGCAGCCTAATTGGATGACGTGGTGGTGGTGGTGGGCGCGGGTCCCGCCGGGAATAACGCGGCCCTTGAATTGGCGAGTAGAGGATTTGGCGTTCGGGTTATCGACAGCCGAATTGAAATCGGGGACAAGCTCTGCACCGGTATCATCGGGGCGGAATGCGCCAGAAAGTATCCGCTGGACTCTGAGCTGGTCTATCATGAGGCTCGTTCGGCGAATTTGGTGACCCCGGAGAAGGCAACTTTACATTTCAGCGTAGCCACGCCCCAGGCCAAGATAGTGGACCGAGTCTCGTACGTGGCTTCCTTTGCCCATCGGGCTGAAGCTGCCGGCGCTAACTACCACTTAGGCCAGCGAGTGCTGGAGATAACTCCGGAAAGTTCGGGTGTCAGCATCCAGACGGACCAGAATCACTACCGGGCTCGCAGCGTAATCATCGCCTCCGGGTTCGGCACGCCTCTCACCAACAACGTAGGCTTGGGCAAAGTGGCGGACTACGTCACCGCCGTACAGGCGGAAGCGGCCGTCGAAGATGAGGACCAGGTAGAAATTCACCTGGGTCAAAGCGTCGCGCCCGGGTTCTTCTCCTGGATTGTCCCGACACGTCCGGGCCGAGCGCAGGTCGGATTGCTCACCCGCCGCAAGGCGCAAAAACACCTGGACGATTTTCTGCGGCGGCTGGAATCCGAGGGGAGGATCCGCCGGGTCATCAAAGAGCCATCCAACTGGGGCATACCCCTGCGGCCGCTGAAACACACCCTTCGGGATCGGATCCTGGTAGTCGGAGATGCCGCCGGCCAGGTGAAACCCACCACCGGGGGTGGAATCTACTATTCGCTGCTCAGTAGCGAAATAGCCGCTGATGTTTTGGCCGGAGCGCTCTCGACCGGCGATTTGTCCTCCCGCTCTTTGAGCAATTATCAGCGACGCTGGAAGGAACTGTTGGGGCAAGAACTGGAGACCGGCTATTCAGCCAGACGGATGTATGAGTATATGAGCGACGGCCAGATTAGCTCCCTGGCCCGCCAGGCGGACAGAAACGGTCTTCACCAAGAGTTGATAAACTCTCCCGAGCTATCCTTCGACTGGCACAGCCAGATGATCGACAAGGTCATGCATCATCCCATTTTGGGCGGCATGCTGGGATTGGTTAATCCCTTATTGGCCACCTTAGCCCACCGGCCAAACCGAGTGTTGGACCTGGTCAGCACGGGCAGCGGCTCTTCAAACCCCCTGGCATCGCCCAGAGGATAACCGAGCAAAAGAAACCGGGTTTATTCAAAATTGACAGGGATCCGGCAGCGAAGGATGATAGGGCTGAAGGGTCCGACTGCTGGCCGGAATTCTTACCAACCCCGGACCACTCTCCGGTCGAAAAGGGATGCCATGGACCGCACCAAACTGCTTCGCAGGCTCCGTCTTTCCCTCTCCGCCGTCCTGCTGGTATTGGGTCTTCTTGGTCCACTACTCTCCCTCGGCGCGGCCCGGGCCCAAGCCGACACGGGAGAAGCGCTGGTAATTGAGGTCGATGGGGTCATCAACCACGTGGAAGAGGGCTTCGTCGCCAGGATGGTCGAGCGCGCGGAGGAGGAGCGGGCCGCGCTGGTGATTATTCAGCTGGATACCCCAGGCGGGCTGCTCAGCTCCACCCGAGGCATCGTCGAAACGCTACTGGAGGCGAGGGTGCCGACGGCGGTGTACGTTTCTCCCCAAGGAGCCCACGCCGCTTCCGCGGGTACGTTCATCACTGTGGCCGCCAACTTTGCCGTCATGGCTCCGGGCACCAACATCGGAGCCGCCACCCCAATATCGTCCAC
This sequence comes from Dehalococcoidia bacterium, assembly GCA_047516825.1. Taxonomy (GTDB): domain Bacteria; phylum Chloroflexota; class Dehalococcoidia; order Lucifugimonadales; family UBA3495; genus JADFQT01. Next base: position 21,883 of record JAKZUA010000038.1, read on the forward strand.
CGGCGAGGACCTAGACGAGACGCTGGCCAAGAAAGCGAACGAGGATGTGGCGGCCTTGGTCCGTAGCATTGCCCAGAAGCGAGGGCGCAACCAGGAGGAGTTGGTGAAGACTGTCCTCGAGTCCAAATCCTTCACCGCCAACGAAGCTGTGGACAAGAATATTGTGGACTTCATAGCCCAGGACCTGGATGACTTGCTAGCGCAGCTGGATGGACAGGAGGTGGAAACTGCGGCCGGGCGGGTTACTCTCAATACCAAGAACCTACGGCTCAATCGCGCGGAGAAAAACCTGTTTGAAAAGTTTGTGGAAGTAATTGCCGACCCAAATATCTCATTCATCCTGCTGACCATCGGCGCCCTGGGGATAGTGGTAGAGCTGTTTAATCCCGGGCTGATAATTCCGGGGGTGGTGGGAGCCATCGCCCTGCTATTGGCATTTGTGGCGCTGGGCAATCTGCCCTTCAATTGGGCCGGGGTAGCTTTCATAGTGCTGGCAGTGCTCTTGGTCGTGCTGGAAACCCAGGTTTCCGGATTCGGGGCCCTGGGAGCCGGTGCCCTGGCTAGTTTCGTCTTGGGTGGGCTGATCCTCTTTAGCAATTTCGGGCCGGTCTCGCCGGATATCCCCAACCTGTCTCCCGACCTATCGGTGAGTCTGTGGGTGCTGGGCGGCCTGGCGGCTTTTCTCGCGCTTAGCCTAGGTGCTTTAATTTGGATAATCCAGCAATCCCGCAAAAGAAGAAAGGGGGATGAGGTCTCCCCGCTGGTGGGACTAACCGGCCGGGTTACCCTGGAATTGGCTCCCCGGGGCGTGGTGCGGATTGAAGGGGAAACCTGGACAGCCGTGAGCCAAGATGGTAACGTTGTCCCGGTTGGAGAGTCGGTGATGGTTGCGCAGGTTGATGGCCTCACGTTGACGGTTTCTCAGCAATCAAGTCCCAACCCAGTAACGGATTCCTGACGCGACAACAGGAGGCAGGCATGGCCAGCGGATTGATCGTAGTCCAGCAATACGAGCGGATGGTAGTTCAGCGCTTGGGCCAATTTGTAGGACTTCAACGGCCCGGGCTGCGTTTCCTGATACCGGTTTTATACAATGGAACTAGGGTAGACCTGCGGGAGCGGGTGCAGCGGGTTCCAACTCAGAAGTACATAACTCTGGACAACGTGGTTGTCGACATGGACTTCGTCATCTACTACCGCGTAATGGAGGAGATAGCGGATAAGTCCGTGCTCGAAGTCCAAAATTTTGAGCAGGCGGTGATCAACCTGGCCTTCGCCACGTTGAGGGCGGTTATCGGGGGCATCGAGCTGTCCGCGGCCCTGGCCGAGCGGGAGAGGATCCGGGACGAAGTGCAGGTGCGGATGGATGAGGTTACTTCCCGTTGGGGCGTTAAGGTCTCCCAGGTGGAAATCAACGAAATCGACCCGCCTCCTGGGGTCAAGCAAGCCATGGAGCGGGAAAAATCCGCCGCCGCCATAAAAACCGCCGAGATCACCGAGTCGGAGGGGCAGCGGCAATCCCAGATTAACCGGGCTGAAGGGGAAAAGCAGGCGGCCATCCTAGAAGCGGAGGGTGTGCGGCAAAAGGAGATTCTGGAGGCTGAGGGTGACCAGCAGGCCACCGTATTGCGGGCAGAAGGATTTAGCACCGCGCTGGAAAGGATCTACTCCGTGGCTAACACGGTAGATTCCAAGACCATGAGTCTTCAGTATTTTGAAACGCTCAAAGCGTTGGGAGCCAGTCCTTCCACCAAGTTCATCTTTCCCATGGAGTTCACCTCCATGCTCACCGGCTTCCTGAACCCGCCGGCATCCAACCAGCAGCAAAATGGCGGCGAGAATAACAGCTAGCTGAGGGCGGATAGAATACCCTTGGTTCCCCTTACCGTCATTGCGAGCGAAGCAATGGCAATCGAAAGGCCCTGATTGGATGCCGCCAGGACGGCAAAATGTTAGAGGGTGTCTAAATAGTTGGTTTCTCCCCCTTGCCAAGGGGGAGGGACATTTTAAACATCCTCTTACGGTCGGGTGCCGGTTTCTTAGTCCTGGGAATCGAGAAACTCCATCGCCGCCGAGTAGGGGTCGGCCCTTTTGTCCGCCACCTGCCCCAGTAGGTTCGCAAGGTTGGTGTCACTCTCGACCCTCCCTCTCCAGCGGCGGCCCATCTCCTCTTCCACCGCCTCCAGGAATTCCTCCTTGCGCCGAGCTTCCTGACGTCTCCCCAGCCAGGAGCTTTCCTTCAAGAACTGGTGGTGCTCCTGAATCCGGTCCCACAACTCTTCGATCCCTTCTCCGGCTTCGGCCCGGGTTAGGAGGACCGGAGGTGTCCATTCCGCCTGTGGTGCACTTAAACGAGGTGCGGCCAGCTGTAGGGTAGACGTGATGGCGGCGGCCATCTGCCCGGCGCCTTCCCGGTCCGCCTTATTTACCAGGTACAGATCGGCAATTTCCATAACGCCGGCTTTTAGAGTTTGCACTGCGTCTCCCGATTCGGGCATCAGCACCACCAAAATCGTGTCCCCCACCCCCATGATGCCCAGCTCGGTCTGACCGACTCCCACCGTCTCCACCAGTATGATGTCCTTTCCCGCCGCGTCCAGCAGCCGCACCAGACTCTTCACGACCCGAGACAGCCCGCCCGATTGACCCCGAGTGGCGACACTTCGTATGAAAACACCGGGGTCCAGATGATGCCGCTGCATCCGGATGCGGTCACCCAAAATTGCGCCACCGGTGAAGGGACTGGTTGGGTCCACGGCGATTATTCCTACGGTGTTTCCATCCTGCCGCAGAAGCGCCGTCAGCCGGTCTACAATGGTGCTTTTGCCCGACCCGGGCGGGCCGGTGATGCCGATGGTATAGGCCCTCCCGGTATGGGGGTCCGCCTCCCTCATTAGACAGGCTGCCGCCGGATCCCCGCGTTCAACCATCGTCATAGCCCGGGAGAGGGCCCGCTGCTCGCCAGCCACCAATTGAGTTACCAGCTCTGGCACTACCCGACGCCTCCGGGCAACCCAGGGCCTGAAATACGGGAGCGGGGATAGCGAACCCTGGGCAGGACGCCAGCGCCGGTTGGTCCCGGCGGGCTTTTAATCAGCGAACCGGCTGGCGTCGGGTTTGGGGTGTCTCCGTGATTCCGCTGGGAGTTGGCAGGGTTCATGGGGATAAAACCACCCGTGGGCATTGAACCACGGGCGAGGGACCAGGGGCCAGAAGCTGGGGTGTTGGCCGGCATGATGCTGAAAGCTGGCTGGAGACTAGAAGAGCGCCCTTGAATATCAGTGACGGAATCCAGTAATAAATCCCTTAGCTCCGGAGGTCATAAGCAGATCGGGACGGTCGCCCCAGCGCTTGAGAAACCGGCCGAAATTTTTCCGGCTAAGCTCATCGCGCTGGTTGTCGTCCAGTTCGGTCCACTGACGATGCTCGTGGCGCACCAAGGGCAGGCGGTTGTCGGCGAGGATGCGGTATCCCTTGTCCTTGAACTGGAAGCTGTAATCGATATCCAGGTTTCGATAAAATCGGAAGGCCTCCCGCATCAGCCCTACGGTTTTTAAAGCCTCGCGGCGGAAGGCCATACAGTAGGCCTGCATCGCGTCGGACTCGCCGCGCTCCACCTCTTCGTGGAAATGCTGCATGTCATCAGTAGTCAAGCCGTAGGGTCCGAAGATGCCCACCGACTCATCGGCCAGCTCCCTTCCTACCGGATCCAACAAGTCTCCCACCAACTCCACCGAGGCGTCCAGAACCAGGATAGTTTTGCCCAGGCTTTGCTTCAACCCAATGTTTTTGCCCGCAGCGTCGCCAATCACGTGGTCGCAGTGAATCACCCGCACCTGAGCATGACGGGACTGTAACTCCTCTAGCCACTCGGAGGTGCCGTCGGTGGAACCATTGTCCACCACAATGATCTCCGACGAGTAGTCTTGGGAATACCGTAAAACGCTAGTGGCCCATCGCTGCACATCGGCGACGTAGCTGTAGGCGTTGAGAATGAAGCTGTAGTCGTACTCGCTGGGGCGGTCCAGGAAGGATTCCACCTCCCGAGGGGAGGAGATCGCGGGCCAGCGAGTTCTGAGCTTCTCCAAGGGGCTCTTGGGCCTGATACGGGTCGCCTGGGCCGTATCCTCCACCAAGTAACCATCAGTCAGCAGCTCAGTACGCATCGCGTCGGCCTTCGCATACTCATCCCCTTCCCGCAGACCGGCGCGCCGATCGACACTGCTCAAGACCGGCGTGGGCACGCTGTAGGCGGGGGGCACCTGGTCCAGGTCCAGCCCGAAAACCCGGTCGAAGTCCCGCACCAGGTCCAGCTTGGCCTGACCCGCCAGCTCGGACCGGACCATCTCCCAGGTGAGGGCCAAAGCGGTAGGGAGGTCCAGATCGTTCTGGACCGCGGTCCAGAATTTCTGACGCCATTCCTCGGTTTCCGGCGGCAACTGGGCCAAATCCGGCAGGTTTTTCCAGCTCCAAACCCGGTCCCGGAGATGGGTCAGGGCCTTCTCGGCGGCTTTCAGGGAGGTGAAGGTAAAATTCATCCGGTGGCGGTAGCGGATGGTCATGCAAAGGTAGCGGAAGGACAGGGGGTCGTAGCCCCGGGTAGTCAGGTCGTCGATCAGAAATACGTTGCCGGAAGACTTGGCCATTTTGGCGCCGTCAGCCAGCAAGTGCTGGGCGTGAACCCAATAGTTGACGTGCTGGTGCCCAAAGGCCCCTTCGCTCTGGGCTATCTCGTCCTCGTGGTGGGGAAAAACGTTGTCCACCCCGCCGGTATGAATGTCGAACCTTTCGCCCAGATATTTGGAGGCCATGGCGGAACACTCTATGTGCCAGCCGGGGAATCCCTCACCCCAGGGACTATCCCACTTCACGTCCCGGCCCGGTTCGGCGCCCTTCCACAGGGTGAAGTCCCGGGGGTCCCGCTTCAGGGGGTCGGTCTCTACCCTAACTCCCTCCAGCAAATCTCCGCCAAAGTTCCGGGACAGCTTGCCGTAGTCGGTGAAACCGCCGACATTGAAGTAGACGTTGTCTCCGGCCAAGTAGGCGTTGCCGTTTTGCAGCAGCTTCTCCACGATGGAGATCATCTCGGGAATATGATGCGAGGCCCAGGGATAGACCCGCGCCGGCAGGATGTTGATTCGTGCCTCGTCCTCGTGGAAGCTGTCGGCGTAGAACTGGGCTATCTCCTGAATGGTCTTGCCCTCGGACAAGGCCGCCAGTATCATCTTGTCCCCACCGGTTTCCAACAGCTCCTGGCGCATGTGACCGACATCAGTGATGTTCTTGACGTGGAATACCTCGACCCCGCCGGCTTCCAGCACGCGGCGGACCCAGTCGGCCATCAGGTAGGTGCGCAGGTTGCCGATGTGGGCATAGCGGTACACGGTGGGGCCGCAGGTGTACATGCGAACCAATCCGGCCTCAATGGGCCGGACTTCTTCTGTCTGTTTGGTGAGGGTATTGAAGAGGCTTAGCAAGATGTAGTGGCCTTCAGGGTGCTGGCTGGGTCTTGGGCCGGGGCTCGCTTGCAGTTTACCACGGCTACGCGAGGTTTGCATCGGAAGGGTTATAACAGATAGATTGGTGAGACCCCCAAGCTTGCTTTGGCCGGAACCAACATATGTCTATAACGCCAAGCCCTATCCAGGTCGAGATCGGGAAGGGTGCACAAACAGTGACACGGATAGTGGATACGTTATAGCTAGAGAAGCAGAACTTGCTTTCCGTGGCCTGATTTGTCTCGCGAAATGAACCTTTTACCGCGGCGAAACGAATATGTGGTAAGGAATGCAGCTCAACCCATGGCACATCAGGCCACATTGGAAAAATGCTTTCCAGCAATCGAATAGTGTGACAGCGAAGGAGATGCCAGCGTGTCAACGGCAAGAAGCCAAATAAAAATCTCCTATGGCATCGTCGGGGGGGCGATCTTCGGTGGGGTCTTCGGTGCCGTCGTTGGTTTGGCAGTGGGCGCCATGTGCTTTTATGCTGCACTATCGTGCTGGTTCTTCCTGGTGCCCATAGGCGGCATACTCAGTGGGACCATCGGCGGCATAATCGGCGGCATAGCCGGCACCATTTTAGGCGGCGTAGCTGGCACCATTGTAGGCGGTGGAATGGTTGGCGTAATCTGGGATATTAGCAATGGCAGCAGCTGCCTTGGCAAAGGTCTTAGCCCTGTAAACTGTGGCAGCGGACTAGTGGGCCACTTCGCCACCGACTGGTCCGGCCCTATCATCGTTGACACCGCAGACAGCATATTCCGCTACGTCTTCCCCGGCGCCATCAACGACATCATCTTCAGCGACATCTTTGCCGCTATCGTTGGCGGCGCCTTCGCCATTACCCTCGGTTACCATTTATTTGGCTTTGTCACTCGATTGTGAAGGAGTTAATACCCCTTAGCATTGAAAGTTTGCCAGCACAAATCAACTATAACAACATCAGCAGACCCTAAAAGAAAACAAGTCCCCGCCATAACCTTCCCCACCCAGAAGGGAAAGCACGACAGCGCCATATAAGCCGTCGCCCTCCCCAGCAGCGGCCGGGGTACTGCCGGAAAGGGCAAACCGCTGGGGAGGGCGGTAATCAGGTGGTTTAGCTCTCTTCTACTTGTCAAGGTAACGTTGACAAGCACAGCTACGAAACCATGTGAGGAGACCCTCGGCCCAGATACGAAATCTGTAACGTTCATATCTGCAACGACAGGGCAATCGCGTCTTAATCGCCCCCAGGTTTGGGACAGTGGCTCTTTGGGGTCTGACGAGTCCCGGAAGTCTTTCGATTTTTACGTGTTATAGTCAAAATAGCTGGGAAA
>JAKZUA010000039.1:0-3957 GCA_047516825.1 Dehalococcoidia bacterium
AGAGTTGGCGGTGCATCCGAAAAGATTCGATGGCCAAGGCCCCCAGGGGTCCCGGTATGTTGGTGCCCTCCAGCGGATTCAACCCTCCGGCGGAGAATCCGGAGGCCTGGGTGGCGATTCCTTCCTTCTCTATAACGGTGGCATTGACGCCGGCCAGGGAAAGATAATAAGCGACGGAGCAGCCGGCGGCCCCACCGCCGACGATTACCACATCAGTATTCTCAGCCAAAACTTCCCCCTTCGTTCGTGCTGAAACAGCTGGTTTCCCCTTGGCAAGGGAGAGGACATTTTAAATGCAGCCTATTCCTATTCGGGAATAGGAGCTTTACTGGCGAAGATGGCAGACCGGCGGTAGAATATATACAGTTAGTCGGGAGGTATCCATGCCAATCTACGAATACTACTGCGTCAACTGTAACCGGGAGTTTGAGGTCCTGCGACCCGCTTCCCAATCCCAGAATTCGGCTCCGTGCAAAATCTGCGGACAGCCCGCACAACGCCAGCTTTCCACCTTTTCCTTCAAGTCCAATACCTTCACCGCTCCCAAGTTGAAGCCCGCGACCAAACCGATGCGGTCCTACGACCTGGATAACCCGACTGAAACACAGGCTGAACCAGCTACCGGATCCACTTCCGAACCGTAGCGGTTGCCTTACCCCTGAGTCTCTTGCGCCGCCGCACGGGCCTGATTGCAGGGGATGCAGGTACAGATGGAGCGGAGAAACTGGAAGGTGTAGATGCCGGTATAGTGGGTGTCGCTCCAGAGGAACTGTAGGGCGTAGCTGCCCACCTGCATCTGGTCCACGGCCTTAACGTCCTGGGCAACCTGGTCCGGGTCCAGCCGCGGTCGGCCGGTCATCTCCTCCACGCAGTTGGCGCACTGGCAGCGGAGCCGCAGCAGGCGGTGGGGATAAATACTCCGGTGACCGTCGTCCCACAGGACAATTACCTGCTCTCCGGATATATCCACTTCCTTGGGCCTAATATCTTCTGGCACTGCTCTTCCTGGAGTGTACTAGCGGCTGTGGGAATCTAATTCGACGCCTGAACCTCCGCCAGCCGGGCCGGCCGGGGCATCTCGTCGGGATCAGTTGGGATTTCTATGATGCTAGGACCTTCGGCCTTAAGCGCCGCCAGGAACACATCTCCAATGTCTGCCGGATTTTCCACGTAGAAACCGTTGCCGCCAAACAGCTCGGCGTACTTGTCATAACGAGGGTTTACCGTGTCCGCGCCCACGTAACGCTCATTGAAAGCGTAGCGCTGGTAGGCCTTCTCCGAGCCCCAGCAGTTGTTATTGAGCACCACGGAGATGGATTTGAGGCCGTAGCGAACCGCGGTTTCAAATTCCTGGGCGTTGAAAAGAAAGCCCCCGTCTCCATTGAAGTTCACCACGGTCCGGTCCGGCGCAGCAAAGCTGGCGCCCAGAGATTCGGGAAAGCTGAACCCCAGGCCTCCCAGGTCTTGGGGCATGATCAAGCTGCGAGGCTGGGCGAAATCCAGCCGGTCCTGGCCGAAATTAGGGGCCAGACCGGCGTCCAAGCATACGATAGCGTCCCTTGGCATCACTTTACGCAGCTCCGCGTAGACTCGTTGTGGCTTAAGAGGCAGGCTGGACAGCCTCTCCTCCGCCGCGAGCCTCTCCTTGCGCCGCGCCTTCCAATCGGCTATTTCCGCTACCCACTCCTGATTGGGCCTCGGCTCCGTCTCTCGCACCCGTTCAATCAGGTCTTCCAACACAGCTCGGGCGTCCCCCTCTATGCCGACCGAAACCGGATAGTGGCGGCCGATCTCCCGGGGCTCGATGTCTATCTGAACGATGGAGGCGTCGGCCGGGATGAAACGATTGTCGAAGAAGGTTGTTGACTGGCCCAGCCCGGTGCCGGCGGCCAGGATGACGTCCGCCCTCCGGATGGCTTCAATTCCCTCTTCCGAGCCCAACCGCCCCAAGTGCCCCAGGAACTTGGGGTGTCCGCTGGGCACGGCGTCGGCTCTCCCGTAGGTAGTAACAATGGCCGCCCCCAGGATATCCGCCAGCTGGGTCACCTCTTCGGAGGCCATACTGAACTGAATCCCGCCGCCGGCTATTATCACCGGTCGCTGGGCCGCAAGCAGGACGCGAGCCGCCTTGTCTACCAGGTTGCGGTCTCCTCGGGAGCGGGTCTGTCCGGTGCGGTAGGCCTCCGGCGGCAGCGGGTCCAGCTCCAGGTCGCTGCCCGGCATCAAATCGCGGGGAATGTCCAGCAGCACCGGTCCCATTTGTCCGGAGGTGGCCACCCGAAAGGCCTGCCGCAGGGCATCCGGCAGTCGCTCCACCTTATTGATGGTGAAGCTGGCCTTGGTGATCGGCCGGAACAGTGACACCTGGTCAAATTCTTGGGTGGAGTCCCGATACTGGTGGTCCCGGGAGGCGGAGGGAGCCAGCACCACGACCGGCGAGTGGGCTACATAGGCGGCAGCGATGCCGTAGGTGAGGTTCAATACGCCTGGTCCGTTGGTCACCAGGCATACCGAAGGGGCTCCGGAAATTCGGCTGAAGCCGTCGGCCATTAACGCGGCGCCCTGCTCGTGCCGGACGCCGACAAATTCTATGTCCTCTCGGTCATACAGGGGGTCCAATATGTCCAGGAAGGAGGAGCCGACTATGCCAAAAATGTGGGTAACACCTTCCTGCCGGAGCATTTCTATTACCGCTTCGCCGGCTTTCATGGATCGGGGCACAGGCATCACCTCCCGGGGCAAATTAAGGGGGGCAACTAAACGCTCAAAAGGACCTGGAGGTACTAGCTGTCGGACCGCAGTTTAACATATTTAACACGAGGGAGAGGTCTGGAGGAAAATGGGGGAATCGTGGCGGCTGCACCGGAGGCATACTTTCGTCTTGACAGGGAATGTCCGAGCCGTATAATAGTCACGGATACCAAATTGGTCTGACCAAATTCCCCGGGCCAAATGTCGGGTATGCAAGAACAGCTGCACAACATCAAGAGGCGGCGGATTCCCGAGGACATCGTCCAGCAGTTCCATTCCATGATCCGCCAGGGTACACTAAGTCACGGCGACCGCTTGGCCTCCGAGCGAGATTTGGCGGCGCAGTTCAAGGTCAGCCGCAGCTCGGTCCGAGAGGCGATTCGCTCCCTGGAGCTGCAAGGGCTGGTCATTAGCAAAAGGGGCTCCGGCACCTTTATCAGCACCGAAAACGCCGACTCCGTGCTGGCGTTGATGGCCGCTAGCCTGAACACCGGAGGAGAAGCCCTGCGGGACATCTTTGAGATGCGGCGGGTTTTGGAACCCGCCATCGCCGCCCTAGCCGCGGGGAGAGCCACCGAGGACGATGTGGGGCGGATGTCAGCCATTTTAGAGGAGCAGCAGCGACAGATTGACTCCGGAGAAACCGGAGTGGAGGCGGACACCGCGTTTCACTTCGCCCTGGCCGCGGCCACCCATAATTCGGCATTGAACAAGGTCGTCAGCGCCGTGGAGGACATTCTGCAACGCTCCCGAGACCAGTCGCTGCAAGAGCCGGGACGGCCTCAGCGTTCCCTGACATCTCACCGGCAAATTCTGCAAATGATACGGACCCGGGATAGCGCCGGAGCCGAGCGGGCCATGAGTCACCACCTGGAAGTCGTGGAACCGTCTCGGGTGGCAACAGGAGCGGTCTCCGGGTTGGCTTCAGCCGATCTCCCGGTCCCGGTCGGCGACTGATGTTTCGGGGAAATCTCCCTCAGTCCCCCTTTCAGAAAGGGGGATTTGGATCTCCCAAGTTCAATAATTTCTTCAAGGCTTGGTAAATCAGGCCCACAAAAATCGGGGAGGAGGAACCGCAATGAGCACAGTAGCCGTGGAGGTGGTGTACCGAGGGATTTTCCAAAAAACCCTGGCTCGGAACATCGTCCGCTCCATAGTATTCGCGGCCAGGAAGGAGGGGAAGATCGGTACGGCCTACGGGCGGTA
>JAKZUA010000040.1:0-8536 GCA_047516825.1 Dehalococcoidia bacterium
AAATCGGCAATGACTGCCCGCTGGCCGGCAATTATCTCCAGCAGAGTTTCGCGACTCGCCGCGTTCAGGTCTAGTTCAGTGTCCACCTCCCTGGTATGCCACAACTCCCCCGGCCATGCCAGCGTTTTTCCAACGGCTTTAAGCCAATTCACCTCATCAAGTCTGAACAGTTACCCGCTACGACTGACTGTTGACACTCGACCTGCCGGGTTATACTATGGAGCCAAGTCATTTGGAACTTAGAATCCCTGTTACCTAATATTGGCTAAAGGCTTATTCCCAGGGTTTCTGTTCCCCGGATTGTGTTCTGTGGGTGATGAACAGTCACCCATCTAGATATTTAAGCTTACCCTGGCATGCTCTTAAGGAAAACCGCAAGGAGGACAACAATGGCAAACAAGGACATCGCGTTAATGGCACATCTGATGCGTCGGGCCGGTTTCGGAGCGCCGTTTCAGGAACTCGAAGCTCGAGCCGCCAAGGGCTACGAAGCGACGGTAGAGGAACTGCTCGATCCGGATAGCCAGCCGGACATGGAAAGAGACATCATGATGCGGTACCAGACCCAGTGGGTGTCCCAGGCGGGGCTGGAGAGTCAGCAAGAAGAGTGGGCCTACCGCATGATCAACACCACTCGCCCGCTGCAAGAGAAAATGAGCCTCTTCTGGCATGGCATCTTGTGTACCGGCCACGCCAAGTGCGAGTACCCCAGGCAGCAGCAAATAGAATTTAATTTGTTCCGCACCGTGGGGATGGGCAGTTTCCGGGACCTGCTGCAGGGACTGGCCAAAGACCCGGCCATGGTCTTCTTCCTGGACAACTGCATGAGCCACAAGGACGCCATCAATGAAAACTGGGGCCGGGAACTTCTGGAGCTGTTCTCCTTGGGCGTCGGTATGGACGGCAAGGAGAACTACTCTGAGGACGACGTTAAGGAGGCCGCCCGAGCCTTCACGGGCTGGACGGTCACCAACTCGGTACCCCGGTACCCCTACGGCAAGTATGAGGCCAAGTTTATCTACGACCCCGACGACCATGACGAGGACGAAAAGACCTTCCTGGGCGAGACTGGCAACTTCAACGGCGAGGAAATCGTAGACATCATCGTCAAGCAACCGGGGACGGCTCGCTTCGTCTCCCGGCACCTCTACAACTTCTTCGTCGCCGATGAGCCTCAGGTGCCGGCCTGGCAAGATACCCCTCCCCGCGATCCTGAGGCGATCAAAGTGCTGGAGCAGGAGTACTTCCGATCCAACTACAACATCGGTTCCATGCTTCGGTTGCTGTTCAACTCCGACTTCTTCAAGAACGCCCGGTTCGAGAAGGTCAAGAGTCCCGCCGAGACAGTAGTAGGTACTATGCGCCTGGTGGGTGATTTCACCCTTCCCAAGCCCGGCCTGAATGCGCTGACGCTGAATATCCGGTACATGGGACAGGACTTGATGAACCCGCCCACCGTGGAGGGCTGGCATACCGGCAAGGAGTGGATCGACAGCGGTTCGCTGGTGGAGCGGATCAATTTCACCGCTGACCAGGTGGGCAACACCAACCATCCCGGCGTTCGGTCTATCATTGACCGGCTGAGTGCCGAAGGCCCAACCCTGTCACCGGAAGCTCTGATAGAAGGTTGCTTAGATAACTTGGGTGCTTACGAGCTCAGTGACGAGACTCGCGGTCAGCTGGTGGAGCTGGCTCAGAGTGAGGGAGAGATCCGCACCTCGGCTCCAGAGTTCGACCAGAGAGTTGGGCAAATGCTCCAGTCAATAGTAGCTACCACGGAGTACCTGTTCACTTAGTTCGAACCTTCAGCTTCCAGACCTCAGCTTTTTCCTCTCCCCTGGTTGGGGTCTGAAAGCTGAGGTCTAACCGCTGACTGCTGATGACTAATCAGAGAAGGAGAATGTAATGACCTCGACCAAAAAAGACCCGGTGCTGGTGGTGCTTCAGTTGTCCGGGGGCAACGACGCCCTCAATACCGTAATCCCCTACGGCGACCCCCTGTACGTTGACAACCGGCCTAATGTGAGGATCAACGAAGACCAGGTACTTCCCATCAATGACTACGTCGGGTTTAACTCCAACATGGCGCCCATAAAGCAGCTGTACGACGAGGGGAAGGTGGCCGTAATCCAAGGCATCGGCTATCCCCACCCCAGCCGCTCCCACTTCCGCTCCATGGACATCTGGCACACCTGTGAGCCCGATAAGGTAGGAGATGAGGGCTGGATGGGCCGGGCCATTCGCGACCTGGACCCCAACAAGGAAAATGTGCTAACCGGAGTAAACTTCGGTCGTGGTCTCCCCAGGGCTCTAGCCGTGCCTGGTGTGCCGGTGGCCTCGGTGGGCAACCTAGAGACCTACGGGGTGCTGACCGGCATCGAGGCCGAGGACCAGCGGGCAAAGGCCCTGGATGTGTTCTCCCGGGTCTACAGTCCCATGATCGGGAAAGGCCCGGTGCTGGACTATTTGGCCAACACCGGCTTGGATGCCTTGAAAGGGGCTGACATTCTCAGCTCCGCCACTGAGAAGTACTCCTCCTCGGTGGAGTACGGCGGCAACGAGGTGGCCCAGTACATGAGGAACATCGCCATGACGCATCTGGCGGAGCTGGGGACCAGGGTCCTGTATACCACGGCCCCCTATAACAGCTTCGATACCCACGCGGGAGAGCTGGTGAACCACGCCAGGCTGTGGACCGAGACCAGCCGGGCCATCGCCGACTTCTACGATGACCTGAAGGAGCACGACGCCACCGATAACGTGGTGCTGCTGGTATTCACCGAGTTCGGCCGCCGGGTGCATGACAACGGCTCTGGCTCTGACCACGGTTCCGGCGGGTTAAGCTTCATCATCGGCGACGCGGTAAAGGGCGGACTCTACGGTGAGTATCCTTCCCTTCAGGAAGATAAGCTGCTGGAGGGCGACCTGCACTTCAACAACGACTTCCGGGGCCTGTACTCTACTTTGTTGGAGGATTGGCTGGGTCTGGATGCCAAACCCATAGTCAGCGGCAGCTTTGAAAAGATGGCTTTTCTTTAGGCCGGTAAGTATCAGCTAGCGCACTACGCTCAAGCCGGAGTGCCTCGGTCTAGTTGCTGGGGCCCGGCTGGCCCTCAAGAAACGCTTTGATTGGGAGGTAAGAATGACCACGCAACAAATTTCCCACGTTAATTTGCAGTACAGCCACACCATCGGCCGTGGTGAGGCATTCGGTCCAGGGTTCTCGTACCCTATCTTTATGGCCCGGGGCGAGGGAGACCTGATGTACGTGCTCTGCCGCGCTACTGAGTACGCTCCCCATGGCACCCGGATCACCGTCTGTACGGTGGGAGAAGAGTATGTCAATGCCTTCGCCCGCGGCGTTCCCCAGCAAGGGATGCACGTATTTAACTTTGATGATGGCTCCCTCGTCTGGCCCACCGCAGTCGCCATTGACAGCCAAGGGAATGTCTACACGGCTGATGAGTGGCTCAACCGGATTTCCATTTTCAGCAAGGACGGGGACTATATCGGTAAGTGGGAGGAGAAACCCGGTGACGGCGACGGAGAAATCAACCGCCCCGCCGGACTCGCCTTCGATAAAGATGATAACCTCTACCTGGTGGACAGCATGAACCACCGGATTCAGAAGTTCACCAAAGAGGGAAAGTTCCTGGCCAAGTGGGGCACTTTTGGCGATGGAGCCGGCGAATTCAACATGCCCTGGGGGATAACCATCGACAAGCAGGACAACATCTACATAGCGGACTGGCGGAATGACCGCATTCAAAAGTTCACTCCCGACGGCCAGTTCTTGATGAAGGTTGGCTCTTCCGGTTCAGGACGAGGGGAACTCAACCGGCCCACCGGGGTCGCCGTTGATAAGGATGGAATCATATACGTGGCCGACTGGATGAACGACCGGCTTCAGGTGTTTGACGCCCAAGGCGCGTGGCTCACAGAGAAGACTGGCGATGCGACTGTTTCTAAGTGGGGAACAGACAAGCTGAACGCGAATCCGGAGATGTGGGGAGAGCGGGAGAGAGCCGAGGGGCTGGAGCGGGAAAAGAATTTCTGGGGGCCAACCGGCGTCACCGTTGACGATGACAATAGGATTTTCGTTTGCGAATCGGCCCGCAACCGCGTCCAAGTTTACAAAAAGCAATCCACCACGTTCGCGGGACCGCGCCTGTAATCACCCGTCGGTTCCGGATCAGGACGCCCGCCGGGGCGTGTCCGCCCGAAAATGTGTAGAGAGACCAGACCTCTGGGACATCCAACAGTTGGCTGTTGGCGAAAAATCCTTTAGAAGGGGCTCCGATATTTCGGGGCCCCACTATAATTAGGCAATGAACATCCCCTTTCCCTAGGTGCGCGACTCATGGCGATAAATGTAGGGTGGGTCCCTTACCTCAGTTGTGAGCCCATCTATTTCGATATGAAACGGCGGGGCCTAGACTTGATTCCCTTGGTTCCCAGTACAATGGCCGCCGCCGCCCAAAAAGGCCAGATAGATGCGGCTCCCTTTCCGGTGGTCGATTGCGCCCGGCTGGAAGCCGATTTCAACTATATGACCGGCTTCTGCATCGCCACTATCAGCAGCGCCGGCAGCGTGCTATTGAACTCAACCCTACCGATTCAAGAGCTGTCCGGAGCCCGAATAGGAGTGAGTGAGGAAGCAGCTACCGCGCCCAAATTGTTGCAGGTATTGCTCACTCAGAAATATGGGGCCGAACCGGCCGCATTCGTTTCGCCGCAGGATTCTACGGAGGCCCTGCTTCATATCGGCAATCAGGCGTTACGCTACCGGGGGGGAATGCGTGGGTTTGCCCACCGATACGACCTGGGGAGCGAGTGGCACGACTGGACCGGTTTGCCCTTCGTCTTCTCTCGATGGATGGTGCGGAAGGATCTGGAACCTTCCCAAGCGGCCGTTATCGAGGATGCGCTTTATGTTGGGGTGCAGGACTGGTCGGACGGTTTGTTTCATTTGTCAGAATCAAGGGACAATTTGCGAATGCACCCTCAAGACATGCTGGCCTACACCCAGGGCATCCGCTACTTCATGGGCGTGCCGGAACAAAAAGGGTTGGACCAGTTCCTGCAGCGCCTGGAGAAACTCTGACCCGACCCGATGATTTAGGGACCATCTCAAAATGTCACCCCGATCGAAGAGAGGGGTCTAAATCTCTGGGCGCATCGCCTTGACGCCATTGGCTATGCCGTAACCGTCGTACTGACTCAAAAAGTTTTAAGGGCCAAGGATTTAGATTCCTCAGTCCCTTCGGTCCTTCGCAATGACATAGGTCGTATTGAGATAGATTCTTTGCTGGCGACGGGAAATTGGAGTCATCGAGCCTCAAAGGCACTATTAAACTTGTGAGAGCGAAACCTGAGTCATCCCAGATTTTGAGAAGAAGGAACGCCCTCTGCATCACCTTCGTCGTTGCGGCGAAAGCCGGACCTCAGAGCGCCAGACCCGGGCCAGCTAGGCGCCAATCTCTTGGCCAGTAGGCAAAATGCCGCCCTATGTGTGGGCGCTACCTCCAACCTCGCCCAACTCGTCTAGCAAGACCGGAGCAGAATCTGCTGCCCGTAGGGGCACGGCATGCCTTGTCTTCACTAGGCCAGCGGCATTACCCAGAGATGCGCTATTCATTCGGATTTGGTGTTAGGTTCCTAACTCTCTGGTCTAGCCAGTTCTCCGGACTTGAATAAACCGGACCGCCGCCATCGCCACACCACGCCTCGGCTCGGAGCCAGCAGCAGGGCCAGCCCGAAAAGCCCGGTGGCCACCATGACAATGCTGGGTCCGGCTGGCAGGTCAAGATAGAAGGACAAATACAATCCGGCAATGGTCGCCGCCAGGGCGACGCCGGTGCTGGCGGCCATCATGGTAGGCAGACGCCGAGCCAAAAGGGTACCGGTAGCCGCCGGTGTCACTAACAGCGCCAAAACCAGAACTATCCCCACTACCTTGAGGGATGCCACCGTGGTGACCCCGATCAGGACGGGAAGGAGATAATGCACAAACCGCACCGGAATACCCGAAGCGGCGGCGACCGTCAAATCATAGGAAGTGAAAAGTAGCTCCTTGTATAAGGCCAATATAACCAGCAGGACGGCGGCGGTAATCACGCCGATCAGCAAAATTTCTGCCCAGGAGACGCCTAACACATTGCCGAAAAGGAGCCCAAATAAATTGGCCGCGTAGTTGTCTACCCGGCTCATCAGGATAATCCCCAAGGCGAACCCACCGGCGAAGATAATGCCGATGGCGGTATCCATTTGCAACTTGGCCCTTTGGCTGATCAGGGTAATTAAAAGCGAGGCTGGAATCGCCCAGGCCAGGGCCCCCCAAAAGACGTTACCGCCGAAAAGAAAGGCCACCGACATCCCTGCCAGAGAAGAGTGAGCTACCGCGTCGCCCATGAAGGCCAACCCCTTCAACACTACAAAGGTCCCGACCACCGCGCAGACCAGGGCGGCCAGACCGGAGGCCAACATGGCTCGCTGAAAAAAGGGCAGCTCCAGGGGCACGGTAAAAACCTCCAGCATCGCTTCAGCCTTACCTCAGCTCCCGCGCCATGCTCTCGGCGTTGTACCTCATCATATCC
This sequence comes from Dehalococcoidia bacterium, assembly GCA_047516825.1. GTDB lineage: Bacteria > Chloroflexota > Dehalococcoidia > Lucifugimonadales > UBA3495 > JADFQT01. The sequence goes on from JAKZUA010000040.1 coordinate 6,597, forward strand.
AGGTAGGTAGGCGCCCCGGGACCGGGTAAGGAATAAATCACCCCCACCCGGATGCTGGCTTCGCGGGCTGTCCGAGTCAGCAATCCCTGCCGGAACTGGGGCTCCACAAATACCGAGGGCAGGCCATCCCGTTTTATTCGCATTAAAATATCGGCCAGGTTTCTGGCGGCCACATCCCGGTTGTCGTCAGACACCAGGGCAGTTGCTTCCCAGTTATAACGGCGGGCCAGGTGGCCGAAGGCATCGTGGTAGGTGACCAGGTGACGGCGCTCGGTGGCGACCCGACCCAGGAGTTCCTGTATCTCCAGGTCCAGAGCAGTAATCTGGCCGGTGTAAGTTTCGGCATTGGCCATATAGTCGGACTCGTGCTTCGAGTCAACTGCCACCAGGCCATCCCGAATCTGCATTACATAGTCAATGGCCAAGCCTGGGTCCAGCCAAAAGTGGGGGTCCCCGCTGTCCAATAGCGCACTGGACTCCAGCCCATCGGCGACGATAATCCATTTCGCACCAGGCAGGGCAGAATTTTGCAAAACTGGGTTCAAAAAGTCGTCCAGCCCACCGCCGTTGGAAACCAGTAAATCCGCTCGTCCTATGGCCAGGCTATGCGAGGGCTTCAGCTGGAAGGCATGCACATCGACCCCAGAAGGAACCAGCGCGGTCACCTCCACCAGGTTGCCTCCTACCTGCCCGACCAGATCCGCCAGCAGGGAATTGGTGGCCACCACATTGATTTTTTCCTCGCTTGACCCAGGAGGCTGCTCGCTGTTGACCTGGTCATTCCCTACAGAGCTGGCGGACACGCCACAGGCGGCCAGTAGCAGGATTCCCGTCACCAGCGCCGTCAAGCATCCTAGAATCCTCCGGCCCGGGGCGGTCCAGCCCTTGAAAGCAAACTGGGTTCCCAAATCGCTGCTGGACGGCATTTCAGGCACAGCTAGCTCGCTCCACAGAGGTATCATTACCTGACATTTATGATACTTAGTCTCAAACATGGGTAAAAATAGAGATCAGGCTGGGGCTGGCAGTTTCGCGGTGCAAGTTTGACACCTTCCATACACCTCCAGCCAGTGACCGCTTACCTGGAAATGGTGGGCGCCGGCGACACTTTCCAGCCGGTCTTCTATGTCGCACCCCATCAAGTCCTCTGACGCGCCGCACTCGACGCAAAGCAGGTGGTGATGGTGTCCCCGATGGCTGAGCTGGTAGTGCAGGTTACCGTCCTCCAGCAAAATCCGGCACAACGCGCCGGCCTCGACCAAAATCTTCAAGGACCGGTACACCGTGGCCCGGCCTATGCCGGGTAGCTGCTCTCGCAATTCCTCGGCAGCAAAATGCCGCTCCTTCTCGGCGATGGCTCGCGCCACCGTTCGCCGCGGGGCAGTGTCGCGATAGCCCCGTTCCTCAAGGGCATCCATAAGTTGCTCGGACAGGGGATTCCCTCGCTTACGCAACCCGGCACCTAACTATTGATACAAAGTATCTGAAGAGGATTAATTTAACACAAGGGGCATTGGCGGTCAACAGTGTAGGTTGTCGGATGATTCCGTAGGGGCGAACGGCCGTGCGGCTCTACCCTAGCCAAAACCTGCGCTTTCCATACCGCAATGGTATTAGTACCAAGAATAAGGTCACCCCGAGCCGGATCGCAGCTCCAACACCCGGGCTGTAATGTCAGCCCGTTTTGGCTTCATGGTGGGGGTGACCGGAAAGGTCTCTTCGGGCCATACCGTGTAGCGCTGGATTCTCTGATGAGGAGCCAGCTGCCCGTTGGCGGTGCGTACTATTTCCGCCGCGGTCTCCGGTTCGCCGGTCAAAAGCACCCCATGCACTTCTACATCGTCTCCAGAAGTTAGCCCCAGCACCACCGCATCCGTCAAGCGGGAATCCTGATTCAATACCTGCTCGATATCCTCCGGGTAAACATTCATGCCGTTACC
>JAKZUA010000041.1:0-4559 GCA_047516825.1 Dehalococcoidia bacterium
CAATGAAAGCGGGGACTTTGAGTGAATCAGGCCGCATCAGACCGCATTTGACGCCCTTGGAATGCGGGATTATATTTGGCGGTATCCCCGCGGGAGCTATATCCAGGAAAGGTGGTTTGATCTGGGGAATCCCGGTTTAAAGGACATAGGGAGCTTGCTGAATAGTGGGGCAAGTTGTGCCAAACCTTGGATACAAGGCGTCGAATAGTGCGGTCTCCGTGAGTTCCGAGTGATGAAATTCGATTCAGATTCCCCCGGAAACGGGCGACAAGAGGCGCAGCTATGAACTGGGTAGACATTGTGGTGCTGGTTGTGTGGGGACTGATGGCGTTATGGGGGTTCAAGTCGGGGCTTATCGGCATGATAGTGCCGCTGGTAGTAATTACTCTCGGTTTGGCTCTCTCCAGCCGAATTGCCGAGCCGGTGGGCAACCTTTTCTCGTTTCTGTCCGAGAATGAAAACGTACAGACGATTATCGCCTTCATCGCGATATTCTTCGCCTTGATTCTCCTCTCTGCCTGGCTGAGCGCCGTCTTGCAGACGTTTTCCAAGGTAATTCCCCTGGCCGGTCCGGTTAACCATCTGTCCGGCATGGTCATCGGAATTTTCGTGGGATTCCTCTTCCTGTCGGGGATTCTGACCGGGTTACAACATTTTCCGGTGGGGCGGATGCAGGCCGAAATCGCCGAATCTCCTTTGGGAAGCTTCATGACCGACAGCTTTGGCGTCACTATACGGGCGGTGAAACTGGTGCCCGGTGATTGGGATGAGAAGGCCAAGGGGTTGCAGGGCGGTCTGCAGGAGGGCGCCGGGGAGTTGAAGGGAAAGGTGGAAAAGCTGAAGCAGGAAGAGGAAGCTAGCGATCCAGAGGAATTCCCGCCGCAATAAGTGTACCGGGCGGCTCCTGTCTTTGACCTCCCCTAATCCCCCCTTGCCAAGGGTGGGGTTGGGGGTTTTTCCTGAGACCCAGACGCCTTGGGTTCATCGTCCGAAGCTGGTGGGGCGACGAATGACAGCATTCTTCAGGCTAAGATGTATCCGCGAGCGCCAATATTTACATGGCCTCGCCAGCTAGCCGCAAGCCCCGCTGATATCCAGCGCCTAGCTGAGCTTCCAATTACCTTGCTAATCTGTTATATAATTGGAGTACGATTTTCTGAAATTATAGCTAAGCGAGGTGCTGAGGCCAGTGGCTGCAAAGCGCAAGGCTGGTCAAGGTGAGTCTGAGGCGATAGTTGCCGACGACGGTGGACCCAGCCCGTCGCAGACGGCTTTGGGAGTTTTAGCCTCGCCAGTCCTGGTCCTCAACCTCAACTACGTCCCGATAAATGTCTCCACGGCACGCCGAGCGATAATCCTGCTGGGCAAGGGGAAGGCGGAGTTGCTGGAAAACCATCGGGGACAGGTCCGCACCGTCTCAAAGGTGGTTGAGGTTCCTTCGATAATTCGGTTGGGCTACCTGGTCAAGCGGCCCTTCGCTCCGCGCAAGCTTTCCAAGAAAGAGATCTTCCTGCGGGACAAGTACACCTGCCAGTATTGCGGCACCCAAAGCCAGCAGTTGACCCTGGACCACGTGGTGCCGAGACGACAGAAGGGCGCGCACACCTGGGAAAACGTGGTGGCCGCCTGCTCCAAGTGCAACCTCCATAAGGCCGGCTTCACGCCGGAAGAAGCCAAGATGAAGCTCTTCCGGGAACCGCGAGCGCCCCAACCCAATCCCTACCGCATGCTGCAAAATAGGGTAATTCTGGATGAATGGCGACCCTATTTGCCCTGGGCCCTCAGCAACTCTTAGCCGCCTATATATTAACTGCCTATGCCGGGGTGGGGAAAAGGTGCGTGGGAATCCTGAGTGATTCCGACGGGGCGAGCGGCCCGGTGCCCCTACCACGCCCGAAATACGCATTTTTCAAATAGAAATGGGGTTAGGAGCCGGGCGCAGGCAGGCTCAGCATCAGCACTTCCAGCGCTAATCGGGGGTTGGCATTGTCATCCAGTGCCTCCAGTGTTTCCACCAAAGACCTTATGAAGCCCACCACTTGGGTGCCCGTAAGATTGGTCGCCTGAAGGCGTAGCTGAGTGAGCTGATTCTGGTTATTGACGTATTCCTCAGCTCCCTCCTTGACCAGCAGCAGGTCCCGCCACCAGCGCAGCCAGAGAAACAGCGTCTGCCGAGTCGGCTCCCGATCCCGGCCGAATCGCGTCGCCAGATCCGAAGCGAAAGCAAAGCGCCCCTCCAGGGTTGCCTGGGTAACCTCCTGAACCTGCGCCAGCTGGTCCTCCCGATCCTCCAAAATCTGAGGGTCGGCCAGAGCGCGGATGGCCCAGCCGGGACAGCCCCGAGACAGTCGCGCCAGCCGCTCGGCCAACTCCGGCTCGGCGTTATGCTCGGCCACCAGGCGTTCGGCTAGTTGCTGCTTGGCTACCGGGCGCAAATTCAGACGGCAGCAGCGGGACCGGATGGTGGAGAGCAGCGCCTCTTCGTTGGCGGTCAGCAGCAGGATCAGGACTTGAGGCGGAGGTTCTTCCAGGGTCTTAAGCAGGGCGTTGGCGGCCTCTTCGCTCATCGACTCCACCCCGTCGAATATCAGCACGCTGCACGAACCTTCGTAGGGCTTCAGATTCGCCTGATGCAGCGCCTCCCTGACATCGCCGATGCCGATCACCGTGCGGGTCGCCCGGCTATCTTCCGGTTGGAAAACCGTGATAATTCGAACGTCAGCGTGCTGCCCTCGGACGATTCTTTCACATTGCCCACAGGCGCCGCAGGGCGCGGCGGAGCCCTCCAGGCAATTCACGCTCTGGGCTAAATGGATGGCCAGGGACATTTTCCCGATATGGGGAGGGCCCACCAGCAGGTAGGCATGGGCCAGGCGGCCCTGCTGCAGGCTGGGCTGCAACTGGCTTAGGATGTGGTCCTGGCCGTACAACTGCCACATGGCTGGGTTTCCTAAAGAGGAATCGGTCTGTAACAGGGGGTGACCGGAACTTTCGAGCAAGGCCGGATCAGACTACGTCGCAGTGCATCATGTCCTGGTAGCTTTCGCGTCGGCGGATCAAACGGCTCTGGCCGTCTTTGACCAGCACTATGGGCGGCCTGGGGTTCAGGTTGTAATTGCTGGCCATGGAGGGGCAGTAGGCCCCGGCCGCCGGTATGGCAATGACGTCGCCGGTCTCCACCGTTGGCAGCATTACATCCCAGGCCAGCACATCCCCCGATTCGCAGTATTTGCCGGCAATGGTCACTTGATCGTCGGGCTCCCGGGTGGCCTTGCCCGCCGATACAACCTCGTAAGCCGCCTGATACAGGGCCGGGCGAATATTGTCCCCCATGCCGCCGTCCACACTGACGTATTTCCGAACCCCGGGGATCTCTTTGATGGCGCCGATGCGGTAAAGGGCCACTCCGGCCGGGCCCACTATGGACCTCCCCGGCTCTACGATCAACTTAGGCCGGGGCATACTCAGGTCCGCGCAGGTAGCCTTAATGGTGGATACAATGGCCTCGGCGTACTCGCTCACCGCGGGCGGCTGCTGGTCTCGGGTGTAGGCGATGGCGAACCCGCCGCCGGGGCTGAACTCCTGCAGGTTCAAGCCCTCCTCTCGAAACTCGGCGGCGAACCGCAACACCAAATCGGTGGCGGCCCGGTAGGGCTCCAATTCGAAAATCGGAGAGCCTAGGTGGAAGTGGAGACCCAGGAGCTGCAAATGGGAGGCGCTTAGAGCCTGGCGGATGGCGATCGCCGCATGGCCGGTTTGGATGGCAAAGCCAAACTTGGAGTCGATGGTTCCCGTTGTGGTGTAAGCGTGGGTGTGGGGGTCGATGCCGGGCGACACACGAATAAGAATATCCTGGGTCTTGCCGGCATCGGAGGCGATGCGATTCAGCAATTCCAGCTCGTGGAAGCTGTCTACCACTACCCGGCCGACACCTTGGGCCACCGCCTCCGCCAGCTCCTGAGGGGATTTGTTGTTGCCGTGGAAATCCACCCTTTGAGCGGAAAGGCCGCCGCTGAGAGCCACCGCCAGCTCCCCGCCGGAAACCACGTCCAGGCCCAGCCCTTCCTCGTTCAGAATTCCTACCAGGGCTGGGTTGATATAAGCTTTCGATGCATAGAGCACCTGGGTCCCGGGAGCGCGCTGCTCGAACTCCCCTACAAAGCTGCGACAGCGGCTCCGGAGGGTCTCTTCATCGAAGATATACACCGGCGTCCCGTACTCTTGGGCCAGGTCCAGCGTGTTGCAGCCCCCAATGGTCAACTGGCCCTGTTCGTCGATTTTGGAGGTGTCTGGGAACACGTTTACCGGGAACATGGGCGGGCCTCTTTCCGGTGGGATGCCGGAGCCTGAGTAGAAGTACCAGAGTAGAGGTATCTTAGTTGCTGGATGGACCCTGGTGCAAGCGCCAGTTACAGGTTCAGGGCCTTTTCATTCTCCTGCCTGGTAGGAAAAGCCCATCATGTCGAAAGCTTCGCTGAGATGGGCATTGTGGCGGCGTAGGGCAGCGGCTACGTTGGAATGCCCAGCCCGGCGTACCAAGCTGATGACCAGGTTTCGCA
>JAKZUA010000042.1:0-10824 GCA_047516825.1 Dehalococcoidia bacterium
CGGGCTAGCTCACCGTAAGGATGAAGTGAAACGTCGCTGCCGAACCCGGTTACAGGCCCGAGCCGATGCTTTGATCTTTACACCTGCCGTGCCTTTGCCATCACTGCCCAATGTAGTTCCCACCTTGGCTTTGGTTTAGTCTTCCGGGCTTTCTTGTTCCAGTATCTGAACCGCCTGCTGGAGGTCCTGGGGCAGCCCGCAACGAAACTCCACCGGCTCGCCGCTCCGAGGATGGGCGAACCCCAGGTGATGGGCGTGCAGAAAATGCCGCTGTACCAGCGGGCTGCCCCGCCCGTATAGCCGGTCCCCCAGCAGCGCGTGGCCCAGGTGGGCCAGATGAACCCTTATCTGGTGGGTCCTGCCGCTTTCCAGGTAAAGCTCCACCAGCTGGCAGCCTGTGTAGTTGTGAATTACCCGGTAGTGGGTGCGGGCAGCTCGTCCGCCGGGCACCACCGCCATACGCTTGCGATTTCGTGGGTCCCTTCCGATGGGGGCTTCTATGGTCCCCTGGGATGGAGTCAGGCCACCCGTGGCCACCGCCAGATATCCCTTGGTGGCCTGCCGATCTTTTATCTGCTGGGACAAGCTCTGGTGGGCCTGGTCGGTCTTGGCAACCACCATCAAACCCGAGGTGTCCTTGTCCAACCGGTGGACGATGCCAGGCCGGATGGCGCCTCCGATACCCCTGATGTCCGAACAACGGGCCAGCAGGGCGTTGACCAGGGTGCCGTCCGGGTGTCCCGGCCCGGGATGCACCGACAAGCCGGCCGGTTTGTCCAGCACAATTAGTTGATCGTCCTGGTAGACCAAGGATATGGGTATGTCTTGGGGTATCAGGTCCAGCTCCCGAGGCGGCGGGACGGTCAGGGACACCTGGTCTCCAGCTCGCAACCTCTGGGCCGGCTTGGCCCAACTCCCGTTCAGCTGCACCTGGCCTTCCTCAATCAGGGCGTGCAACCGGCTGCGCGTTAGCCCCAAGCCCTGCGCAGCCAGGAACTGGTCCAGCCGTCCTTCTGTTCCGGAGACGGTGAACTTCCAAGATCTGGAGGAGCGGGCCAAGATGTCTATAATTCCGGCTGGCTGACTCCAGAAGGAGGCGAGCCGGTTCCCGGATTTTCGGATAATTTTTCCGGTCGGCCCGGGTCCCTGGTTACCGGGCCCGAACTTTCCCAAGGAACGGAGTCGGGGGACAAACTCCAGGAGTCTCGCTGGGTAGCTGAGTAGTGTTCAGTCCCGGGACCCTCCACCCCAGATGGCGAGCCCGCCGGGTGGGTGGAGTGGATGGTGCGGTTCGACATCTGGGGTAACTCTATGCGTTCCCGCACACCGCAGCAGGAACATCGCCAGCCGTTGGCAAGAACTATCATGTCGCCATCACAAATGGGACACCAAATAGGGCCGGAAACCCGGTCAATCGCCGCCACGGCCCTACTGTCCGGCGCTGGCTGGGCCGACGGCCGAAGGAAGATCCAACCCAGCATAACCAGCCCGGTCACGATGGATGCATCGGCGAGGTTGAACACCGGCCAGGGTCCTATGTCGATAAAATCGGTGACCCATCCCTGGTGCAGCCGGTCTACCAGATTGCCCACGGCGCCACCCATCATGAGCCCCAGGCTAAACCGCAGCAGGTTGCCGGGTCGTGGCTGGCTGAAATAGATCGCCAATAACACGGCGATGCCGAGAAAAGAGACGAATATTAGCGGAAGATTTTGCCCCTGAAAAATTCCGAAGGCGCTTCCGGTGTTGTGGGTGTGGGTAAACCGGAGAAAGCCACTATAGGGAAATGAAGTGAAGTCCGGCAGCAACTCGCGCACCATGTACTTGGTGAACTGGTCCAGAGTGAAAGTAATAGCCGCCAACTGAAGGACGAGTAAATGCCAAGAAAGGGGCCGCCTGAGTCCGGGTCCTTCTCCAAGCCTTTCAACGGATTTCTCAGTGGCGGCAGCAGATGAGGGCACCGGTGCGTCGGCTGGTTTAGCCATATTGGGCTACTTCAAGTTCTCTAGAAAAAACTGGGACACTGGTCCCACCACCTGGCTTTCCATTCCCATCCAAAAGTGGTCGGCTCCGTCGATAACGTGGAACTCCGGCGGCTGGACAAAGGAATCCAGCACCCCCTGCAACCCCTCGGCCCCAGCCAGCTTATCCCGATTGCCCGTGATGATGAACTTGGGCCGCCTGTCCTTTTGCAGCGGAGTGGATTTCAACCGATCAATCGACGGGGATACGAAGGCGAAGACCTTGGGTCGCTTCTGCAATGAGGGGCTGCCCAGGATAACCCCAGTCCCGAAAGAGTACCCCAAAATGCCCAGCCGGTCGCTGTCGACCTGATGCCAAGCTCGCATAAAGTCCAGAGCGCCCAGGGCATCCTCAAACTCCTTCTCGCCCTTGGTGTGCTCGCCTTCGCTGTTACCCACACCCCGGAAGTTGAAGCGCAACACGGCAAAACCCTGCTCCACCAGCGCGAACGCCACGGCGAGCACCACGTTATTGTCCATATTGCCCCCGAAGAGCGGGTGGGGGTGGCAGATGATGACCCCCGGAAATTTACTGTCGGGAGTCTTGCCATCGGGAGTTTTGGCAGCCGCAGCGTCTGGAGTGGCCACCACTCCTTCGAAATTCAGTCCCTTGGTTTTGAAGGTTACCGCACTCTGCTTCATGGCTTCGCCTCGCAACCGATTACTGTTTCCATATTAGGGAACCAAATAGTGTTTGGCAAGGAATCCTGCTAGAATACGGAGCGATTAACGAGCGATTAACCAGCGGCCCAGCCGCCGATTTTATGAGCTAGCGAGTAGGCCAGGGAGGCGCGATGGCAAGGATAGACCTGCGGAGCGATACCGTCACCCAACCTTCCGACGAGATGCGCCGGGCCATGGCCGATGCGGAGGTGGGCGACGATGTTTACGGAGAGGACCCCTCGATAAACCGGCTGCAAGAAAGGGCCGCCGGCCTGCTGGGCAAGGAGGCCGGTTTGCTGATGGCCAGCGGGACCATGAGCAATCTGGTGGCCGCGCTGACCCACTGCCAGCGGGGCGATGAAATCGTTATGGGCGATCAGGCCCACATGTTCTGGAACGAGTCCGCCGGCGCTTCGGCGTTGGCCGGAGCCCAGATTCGCCTGGTCCCCAACGACCCCCAGGGCCGAATCGATCCGGACGACCTGCAAGGGGCTATCCGTCCCAAGGGGAACGTCCACATGCCTCCCACCACCCTGGTCTGCCTGGAGAACACCCACAACCGCTGTAGCGGGGGCGTGCTGACGCCTGAGGACACCAAGCGGGTCGCCGACGTGGCCCACGCCGCCGGCGCCCAGGTGCATCTGGACGGCGCGCGCATCTTCAATGCCGCCGTGGCCTTGGAGGTGCCCGCCAAGGAGCTGGTCAAGGACGTTGACGACGTGTCCTTTTGCCTCTCCAAAGGCCTCAGCTGTCCGGTGGGTTCCGTCCTCTGCGGCTCGCGGGAGTTCATCGTTGGAGCCCACAAGTGGCGCAAGATGGTCGGCGGCGGCATGCGGCAGGCCGGGATTCTAGCGGCGGCCGGTTTGGTAGCGCTGGAAAGCATGGTTGAGCGGCTGGCCGAGGACCACGCCAACGCCCGCCGTTTGGCTCAGGGACTGGCCAACATCGACGGCATTTCCGTTGACCCGGATACGATTCACACTAACATCGTCATTTTTGAAGTCGACGAATCTGTCGGCGCAGCTAACGAGGTGATCGACGCCCTGGCTGAGGAGGGGGTGCTGGTGACCTATCCAGGCGAGCAGTCCCTGCGCATGGTCACCCACCGCCACATCGACGGCGCCGACGTTGACGACGCCCTGGGCCGCGTCTCCAGCGTGGTGCGGCAGCTCAAGGGGCGGGCCAGGTAGCCTCAGACAGGGTAGTTCCCAGCTTGCCTGGCCTACCTGATCGGATTCCTGTCACCTCACAACTTCTGGAGGTAAACTCCCGGAGGTAAAACCAATGGCTGATATAAGTTTGGATAAATCCAAAACCGCGCTGCTCATCGCCGACTTTTACGCCGACATGATGAGCACCATACCCCACGCGGTGGAGCGCCAGGTGGTGGAGAAGACTCAGGCCCTACAAAAGGCCGCCCGGGACGCCGGTATCCTGATCTGCTACTCGGCCACGGTGTTCCGCCCCGGGTACATCGAGATCAGCGACCGCAACAAGACCTTCAGCCAGCGCAAGGCCTCGGGCCAGCCGGCCATCGGCGACCCCTTTCAGGTGATTCACTCCGCCGTTAAGCCCATCGACGGTGAGGTGGTGGTGGGGAAGCACCGGGTCAACGCCCTTTTCGGCACCGACCTGGACATGACCCTGAAATCCAACGACATCCACAACCTGATACTGCTGGGTTACGCCACCAGCGGGGTAGTGCTGTCCACCACCCGCTACGCCGCCGACCTAGACTACCGCCTTTACATCGTCGAGGACTGCTGCGCCGACCAGGACGCCGAAGTCCACGACTTCCTGACCCAGCGCATCTTCCCCCGCCAGGCCGACGTGGTGCAGTCAGAGGATGTTATTAAGGCGTTGGGGTAGCTGGAGGGCTTGTAAAGATGAGCCGATGCTGACTGAGTATTTAGAAAAGGCTATGGCCCAGGCCAAGGTGGAAAAGACGGAGGACGGACGGTATTTTGCGTCCATCTCGCAATTTAAGGGCCTTTGGGGTGATGGCGCCACACCGGAAGAGTCCTGCGAGGAGTTGCGCGCGGGCTTCGAGCAGTGGCTGGTAATAGCGTTGCGAGAGGATGATACCCTGCCGAAGATTGATGGTGTTAGCTTGAATTTCGGGGGTAAACCCATACCTACTGAACCTTGATGAAAGTTCAAAACTTGTAAGATCCAAATCCCCCTCAGTCCCCCTTTGCAAAGGGGGACTGAGGGGGATTTCCCCAAACGGCTGCGCCGACCAGGACGCCGAGGTTCCCGACTTGCTAACCCAGCGTATCTTCCCCCGCCAGGCCGACGTGGTGCCGTCGGAGGATGTTATCAAAGCCCTGGGCTAGCCGGAGTTCCCTGAACTATCCTCTCCCCACCAGCTTTCCAGCCGCTCCTTGATCTCCTTCTCCTGCCCCTCGGTAGTTGGCTGGAAGTAGTGGCGCCCCTGAACCGATGGCGGCAGGTAATCCTGCTCGGTGAAGTGGCCCTCGTACTCGTGGGCGTACCTGTACCCCTTACCGTATCCCATTCCAGTCATCAACCCGGTGACGGCGTTTCGCAGGTGCAGCGGCACCGGATCGTTGGGCAGCTTTCGCACATCCTCCAGGGCTAGCTCCAGCGCCTGGTAGGCCGAGTTGCTCTTGGGCGCGGTGGCCAGATAGACCGTGGCCTCGGCCAAGGGTATCCGACCCTCCGGCATTCCCAGAAAGTGCACAGCCTGCTGCATTGCCACCGCAACGGACAACGCCTCGGGCTGAGCCAACCCAATATCCTCGGCGGCCAGCACCACCAATCGTCGGGCGATAAACAGCGGGTCTTCTCCGGCATGAATCATGCGAGCCAGCCAGTAGAGCGCTCCGTCCGGCGAGGAGCCGCGCACCGATTTAATAAACGCGGAGATGGTCTCGTAGTGGCCATCCCCGGCCTTGTCATACAGCGGGGACCGGCGCTGCAGAGCGTCAGAAATGATCTCCTGGGTAATAATGCGGCGGCCTTCGATTTCAGCCGAATCCGGCTCAGCCGAAACCGGGTCCGGCGAAACCGGGTCCGGCGAAACCGCGTAGGCCGCGGTCTCCAGGGCATTCAACGCAATGCGGGCGTCGCCGTTGGCCACGTTGATCAACTGTTCCAGGGCATCGGGCTCCAGCTGCACCCCTAATTGACCCAGTCCCCGCTGCTGATCCGACAACGCGGCGGCAATGATGCTCTGCATCTCTTCGGGCAGCAGCGCCTGCAAAGTGAACACCCGGCATCGAGAGAGCAGGGGCGCAACCACCTCGAAGGATGGGTTCTCTGTGGTGGCCCCGATAAACGTAACCGTCCCATCTTCCACGTGGGGCAGGATCACATCCTGCTGGGCCTTGTTAAACCGGTGAATCTCGTCGACGAACAGAATGGTCCGTTGCTGATACATCCCCTGGCGTTCTCGGGCTTCAGCGACAATACGGCGCAGGTCGGCAACACCCGAGGTCACGGCGCTTACCGGCTCGAAATGGGCTTGCGTCACGCCGGCCACCAGCCGGGCCAGGGTGGTTTTGCCGCTGCCTGGTGGACCCCAGAAGATGCAGGAGGGCAGCCGGTCGGCGGCGATGGCCCGCCGCAGCACTCGCTCCTCGGCCATAATGTGCCGCTGTCCAACGAACTCATCGAAGGTTGCCGGGCGGATGCGCTCGGCCAGCGGAGCCTGCTGCTTGGCCTGGAGCTGGCGTCCATGCTCGAATAAAGCCACGGTTATCCCCTCGGCATTCGTTTGGTCTGGCCAGGTTGGTTTGGCCAGAAAAGAGCTAAGCTGCCCCCTAGCGGAAGTGCGGCATGACCTTCTCGGCGAAGAGCTCCATGGACTGGGCCACCTCCCGGTGGGGAAGCATACCGCCGGTGTTGAACCAGCACATGAACTCCTGGGGGTTGAACAGCTCCCGGAAGAATTTCAGCTTCGCAACCACCTGCTCCGGCGTGCCTATGGCGGCATAGTCGGAATGCACCTCTTCGTAGTCCCGGCTGGCCGCCCGGGATGCGGGGCCGGACCGGTTCTGCCGTAGCGTGCCCAGGTAGTTGTTGATGGTTAACTCGTACCCACTTTTGACCTTGTTGGAGTCCTCCGTGACATAAACCGGCAGGTTAATATTGACCTTTTGCAAACCGGCATCCTGTCTACCACGGGACAGGGCGCTGCGATATTCCTCCAGGCCGGCCAGGGCCCCCTCCCGGGAAACCACCAGAGGGGCAACCAGAATGTTGTGTCCCAGGTCCCCGACCAGGCCAAAGGTGTCGGCGCTGTTGGCGGCGATGTATACCGGTGGATGGGGTTGCTGAGCGGGTTTAGGAACCACGTTAACTTCCTGCACCTGGTAAAACTCGCCGCTATAGCAGGCCTCCTCATGGGTCCAGGCATGGATGATCAACTCCAGAGCCTCCAAGAACCTGGCTCTGCCTTCCTCCATATCCACACCATATCCGGCGTACTGGCGCGGCTGGGACCCCCGCCCAATGCCAAATATGGCCCGGCCCTCGGACAGCAGGTCCAGCGTGGCCACCTCTTCCGCCAGGCGAACCGGCTGGTGCAACGGCACCAGATTGACCGCGGTGCCTATCTTGATTCGCTCGGTTGCCTGGGCGATGGCCGAGGCCAGCAGCAGAGGGGCGGGCATGACGGAAAAGCGGGGGTTGAAATGCAGTTCGGCCAGCCACACCTGGTCGAAGCCCAGTTCGTCCGCCAATATGGCCTGGGCGATAGTGTCCTGGTAGCGTAGCTGGGGAGTTTGCTGCTCACCGCAGGGCAACTGGTAAAAAACGCCAAATTCCATTTTAATATCCCGAAACCTATGCCGGAATGCTCCCCTTGCCTAAAGGGGGATATTTCCGTGCTTCTTGGCGGGCAGGCTGTCCCGCTTGTTCCGCAACATCTCCAGGGATTTTATGATCATGGGCCGGGTCTCCGCCGGATCCACCACCTCGTCCAGATAACCCTGATTGGCGGCCACGTAGGGATTGGTGAATTTGTCTTGATAATCTTGAGCCAGGTCCCGTCGCAGAGCCTCGGCATCCCCCGCCTGGGCCAGCTCTTCCCGATATATGATGTTAACCGCCCCTTCCGGTCCCATCACGGCGATTTCCGCCGAGGGCCAGGCCAGGTTGATGTCGGTCCGCAGGTGTTTGCTGCTCATGACAATATACGCCCCGCCGTAGGCCTTGCGGGTGATAACGCCAATCTTGGGCACAGTAGCTTCGGCATAAGCGAAGATCAGCTTGGCCCCGTGCCGTATAATTCCGCCGTATTCCTGGTCCACCCCAGGCATAAATCCAGGAACGTCCACCAGGGTCACCAGAGGAATGTTGAAGCAGTCGCAGAAGCGGACGAAGCGCGCCGCCTTGCTGGAAGCGTTGATGTCCAGCACACCGGCCAAATACGCCGGCTGGTTGCCCACCAGACCAACCGAGCGTCCGTTAAACCGCCCGAAGCCGACCACGACGTTGGGCGCAAAGCTGGATTGGACTTCCATGAAGTCCTCTTCGTCCACAATCCGGTAGATGATGTCTCTGACGTCATAGGGGCGATTCGGCTCATCCGGAACCACGTAGCGCAATTCCGGGTCGCCGCGTGCCGGCGGATCTTCCGTGGGTACAATCGGAGCGTCGTCCAAGTTATTCGGGGGAAGAAAGCTGAGCAGCCGTCGCACCTCTTCCAGACATTCTTCTTCGCTATCGTAGACGAAGTGGACCACACCGCTACGGGTGGCGTGGGTATCGGCGCCCCCCAGCTCCTCATGGGTTACCTCGGCACCGGTTACGGTCTTGACCACATCGGGGCCGGTTATGTACATCTGTCCGGTGCCTTTGACCATGAAGATAAAGTCGGTAATGGCCGGCGAGTAAACCGCGCCGCCGGCGGCGGGGCCCATGATGACCGAGATTTGGGGCACTACTCCAGAATATAGGGTGTTTCTGAGAAAAATATCGCCATAAGCCGCCAGGCTGTTGGCGCCTTCCTGGATGCGAGCGCCCCCCGAATCGTTCAGGCCCACCACCGGACAGCCGGTCTTGCCCGCCAGGTCCATGATCTTGCAGATCTTTTGGCCCACCGCTTCCGACAGGGAACCGCCGAAGACGGTGAAATCCTGAGCGTAGGCAAAAACCTGCCGTCCATCGACCTGACCATATCCAGTGACCACCGCGTCGCCCAGAAATTTCCGCTCACCTAGCCCGAAGTCGGTAGCGCGATGGGTAACAAAGGAGTCCATCTCCTGGAAAGTACCCTCATCCATCAGCTTGGCCAGCCGCTCTCTGGCGGTGAGCTTTCCCCGGCTGTGCTGCGCATCGATGCGCTGCTGGCCTCCACCCTTTTGGGCTTGCTGGCGCATCTCGTTGAGGGTTTCTATCTTCTGGTCAATGGCCCGGTTCTCTGCTGTCACTTACTCTCCCCCGGTTTGGTGCCATCGGGCTGCCATGACGAAGCAGGCTCATGCTAGCAGAGGCCCGGTATTTCACGCAAGGCAGGAGGCGCCGGGCGAGGCGGGAGGCGTCCGGTGTAGAATAAGGGACCGGTTAAATCACTACCAAAGTCAACCCTAGAGTCTGCGAATGCGAATACCTCCATCAGATCCGCCCACGAACCCTCTAGGTTCTCCCCAACTGCCCAAACCATTAACAGTAGCCAACGGCGAACCCCTCATCTGGGGCCGGCGCACCTACGTCATGGGAATCATCAACGTCAGCCCAGATTCCTTTGCCGGAGATGGGATTGCTTCAGACCTACCCGCCGTCGTCGAACAGGCGCTGCGATTCCAGGCCGAGGGAGCCGATCTGCTGGACATCGGCGCTCAGTCCACTCGCCCCGGCCACACTCCCATTTCCGTCGAGGTGGAGCGGGCCCGCCTGCTGCCGGCCCTGGAAGCCATTGTTCCTGAAGTTGCTCTACCCATTATCGTGGACACCTACCGGGCCCAAGTGGCGAGTCCAGCGGTGGAGGCTGGAGCCAGCTTGATCAACGACATTTGGGGACTGAAGGCCGACCCGAAAATCGCCGAGGTAGCCGCCCGCCACGGCGTGCCTTTACTTCTAATGCACAATCAGCAAGGGACCGATTACCAGGCTCTGCTGCCCGACATTTTGGCCAGCTTGCGCGAGAGTGTCCTGCTGGCCACCGGCGCCGGTGTCGAACCTGGAAACATCATCCTGGACCCGGGGATTGGCTTCGGCAAGACCCCGGACCACAACTTGGAAGTTCTGCGGAGATTGGAAGAGTTTCGGGTTTTGGGCCATCCCCTGCTGGTGGGCACATCCCGCAAATCCACCATTGGCCGCGTGCTTGACCTGCCCGTCGACCAGCGGGTTGAGGGCACCGCGGCTACCCTGGCGATTTCCATAGCCGGGGGCGCGGATATTGTTCGGGTCCACGATGTCAGGGAGATGGTTCGGGTGTGCCGCATGACCGACGCCATCGTGCGAAACTGGAGGCCTGCCGGTTGGACGCCCTAACCGCCTATCTCGGCCTGGGCGCCAACCTGGGGGAGCGGGAAATTTACCTGGCTCGGGCCGCCCATCTTCTGGCGGAAAGCGCGGCGGTCCGAATATTCCGGTCTTCTTCCATTTATCAAACGGCTCCCTGGGGATACCTGGAACAGCCGGATTTTCTCAACAGCGTGCTGGAGATTGAGACGACTTTGGAGCCGGTAGCGTTGTTGGAACTGACCCAGAGTATAGAGCGGCAGATTGGCCGCCAGCCGGGCATTCGCTTCGGGCCCAGGCTTATCGATATCGACATCCTGCTTTACAGCGAACAGTCGATACGCCTGGAGGAGCCGGACCTGCAGATTCCCCACCCCAGGATGCACCTGCGTGCCTTTGTCCTGGTTCCGCTGGCAGAGCTGGCGCCAGCCCTAGTTGTACCAAACTTTTCGGCTAGGGTAAAAGAGTTGAGAGATGGGGTAGACGGCAAGGAGGGAGTGATATTGTGGGACCCGGCGCAGTTTGGGTAAATCCCCCTATATCCCCCTTTTAAAAAGGGGGGCTGAGGAGCCTGTCCTATAGACCCTTCTTGGGCTGGCATTAGAGGGACTGTGGTGGGCGTCGGTTCCCCGATAGCATCGGGGTCGTTTTTACGCCGTTGGGAGAATTGGTGGGCCTGCTGTGCGCCGCCGGCCTTTCAGTTCCA
>JAKZUA010000043.1:0-2826 GCA_047516825.1 Dehalococcoidia bacterium
GCGGCGGCACCCGCTCAGGGCAGGGCACCGACAGCAAGATGACCTTGGCATCCCTCTTTGGCACCTGGCGGGCCAGAGGTCTCAATCCCCTCCTGGAATGCCGCCGGTTGCTCACTTCCCCTCAACTCTGAACAGTTTCCAAAGGGGTTGTCCCAAATATGGCCGGAATTTTAGCTACCAGACTTGGCCGACTATCTCAATATGTCACACCGAGCGAAGCGATGGGTCTAAAGGGTGTGCTGAAAAAGTTCCTTGATATCCAGACTCAAAATGTCATTCAGGTTTGGGCTTCGGCCATACCAGGATGCCTATTTTTCTATTCCAGCCCGGACAATGCGCCAGGCTTTTTAAACACCTTCTAAGGTCCCTGGGAACAGGGCCCTCACACCATGGGTCATAATGTAGACGTAGTATTCATTCGTGCGAGTCTGGCATGCGAGTCTGGTGCCTCCAGATTTTAGATTCCCCGGTCGCTTGCCTCCCTCGGAATGACCGGCCTGGCGTTGCGATAGTCTTGTAGAGCACCGCTGACTCAAAAAAAACAGGCCGGGAGAACCCTCAAAAGCCGGTAGCCGCGGTGGTCAGACCGGTAACCAAAGGTCCCAGCACGCTCCAGAGAATACCGGTGTCGAAAAAGTAGTCGCTCACTATCAGGCCTACCAGCAGCAGCGGGCCGTACCGCTCCCACCGGGCATAACCTGAGGTTAAATGACCAGGCAGCAGCCCCCTTACCAGCTTGGAACCGTCTAATGGGGCCAGAGGAATCAAATTAAAAACCGCCAGAAGGATGTTCATGAAGATGACTATGCCCAAGATGTCGGAAATTCCCTCCCGCAGACCGCCGCTCATCACGTAGGTGGCGCGGCTCAGGGACGGGCTGCTCCAACCCAGGAGGCCTGCCTTGATGGGCACCGCCAGTAGAAACGCGACCACCAAATTGGACAAGGGTCCGGCGGCCGCGACCATGGCTACACTCAGACGCCCCTGGGAAAGCTGTTCCCGATCGACCGGCACGGGCTTGCCCCAGCCAAAACCGGCGACCAGCAGCATGACGCTTCCGCTGGGGTCCAGGTGCCTGATGGGATTCAAGGTAAGACGGCCCAGACGCCGCGCCGTGCTGTCTCCCAGGCCGCTGGCCACCAGCGCGTGGCTAAATTCGTGAACGGTGACAGCCAGCAGAAGCGAAAAGACGACCAGAACAGCCAATCGGATAAAGCTGGCCGGATCGGTCCCTAAAAGTTGGTAAGAGCCTAGCAGCATTCGTCAGCGAGTGGGACTGCTAACGCGCTTGCCACGGATTTAACCTACTTTTGGTGCCTGAATCCGGAGAAGGCGCAAGCCATCCCAATCTTAAGCTACTCGTCGTCTTCTTCCTCTTCTTCTTCCTGATGTTCAGGTTCAGAGGGAGCGGAGAAAGCAGATCCGGGCAAGATGGCCAGGGTGCGCCCCTTTCGCTTGAAGGTCGCCCTGGGCATTTCCATCAAGGCGTCTTTCAACTCCTTCAAGCTTTTCGCTGACACGGCGCCCACATCCATCACCAGGCCATGAACTCCAATGTCCCTCAGCGCTTCCAGGTCCTTTCCGTTGGGCTGCCGCGATATTTCCAGCAAGATAAACTTGTCGGAGCGGCGGCTGACAGAACCCACCGCAGCCAGGTCGGAAAGGGTCAGTGAATCTCCAGCCTGGGAGAGGGGCAGGAGATAGCAGTCAACGGGCAGGGAAGATACAGCCCTCAGTTCCCGATCCTCCATATTCGGCTCAATACACAGGATATGGGCCATCTCTTCGTTGGAAAGGGCCGAGGCGGCAGTGCCCTCCAGGGGGAAAACCAGCAAGTCCAACCCGCTATCCTGGTAGGCTTGGGCCTCCTCCTGGCTTAGCGATGTAACCCGAGCCCCCCAGGGTTTTTCCGTCAAGCCTTCTACAGCTTGCTTTAGGCCATCCGGTCCATCCGCCCCAGCCACCATGGCGGCATCTAACCCCTGTTTGGCCACCACGGCCATTCCTTTGGCATGATTTTTGGAAACCAGGCCGATCAACGCCATGCCGGGTAACTTTGCGGGCCGAGTCACGCCAAAGCCAAGTGGGGCCGGCGCTCCTTCCCTGATACGATCTAAAAGGTCCAGCAGCTTGTTCATTGACTCTGTCCTACCTTACCCATGATGCAAATCCCTCGATAGACGCGGTGCTGGGGCGCCAGCTAACCCCTCATTGCGGCCCCATAAAAAGCCGCCTTCTTCCCCTCGGCGCGGGATAGATCGAGAGGGGGTGAGACCCCTCCTAGCCCCCTCTCAACAAGGGGAGGGACATTTTTAATGACTCCGCGACCCCGGGAGCTGGAGACACCTCAGGGATTATACCCCAAGCTCCAAATCTTGTCGGCAGGTAGAGTGAGAACCTAATTTCCGAAACGGAACAGGTTCAAATACCAACTATAGACGCCGGCCCCGCCCAGGACAACTAAAGCGGTGCCGATTACCAGCGCCGGACCAAAAGGTATGGGGTCCTTTCGACTTTTTATCCGCAAAGCCAGCAGAACCACCGCCGCGATTCCTCCCAAAATGTAGCCTAACGCCAGTCCGGCTACTATTTGGGGGAAGCCCAACATCGCGCCAAGGAGGGCGGTCAGCTTTACGTCGCCGGCTCCGGTCCCCCCGCGCGTAACCAGGTATATGACCAGCATCATGCCGAAACCCAGCCCCGAGCCGGCCAATCCCCACAGGTAGGCCTCGGCAATCCCCCAGTCTTGCGCCAGGGGGGTAAAGGGGAAAAGGGCCAGGGCCACGGGAGTGGCCGGCAGCACCACCACGTTGAGCAATAGGGAGT
>JAKZUA010000044.1:0-2668 GCA_047516825.1 Dehalococcoidia bacterium
CACTCGGGTCACCGCCGGTTCCCCGATCTCGATACCGGTGCCGGGGCGGGTTACAGTCCCGACCCCGGGGCCACCCACCAGGCGGACTCCGGTAAGGCCTTCTCCGTCTTTGGAACCCGGGTCTTTGGAAACCGTGACACATATCTCCGCGCCGTGGGTGGCGTCCGGGTCATCTCCGCCGTCCTTGATCACCGACGCCAACACCCGCTCATCATCCACCCACTCGCACCGGTACAAGGCAACGCTGGCGTCCCGACCCACGGGCAAATGTATGGTTACTTCCTGGACCGGCTGGCCGGTAAGCAGGGCCAGCGCCGCTCCCTTAGCGGCGGCGGCGGCGCAAGACCCGGTGGTATAGCCCGTACGCAGTCCCTGCTTGCTTACGGTTTGCCGGCTATAGTCGCTCTCCGGTTGGGTCTTCTCTTCCGGTGCCATCGTTATCCTGCCGCTGTCGCGTCTCGGTTAGGATTCTACTTGGTTGGGGCCGCCCGGCGTTGCCAGACCTCCCGAATACGGTCGGCGGCTACCGATACCAGCCGGTCGTCCACTCCCAACGGTGGCGTGGCGGCCAGGGGAATATCGGGATACCGCTGCTCCAGCCGGGCCAACCCGCCCAGCACGTTCCTCTGCAAGATCAGGCCGGGGAAGAACAGATAAGGCACGCAGGTAATGGAGCTAACCTGTCGAGTCTCGACCAGAGAGGCCGCGGCAGCGTCCATGGTTGGGTCCCCGTAGTGGGACTGGGCCACCGCGACAGCAAATCCCGACCCCAGCCGATTTTCCACCATCTGGCCCAGGTCTTTCATCCACTGGCAGTCGTCGTATTGGGTTTTAGTGCCAGCCTTTACCAGCAATACCCCGGCGGGGCGATTGTCCTGACCTGCTGCGGGGACCGGTGGGCTCAAGTCTTGAATTCGCTCCACCACCAGGTCGGCCAGCCTGCCGTCGGCGCCCAGGCCTTGCGACAAATAAAGTTGGGCCTGGGGTGATTGAGCTTCCAAATCCGCCAGCAACTCGTCCAACTCCAGAGTAGCGTGCTTGCCGTGCCCCAGCAGGTAGGGCATCAGCACGACTTGGTGGAACCCTTGCTCGACCAGCGACCGCACCGCCTGGTCGGGATGGGGCTGGATGAATTCCAGGCAGGAGAGGACAACCCGGGCGCTTTCCGGGCCCAGTTCCCTTTCCAATCGACCGGCGGCGTCCTGAAGTCCCTGGGGTGTGCTGGGACAGTTCCGGCACCAGTCCGGCGTATTATTTCCGTCCCGGCTGCCTGTATGCCCCGACTTCCAGGCGCAGGAGCATTCCTGAGGAGTGGTGCCCCTTTGGCTGCCGTGACAGAGCAGGACCACTGCCCACGGAGGTTGCTTACCCATAGCCGAGGGCGCGGAGCCATTTAAGGGCTCGTTCGCGGAATTATTTGAAATATGGGAGCTGGTCACTGGGTCTTCTCCTGGGCTTCCTGGTCGCCCTTCATCAGGTCCAGCAGGGCGTTAACGGTGGCTGCGGCGGCGGAGCTGCCGCCTCGTCTGCCCAGAATGGAGATGAAGGGAGCTGCCCGCTTAGTCAGCTCATCCTTGGATTCGGCGCAAGCCACGAATCCCACCGGCATGCCGATAATCAGAGACGGTGATGCCTCCCCGGCATCCACCAGGTCCAGCAGGGCCAGCAGGGCCGTTGGAGCGTTGCCCACGGCAACCACCGCACCGTTCAGATACGGGGCCAGCTCCCGCAGGCTGGCTACCGACCTGGTGGTCCCCTCCCGCTGGGCTCGGGCGGCCACCTCAGGCGTGTCGATCAGGCACCGGGTCAAGAGACCACGGCTTTTCAGTAAGGACTTGGAGATGCCCATCTCTACCATGCGAACGTCGGTTATTATCTCGGCTCCTGATCTCAGGGCCTGAAGCCCCAGCTCCACGGCCTGGGGACTGAATCTGACATCGGTGGCAACGCCCGGATCCCCTTCGGCCTGGACGATGCGGCACAAGACGTAATGCTCCCTGGGGCTGAGCGAGAGGTTTTTGGGGAGGCTGGCCTGCACCATCTGCAAGCTTTCCCGGTCAATCTCGTCCGGGAGCCGGGCGTATCTTTGTACTAAAGATGGGGACACCGAATCTCCTCGCGTTTCCTTGGGCTGCCGTCACTGGGATAGGCTCTAAATTAAAAACCCCCTGGCCTACCACTGCCAGGGGACTTGCTGATCCAAGCCTCATCCCAGCGTTCGAAGAATCTGGAACGGGAGAACCTGGAACGAGGTCAGTATGGAACGTCCTCTGTTGTCGCAGAGTCGTGTCCAATTCACCCGGGCAGGTCTCCTGACTCACGGATCGCGGCTGGACCGAAACCTTCCCATCCCGTTGCCAGAACAACAGGACAGGGGTGCTCCCGTCGGCCAACTCCCCGTACACAGTGGCGCAACCGTGACGGATTCACACCGTCTTCCCTATTAAGCCTTGCAGTACCTGGGGATTCCTTAAGTTTTAAAAGTGGCGGCCCTGCGTGTTCAGGCCGCTAATCTGGTACTATATCTTAGGGTATAAACCTTGTCAACAAAGCTGGCAGCGGGGTAACTGTTCAGACTTGATGAGGTGAATTGGCTCAAAGCCGTTGGAAAAACGCTGGCATGGCCGGGGGAGTTGTGGCATACCAGGGAGGTGGACACTGAACTAGA
>JAKZUA010000045.1:0-10501 GCA_047516825.1 Dehalococcoidia bacterium
GCTACGGGCGAGCCAAGCTGGACCTGCTGCGACACCGTATACTTCATCGCCGGGTAGCGATCTAGCAGACTTCGCCAGCGGACCTGGCACCTATCCTCCAGAAGCCATACACCTGGAGTTCCAGGCAGCGACCCATAGCTGAGCAGCCCATTGACACAGGTGCCTTGACTTACCCCGAGATACCAGGCGGCATGGCTGCACCGGCTGGTTCGAAGGTTCATCCGAACTGAACCAGTTCCACTTATCGGTTCATCACTAAAAGTGCGGAAGAGCCAATTTGCGGCTGGCGATTCCGGGCATTGAGGTGGTGCATGGCTCAGCAAGACGTGACGCGGCGCTTCCCTGCGGTAGGCGATGGCAGCGGCCTGGTTTCTGAGGACAGCTTTTCCCGGGAAGAGGTGCAGCTGGCCCTGCGCAATCGAGGGATGCCGTTGGAGGCCCTGCGCTATGAGATTACTCCGGTCGGCATGCACTATCTATTGATCCACTTCGACATCCCCTTTGTGGAAGCGCAGGACTGGTACCTGTCCGTCGGGGGGCTGGTATCCCAGCCTTTAAACCTCAGCTTGGATGCAATCCGGGCGCGACCCGCTCACACGCTGGCGGTCACCATGGAGTGCGCCGGCAACGGACGGGCGCTGCTGAGTCCCCGCTCCAACAGCCAGCCCTGGCTGTTGGAGGCAATCGGCACCGCCGAGTGGACCGGCACCCCTTTGAGGCCCCTGCTGCGGGAGGCTGGGTTGCTAGACGCGGCGACGGAGATTCTCTTCACCGGTCTGGACCAGGGCGTGCAGGGAGAGGAGGTTCAGTATTACCAGCGCAGCCTCAGCATTGCCGACGCCACGCAGGATGAGGTTTTGCTGGCTTATGAAATGAACGGCCGGCCGCTGGAGCCCCAGCACGGTTATCCCCTGAGACTTATAGTGCCGGGCTGGTATGGGATGACCAGCGTGAAATGGCTGGACCGAATCGAAGCCATCGACTATCACTTCGATGGCTACCAGATGGACCATACCTACCGGTACTCCCAGTCTGCCGATGATCCTGGCGATCCCGTGGAAAGGATCCAGGTTCGCTCGCTGATGATACCGCCGGGCATTCCGGATTTCATGACTCGAGGAAGACTGTTGCAAGCGGGCACCGCGGCTGTAGCGGGGAGGGCCTGGGCTGGCCGACTGGGCATTTCCAGAGTGGAGTTCAGCAAAGATGGTGGGGCAAGCTGGTCCCAAACCCATTTGGGTGAGCCGGTCTCAGCGTTCGCCTGGCGTCAGTGGACCTTCCAGTGGGCTGCCCTGCCCGGCAGGCACACCCTGTGCGTTCGCGCCACCGACTCCCAGGGCAATACTCAGCCGGTGGAGCAACCGTGGAACTACCAGGGCATGGGGAACAACATGGTTCACCGGGTGGAAGTCTTAGTGGAATAAAACGAATAGGCCTCGGCCCCTTACTGTAACAATGGCCGGGAACAAAGACCAATTCCAAACAAGCAGTAGGGGCACGGCATGCCGTGCCCCTACTGCTGCTGCGGGATGACACTACCCTGGGATGACACTACCCTGGGTAGATGTTAGCCAGGAACCTCGTCATAGTGGTCGAAGTTGGCTATCACCTTGCTTTCATAAAGCCCCGCGATCTCCTCCTCCGAGTAGCCCAACAATCCACCCAGAACCTCCTCGTTATGCTCACCGACCTTGGGAGTGGAGCCGATAACGGCTGGGGTTCGGCTGAAGTGCCAGAAGTCCCCCGAGACCGCGATTTCACCGGCCAGGAAGTCGGGCACGTCCACCATTACCCGGCGCTCCCAGGGGTGAGGGTCCTGCGCTGCCTGGGCGATGGTGTTGACCGGAGCAGCGGTGATATCGTAGCGGGTGAAGTGGTCAATGGCCTCATTCATGGTCATGGTGGCCAGAAGGGCATTCATCGCTTCGGTGACGGTATCCTTGTTCTTCATACGCTCCGCGCGAGTGGAAAAGCGCGGGTCTTCCAGCCACTCCGGCTTACCCAGCGCATTGCAGACTCGATGCCACTGGTGCTGGTCCCCGGCGGTAACCAGGACCCATCCTTCCTTACAGGGGTAAATCCCGCCGGGCGCCCCGTCGGCGCCGCTGCCCCGGCTTGGCTCAATGCCGGCGCCGTGGTAGGCGGTAATCGGTATTTCCGTGTAGCTGTAGCCGGTGTCGGCCAGACAGACGTCGATGGCCTGGCCCTCTCCCGAGCTTTCCCGCTCGTGCAGGGCGGCTAAAGTACCGATGGTCGAATGCAGGGCCGTGGTGCGGTCGATGATGGGAACGCCGGCGCGAATTGGCGGCATTCCCTCGTGTCCGGTGACCATTGCTATGCCGGACATGGTTTGTCCGATGGGGTCGTAGCCGATTTTTTCCCGGTAGGGACCGAACTGGCCGTAGGCCGAGACATTTACCATAATAATTCGGGGGTTCAGATCTTTGAGCACGTCGTACCCAAAGCCCATGGTCTCTATGGTGCCGGGACGGAAATTCTGCAGGAGGACATCGGAGATTTTTATCAGCTGGCGAAGGGCTTCCTTGCCCTCCTCTTTGCGCAGGTCCATGCTGAGGCTTTTCTTGCCGCTGTTGTACTGGACCCAGTAGGCGCTTTGCTTGCGGACATGGGGGCCGTGATACCGAGTCTCCTCACCACCCAGCCGCTCGACCTTAATTACTTCCGCTCCCAGTCGGGCCAATACCTGGGCGCACCGGGGGCCGGCTTGGTGTCGTCCCAAGTCTATTACCCGAATGCCATCCAGCGGACCTCCTGAACCTGCCATAATAGTCACCCCCTGCTCAAACTTGGGACATTTTACGACTATGACTGTTAAAGGGCAAGCAGGCCGAAAGCCGCCCTCTGCGATAGGTCCCTCAACGTCGCTTTCGGGCAATCCTTGGGCCATTTGCCGGTCCGCTGGCTCCCTGGCCTTGGCTTCCCAGTCTCTCAGTTTCGTTGACAGCCAACTAGGCCCAGCGTAAACTACTATCCGCCTCCCGCAACGGCCCAACCTGTCTTGCTGTGCGGGAAAAATCGGCGTTATTCGCTTCGGTAAAGGGGCCGGGCCCCTTCCGGTACGGCGTGAGGACCATGACTCTGCTCGCGCAACAGGACCCAGAGGTTGCCCTGGCTATAAAGAAGGAAGATGCGCGTCAACGGGACAGCCTGGTCCTAATCGCTTCCGAAAATTACGCCAGCCGCGCGGTCTTAGAGGCTCAATCCGGGGTAATGAACAACAAATACGCCGAAGGATATCCCGGCAGGCGGTACTACGGCGGCTGCGAGAACGTGGACCTAGTGGAAAACCTGGCCATCCAGCGGGCCAAGGAGCTGTTTGGCGCCGAACACGCCAACGTGCAGGCCCACAGTGGAGCCCAGGCCAACATGGCGGCCTATTTTGCCCTGATTCAGCCCGGAGACACGGTAATGGGCATGCAACTGGACCAGGGCGGGCATTTGACCCACGGGGCTAAGGTAAATTTCTCCGGCAATCTTTACAACTTTGTCGCCTACGGGTTGGATCGGGATAGTGAAACCATCGATTTCGACCAGGTAGAGCGGCTGGCCAAGGAGCACCGGCCCAAGATAATTATTGCCGGTTACAGCGCTTACCCCCGGCTCATCGATTTCCCCCGGTTTCGGGCCATAGCGGATCAGGTAGACGCGGTATTGATGGTGGACATGGCCCATATTTCCGGCTTGATCGCCGGTGGGGCCCATCCTTCCCCTCTGCCCCACGCTCAAGTAGTCACCTCCACCACTCAGAAGACCCTGAGGGGACCCCGAGGCGGAATAATCCTCTCCACGGAAGAACTGGCCCGAAAAATAGACTACGGGGTGTTCCCCTATGCCCAGGGCGGGCCTTTTATGCACGTCATAGCAGCCAAGGCGGTCTGTTTCGGCGAGGCCCTCAGGCCCGAGTTTGCCCGCTACGCGGAGCAGGTCGTAGCCAACGCCCGGGTTATGGCCCAGGAGCTTTCCGAGTCCGGTCTGCGGCTGGTATCCGGCGGCACGGACAACCATTTATTACTGGTGGACTTGAACCCTCTGGACCTCACCGGTCGCGACGCCGAAGCCGCGCTGCAAAAGGTGGGAATCATTGCCAACAAGAATGCCATTCCCTTCGATACTAAGCCGCCCCGGGTCACCAGCGGATTGCGACTGGGCACTCCGGCCATAACCAGTCGCGGTTTCAAGCAGGAGGAAACCAGGCAGGTAGCCCGGCTGATCGTCCAAACTCTGGCCGACATCGAAGATGAAAGGGTGAAAAAGCGGGTAGCTGAATCGGTTAAAGACCTGACATCTAAATTCCCGGTTCCTGGGCTGGACATATGAGTTGAGCTAGCCAAAGGCCCGATGCTATAATTCGTAGAATTGATTAAAACCGCAGGAGAACCATTTGCGTCATTACGAACTCATTACCGTCCTTAGTCCAATTTTGAACCAGGAGCAGTCGGTTGAGGCATGGGATCGGATCAAAAATTTTATTACCAACCGGGAAGCGGAAATCGTGCGAGAGCAAAATTGGGGCACACGCCGCTTGGCCTATCCGATCCACAAGGGAGCCCACCATTTTCTGGAAGGCACCTATTACCTAACCATATTCAGCACAGAAAAGCCCTTCAATCAAGAGCTGGAGACTTTTCTGCGCCTGGATGAGCGGGTGCTTCGCTCGCTGGTGATCGCCACCGGCCCACCGGCGCCTGAACCCGAACCCACGCCGGTAGTGCAGCCAGTTGCCCAAAGTGAGGATTCCCCCCAGGATGGGTTAGAGCAGGACGGCGGAGAAACTGCCGTGGCCATGGCAGAGCCTGCTGTTGAAGAAGCCCTGGTAGCGGAAGCCGAGCCGGTAGTCGAAGAGCCTGCTGTTGAAGAAGCCCCGGTAGCGGAAGCCGAGCCGGTAGTCGAAGAGCTTGCTGTTGAAGAAACCCCGGTAGCGGAAGCCGAACCGGTGGTCGAAGAGCCTGCTGTTGAAGAAGCCCCGGTAGCGGAAGCCGAGCCGGTGGTCGAAGAAGAGCCAACAGCGGAACCGGAACCGGTGGCAGAGGAAGCGCCGGAGGAAGAAGATTCCCCGGATGAGGAGCAGTCCCGGTCTTAGGGGAGGGCCAGTTGAACAAGATAATTGTTATCGGCCATCTGGGCAGAGACCCAGAGATGCGCTACACCCCCAACGGGCAAGGTGTTACTTCTTTTAGCGTGGCCTCAAGCCGCCGTTATACCACCAGCGGCGGAGAGCAGCGAGAGGAAACCGAGTGGTTTAATGTGAGCGCGTGGGGGAGGTTGGCGGAGCTTTGCAACCAGTACCTTACCAAGGGACGCCAGGTGTATGTGGAGGGCAGGCTTAGCAGCCGCAGCTACGAGGGGCGAGACGGGCAAATGCGCTTCGTTAACGAAATCAATCTCACGGATGTGCAATTCCTGGGCGGTGGAGCCGCCGTTGGCGAGGATCGCCCCCTCTACGGACAGGATCCCAATATGGGTGGGGATGGTCCTCCCCCGGACGATGTCGACGACTTGCCCTTTTAGTTCCTGACGCTTTTTAGGATTTATCGGGAGGAATATCCGGATCATGACAACTCCTCAGCGGTCACCGTCCTTTCAGTCCCGAGGCGGCCCCAGGGCGGGAGGTCCTCGGCCAGGCGGCCGTCCCCGGGGTAGATACGCCCCTCGCCGGCGCGTTTGCTCTTTTTGCGTTGATCATGTCAAGACGATTGACTATAAAGATGTAGAGCGCCTGCGGCGCTACCTGTCCGAGCGCGCCAAGATCGAGCCAACGCGTAGGTCAGGAGTGTGCGCCAAGCACCAGCGAGTGCTGTCCACCGCAATCAAGCGGGCCCGCCATTTGGCGTTGCTGCCTTACGTGCCCTTGCAGCCCATGGGCGGCGGGATGCACCGCTAAGTTCGGCGAAATACCGCTCTTCTGTCAAATAGCCCGGAACTCGCTGCTTTGTGAACCGGGCTTTCCTCAAACCGCTCATGCTATCAGGGCGTATCTATTAATAACCGACTGCCAACCCGTGGTTTTGGTTGTTGGAATTTAATGAGAGCAATATTCAAGGAATATTTCTTAGGGGTTAAGTCATGGTTTTGCCTTGGAATCGCAGGGATGTCCCGCCCCAGGCCGCTCCTGGGCGCAGGAGGCGTCGCCGCCGGGATGAGCCGAATCGAGCGGAGGAGGTGCGGAGGCAGAGCGCTCGGCGGGAGGAGGAACGCCGCCGGCAAAGGCTGGCGATAACCATTGGAACCATGCTGATCATCGCCATTGTGGCCATTGTGGCGGTCGGGTATTATCGGGAGTTTTACGAGCCGCCGCGGGTAATGGCCGGGTCTATCCGGGGCATCCAATTCTCCATGGGCGACCTGGTCGAGCGAATCCGGGTGGTCCAGGGGGTAAACCGGTACCAGGGCGGCCGAGTAGATCTCAGCGTACTTCCCTTTGAATACTTGCAGGGGCTACTGAATTCCGAGATTTTGCGCCAGGCCGCCCCCAGCATCGGCATCTACGTCACCCGGGAGGAAATCGACCAGGTTATCAGGAGCCAATTCTCCCCGGTTTCTGCAGCCGGCCAGGAACCCGACCCGGGACAGTTGGTCCGGGAGTTCGAAAGCAACTACAAGCATTTTCTAACCCAGGTCAATCTTACCGATGAGGTTTACCGCCGCATCATTGAAGAGGGTGTTCACCGGCAGCAGCTGGCGGCTTTTTTGGCCAGGGATATTCCGGAAAGGCCGGAACAGGTCGAGGTTGAGTGGATTAGACTGGAGTTTGACGGTCCGGTGCTGGCCGGTGACGTCAGGGCCCGGCTGGAAGAGGAGAACTTCGCCGCTGTGGCAGCCGAGGTTGGGGTTCCAGCGGGATTCGCCGATGGCGAAGGGGGTTACGTGGGTTGGGTTCCCCAGGGCGCTTTTCCTGACTTTGACGGGCTGCTGTTTGGCAATGAGGAAGAGGAGGTAGCTGCTCTAGAGGTGGGAGACATCAGCGAACCCCTGTTCACGTCTCAGGATGGCATCTACATAATCCACCTTCTATCCCCAGCGGAGGAGCGGGAGTTGGAGCCCCTGATGCGCCAGAAGCTAATCATCGAGATGGTGTCCAAATGGCAAAGCGACCAGCTATCCCTGGGGTCCCAGGATGGCTGGTTGAAAATAAACTTCGACAGTGACCGGTACGCCTGGGTCGCCGACCAGGTGCGGGTTACGGCGCCGAGACTTCCTCAGGAAGCCCCGCAGAATCCGGGCTTCCCCCTTCCGGGCGGCGGTTAGCCTGATGGCAGGGGGTTCCCGGGAAGTAAACGTGGGGTTGTTGGGACTGGGAGTGGTGGGCAGCGGTGTGGCCGCCTTCCTTCTAGAATCGGCCGACTCCACCTCAAAAAAAATGGGGCTCCCGGTAGTTCTGAAAAAGGTTCTGGTCCGGGATCCAGACAAACCCCGAGATTCGGCCATCCCCGGCGGCTTGATCACTACCAACCCAGAAGATCTGATGGCCGCTCCTGATATCGACGTGGTGGTGGAAGTGATGGGAGGAGAGGAGCCGGCTACCGCATACATGACCAGGGCCCTATCCTCCGGCAAACATGTGGTCACCGCCAATAAGGAAGTGATGGCCAAGCATGGCCCCGACCTGCTGGCTCTGGCCCGAAAAGGCCGGGTCAACCTGCTGTTTGAAGCCAGCGTTGGTGGGGGCATTCCGATTATCGGGTCATTAATGAGCCAGTTGGTGGCCAATGATGTGCGCTCGGTCCGAAGCATAATCAACGGCACCACCAACTACATTCTCACCCGCATGGCCCACGATAACGCCGATTTTCGGGAAGCCCTTAAGGAAGCGCAACAGCACGGTTACGCCGAAGCCGACCCCACCAATGACGTGGACGGAATCGACGCGATGTACAAACTCTGCATCCTGGCTTCGCTGGCCTTTCATCGCCGAGTCGCGCCTCAGGATGTGTTTTGCCAGGGCATTACCATGCTGCAGCCGCAAGATTTCCGCTACGCCGACGAGCTGGGCTACGCCATCAAGTCTTTGGCCATCGCCACCCAGGATAACGGGCGGATTCAAGCCCGGGTGTACCCCGCGCTGCTTCCCAAGGATCATATGCTGGCCAAGGTGGATGGGGTGTATAATGCGGTGGAAGTTAATGGGGACCTGTGCGGCCAGGTTCTGTTCCACGGCCGGGGCGCCGGTCGGGAGCCCACCACCAGCGCGGTAGTGGGTGACCTGCTGGAGATTATCCGCCGCATTGCTCAAAATGGCCCCCCGCTGCAGGCTTTGGAAACGGACCCAGCCCCGGTGATCCAGTCCATTGACGATCTGGAGAGCAGGTACTACTTACGACTGAACGTTGCGGATCAGTCGGGAGTCTTGGGCCAGATCGCGCGGATACTGGGAGAAGAGGACATTAGTCTGGCCGCGGTTTTGCAGAAGGATACCAATCTAGAGGCGCAGACCGCGGAGATCGTGATTACCACTCATGCAGCACGGGAGGCCTCGGTCCAGCGGTCCCTCCAACGGGTTTCGGAGTTGAGCGTGGTGGGTGAGGTCAGCAGCCTGCTCCGCATTGAGGAATAGATACCTATCTCGAAATGTCACCCCGAGCGAAGCAAGGGGCCTAAAGTCCCTGGGCACATGGCCCTTACGCCATTGGCTATAGTGTAACTGCCGTACTGGCTTATGAGGTTTTACGGGCCCAGATTTTAGATTCCTCACTCGCTTTGCTCCTTCGGAAAGACATGGGTTGTTTCGAGATTGCTTCTAGGTTCGGCAAGTCAAGGCGGTAAGGAAACGATATGGGAGTCGGGGTCTTAACCCAATACCGAGAGTTTCTACCGATTACCGACTCCACTCCCCTAGTTAGTTTGGGTGAGGGCGACACTCCCCTGGTCAAATCCAATCGAGTCGGCGCGGACCTGGGTTGCGCCGAACTTTACTTCAAGTTGGAAGGGTGCAATCCCACCGGCTCCTTCAAAGATCGAGGCATGGTATTGGCCATCGCCAAGGCATTGGAAGCGGGAAGCGTGGCGGTTATGTGCGCCTCCACCGGTAACACCAGCGCCTCCGCCGCGGCCTACGGAGCCTACTGTGACCTGCCGGCTCTGGTGCTGATTCCCAAGGGAGAAGTTGCGCTGGGGAAGCTGGCCCAGGCGATGGCCTACGGCGCCAGAATTCTCTTGGTGGATGGCAACTTCGACGCAGCTCTCAATTTGGCTCGAACCTTTACTGCGGAACATCGTATCACCCTGGTTAATTCCCTGAACCCCCACCGTTTGGAGGGACAGAAAACCGCGGCCTTTGAGGTAGCGGACGTACTGGGCGATGCTCCGGACTATTTGTTCATCCCAGTGGGCAATGCCGGTAACATTACCGCCTACTGGCGGGGCTTCGTTGAGTATCAAAAAATAGGGCGAACCCGCACCTTGCCCCGCATGATGGGCTTCCAGGCCGCAGGCGCGGCTCCCATAGTGTTGGGCAAAGTGGTGGCTAACCCTCAAACGATTGCCTCAGCTATTCGCATTGGGAATCCGGCCAGCTGGCAGAGCGCGCTGGAAGCTCGCGACCAGTCGAAAGGCACCATAGATATGGTCAACGACGATGAGATTCTTGAGGCCTACCGGCTTTTGGCTTCAAGAGAGGGCATATTTGGCGAACCGGCCTCGGCGGCATCCCTAGCTGGATTAATGAAACTGGTCCGGCAGGGGTTGAATCTGGCGGAACAGCGTGTAGTATGTATCATTACAGGCACCGGACTAAAAGACCCGGATTTAGCCGTAAGCAGCATAACCGCCCATACCCAGGAAATAGAGCCGAACATAGAAGCCTTGGAAGCGGCCGCGCTGACTCCCAGCTCCTAAACCAAAGCCAAAGTGCAACCGCCCGGGGTCGGTAAGACCGTCGATGTAGATCCCGCCTTGGGTTTGGCATAGGTTCCCGGACCGGAATCCTCCTTGTATCCGCGCCCGAAACCGGGCGGGGTTTGAGAAAGAAAGGGATTAGCCATCCAGCTGAGTCGTATTGAACAGGCAGTCGAAGACATCCTGCGGGCCATCGGGGAGGACCCGAACCGCGAGGGTCTTCAAGGCACTTCCCAAAGAGTCGCCCGGATGTATTTGGAGCTTTTCTCCGGTGTCGGGGTCGACCCGGCCGAGGCCATTGACGCCGTATTTGAAGAGGAAAGCCATGACCCGGTGGTCATGCGTGATGTCTCTTTTCACTCGGTTTGCGAACACCATCTCCTCCCTTTTTTCGGCCATGCCCACCTGGCTTACATCCCCAACGGCAAGATCGCCGGTCTGAGCAAGCTGGCCAGGGCCTTGGAGGTGGCCGCCCGGCGCCCCCAGGTGCAAGAGCGGCTCACCGGGCAGCTGGCCGATGCCATCTATAGCTCCTTGAACCCCCAGGCGGTTGCGGTGAAATTGGAAGCCGAGCATTTGTGCCTGGCTATGCGGGGGGTTCGGAAACCCGGCAGCCTGGTCGTTACCACCGCGATTCGGGGCACTTTTG
>JAKZUA010000046.1:0-3853 GCA_047516825.1 Dehalococcoidia bacterium
GTCACAGTCGATCTGGACCGTTCTCTCTCCCAAACCGGTCATGTCGGTGATGGCCCGCAGGGAACGGCCAATTAGCCGCTGTATTTCCTGGGAGCGGCCGCTGGCCCCGCCGCGCTCCCGGCTGGTGCGGGTGTTGGTGGAGCGGGGCAGCATATTATATTCGGCGGTCACCCAGCCCCGCCCCTGGCCCCGCAAAAAGGGAGGCACTCGCTCTTCCAGCGAGGCGGCGCAGAGAACCTTGGTTAGACCGGCTTCGATTAGCGCCGAGCCTTCGGCGAACCGCTGATAGCCGGGCGTGATGGTGGTCGCTCTCGCTTCGTCCCACCGGCGGCCGTCGGATCGGGGAGGGGATTTTTCCACTTCTGCACCATGCCAGCCCGTATAGGTTGTTGGATGGGTTGGTGGGCCGGTTGGATGTAAAACTTGGCTAAGTATACTGCAAGCGGATCTATTCAGACTCCAGGGGCCGGCCCTGATTTGGTCAGCTTTGGACCAGGGTGCAACCAGAAGAAGAGGACCGGTGTGCGCGAGGTCATCGCTGAGTTTTCACCCAAAGGGTGGTACCGTCGCTGATCACCTCGGTATCTCCGTTTTGGTCGGTCCGGTAGATATTCCGGTCTCCAACCGCGTGCTGCAACCTATTCACTACCTCGGTATGGGGATGGCCAAACCGATTATCCGCGCCGGCGGATATTATTGCCAGCGAGGGCTGGACTTTCTGCAAGAAAGGCGCGGTGGTGGAGGTTTTGCTGCCGTGATGCGCTATTTTCAGCACGTCGCTCTTTATTGGGTTAGGAGTATCCAGCAATCGTCGCTCTGCCTCCGCCTCGATGTCCGCGGCTAAGAGAATGCTTACCTCCCGGTAAACCAGCCGCAGAACCAACCCGTTATTATTGGGGTCGGTAAATCCTCCGGGCGCCGCTGCCTCCGGCGGGTGCAGGACCTCCAAGCTGACGTCTTGGTCCAACTGTATCCGGTAGCCGGCAAAAAGCTGGATAGGGAGGATTCCATGCCTTTCCTGGGTATTTCGCCATTGGGGGTACAACGCCGCTTCTTCGTCCGGCCGGCCCACCAATACGTCATCCACCCGGTAGCGATTTAACACTTGCAGCAACCCCCGGCTATGGTCAGCATCCAAATGGGTCAGGGCCACCAAGTCCAGGCTTCGGTCCAACGGTGAAAGTACGCCGGATAGGGCTCGGGTGGCGCTTTCGGCCTCCGGACCTCCATCCACCAGCGCCTGCCGTCCGCTGGGAGTAACTATAAGAATGCTGTCCCCCTGTCCCACGTCGAAGAAATGAACGTGGAGCAGACCGTCGGCTCCAACGCTGGATCGGACCAGGAAGATTATTCCAATAGAGCTGAGTATCAACACGCCGGCGGCGAAGCCCAAAGCCCTATCCTTGGGGCTCCAGGATCGGGGACTCCAGTTTCCGGTACCCCTAACATTGGCCCATGACCGCAACCAAATTTGGCAGTCCCCTAGCCTTCTCCAAAGCCAGGTCAGCTCCGGCAAAAAAAGCAGACTTGCCAGAACCAGGTACCAGCACCAAATGAAGGGCTTGCCGATCCAGGCACCGGAGATGGTCGTGTCGGGACCGGCCGATACCAGCAGCAGCAGGTAGGACAGGGGGAGCCAGGCCACCCATCCGAAAACCTGGCCCAAAAGAGGATGAATCAGCCCGGCCCCGGCGGAAACCAGGGAGCTCCCCAGCAGGAAGGGCAGTGAGGGCAGGGCCAACAACGTAACAAAGATGCCGAATAGGGGCACGCGGTTGAAATGGAAGGCAACCAGGGGGAAGGTGGCCAGGGTCGCGGCCAGGGATACCAGCAGAGCCGCCGCCGTCCAGCCGAGGATATGTCTCAAAAATGGGGACGCCCAGCCGCTGCCAAAGATTCGGTTGGCCGCTATTTTGCCCCGCAGCCGGGACATAGGAGGCAATGCTACAACGATGCCAGCCATGGCCGCAAAGCTAAGCTGGAAGGATACCTGGGTCAGCACCTGGGGATTCCAGGCGGTCATCAATGCCGCAGCTAGGGCCAGGGCCGGCAGAAGGCTGCGGGGCCTCCCCAATGCCAGAGCAGCCAGCAGCATGGAGCCCATGATGGCGGCTCGCAATGCGGAGGGAGGCAGGCCGCTGATGGCGACGTAGACCCAGATTGCCGATAGAGGCAGCAGTAAGTAGATCTGTCGCTGCCGGCCCAACACTCCTCCCGCCGCTCCTATGGTTAGGATCAGCAATACTCCCACGTGCAACCCGGAAATAGCCAGCAGGTGAGAGGTGCCGGTGGCGCGGAATCGATCGGCCAAGTCTCCGGTTATCTGCCCTCGCTGGCCCAGCAATAAAGCCCGGGCCAGCGAGGATTGGGGTTCGGGAAGGGCGGATTCCAGGCTCCGCGCCAGGTGGCGCCGAACCGCGTAAATTTGGGCGAAACCGGGCAAGCCCCCGCCTGCTGTGACCAGCTCGGATTGGCGCACCCAGAGAATACCCTGAATATCCAGACTGGCCAGGTAAGCCGGATAGTCGAAATCCCCGATTGGTTGGGGCTGCTGCAAACTCCCAGTCAGATTCAGCTGGTCGCCATAGCGGAAGTAAGGATAACTGCGCTGCATTACCAGCGCGGGAGGAGGATCAGCGTACACCAGGGCCCTGCCTTCCTGGGGGACAGGGCCGTCTCCCCGGTCGATGGAGTCTACTGCCAGCTCAAATTTGACTCGACGGGCCGTAGGTTCTGGATCGTTGACGATGTGCCCGCTCAGGGACACCTGTTGTTGCTCCTGGACTGTCAGTGGCGGCTCGGGCAGGCCGGACACCTGCGGACGCCAGAAGCCCAGCAGAAAGAGCCCCAATACTAGGGCGATTCCGGGAGAACGGCCGTAAATTCGGAGCAAGAATGCCACCGGGACTGGGGCCAGGGCCAGCAGGAACACCGGCAGGGGATCGGAGGAGTAACGCAGCCCCACCAGCAGACCGGCCAGCCACGCGGCTGCCAGCAGAGCCAGGGTCATGGCTTAGGGAGCACCCACAGTGACCAGATCTCGCAAAGTTTCGCAGGTAGTTGTGCCGATTCCAGGGACCCCTGTAACGTCGGAAACCGATTTGAAGGGGCCATTATGCTCGCGGTAATCGATGATCGATTGCCCCCGGACATCGCCTATGCCCGGCAGAGTGGTCAGAGAGCTCAAAGGGGCGGTGTTCAGATCGATCAAGCCCGCTGCTGGCAATCCTGCCGCCGCTTCACCGGCCGTTAAACCGTCGGAAAACTCCAGCCCTGAAGCGCGGATTGGCGGCGAGGCGGCCGGCGGAGGAAGCTCCCCCAATTCCGGAATATAGTAATAACGTTCGTCGGCAACCCGCAGAGCCAGATTGACCGCGGAGAGGTCTGCGCCCGAGGTCGGGCCTCCGGCAGCGTCCACGGCGTCTTCCAGGCGGTCGCCTTCTTGCAGGGTGTAAACCCCTGGTCTAACCACAGCGCCGCTG
Source organism: Dehalococcoidia bacterium (assembly GCA_047516825.1). GTDB lineage: Bacteria > Chloroflexota > Dehalococcoidia > Lucifugimonadales > UBA3495 > JADFQT01. Next base: position 3,483 of record JAKZUA010000046.1, read on the forward strand.
ACATATACCTTTAGAGCGTTGAGGGCTTGAATCACGGAAGGGGCGATTGCATCTCCCGGTGTCTCCGTGTTTCCCAGCTCCACGGTGGGCGGCGGCACTACCTGGATGGGAGGCCGGTCTTCCTGGCTGACCCAGAGCACTCCAGCCGTCACCACCAGGATGCCGGCTAAAAATGTCAGGGACAGTATCCTTATGGTGCGAAAATTGTCCATAAGAAGGTGCTCACCATCCCTAGTACTACAACGACGAGTTGTCTGGTAGGATGGCTGGACAGATGATGTTGGGTGGTTTGGGTGATGGATGCGGCGAGCTTCGAGCGGGTCTACGACAGCCTTCAGGAATTCCACGCCTTCTTTGCGGCCTCCTTCGGC
>JAKZUA010000047.1:0-6293 GCA_047516825.1 Dehalococcoidia bacterium
GGCGGCACCCGCTCAGGGCAGGGCACCGACAGCAAGATGACCTTGGCATCCCTCTTTGGCACCTGGCGGGCCAGAGGTCTCAATCCCCTCCTGGAATGCCGCCGGTTGCTCACTTCCCCTCAACTCTGAACAGTTTCAGCACCTAAGTATAGTCAGGCCTAACCAAAATCGGCCAGTCAGGCCGTTCTTGGCTACTCAAAAACCTTTCTAGGGCCGACGGTTTTTAGGTAGCCTTCGTAGTTGCGGCGAGTCTCCGGTATGGAGTCCCCGCCGAATTTTTCCATGAAGGCGTTGGCCAGCACCAGCGCCACCATCGCTTCGCCGATTACCCCGGCGGGAGGCACCTGGCAAACGTCGGACCGTTCGAAGTGGGCTTGTACCGGCTCCCCCGTGTCCAGATCCACCGAGGGCAGCGCGTTACGTAATGTAGCGATGGGCTTGATCGCAAAACGGGCAACCAGGGGCATCCCGTCGGTCATCCCGCCCTCTGTTCCTCCCGCCCGATTGGTCTTCCGCTGCCAGGGCCGGTCCGGGTCGGTAACCGGCTCGATAATATCGTGAACCTGGGAGCCCCTTTGGTCTATTATGTCCCAGCCGGGCCCGATGGAAACCGCCTTGACGGCGTTGATTGACATCAGTGCCTGGGAGATGAGAGCGTCAATCTTGCGGTCCCAGTGGACGTGGGAACCCAGACCAATGGGGACATTGTCGGCGATTATCTCCACGGTGCCACCGATGGTATCTCCGGACTCCTTGGCCGAGTCGATTTCCGCCATCATCCGGGTGGTGGCCTCACTATCGGCGCAGCGTACCGGCGACTCCTCCACCGCATCCCAGTCTATGGAATCTGGCGGGGAATCCGCCGGGCTGGCCCGAACCGGGCCGATGGAGATTACATGGCTGTGCAGAGAGATGCCGAACTCCTCCAGTAAAGCCATGGCCACCGCGCCGGCAGCGACCCGGGCGGCCGTCTCGCGCGCGCTGGCCCTCTCCAGAGAGTTTCGGACGTCGTCGAATCCGTACTTCATGGTACCGGGCAGGTCGGCATGGCCGGGGCGAATTCGCGTCACCCGCGCATTGCGTCCTTCCTGCGATGGGTTCTCCACGTACTCTATGGCCATCGCTTCCAGCCAATTGACCCAGTCCTTGTTTTCGATGCTCATGCCGATGGGGCTGCCCAGGGTACGGCCGTGCCTAACCCCAGACATGATTTTCGCCCGGTCCTGCTCGATGAGCATACGTCCGCCCCGTCCGTAGCCCTTCTGGCGACGCCCCAGCTGGACGGCGATGTAATCCTCACTGATCAGCAGGCCCGCCGGCACGCCCTCGACGATAATCGTCAGACCGGGCCCGTGGGATTCACCGGCGGTGAAAAACCGAATCATCTATACCCTCTCCGCCATCGCCCTGGTGGCCGCCTCCAGCATTACCGGTATGGGGGCCGGCTTTCCGGTCCACAGCTCAAAGGATGCCGCGCCCTGATGGACCAGCATCTGAATTCCCCCCAGGGTGGATGCGCCGGCCCGGATCGCCGCCCTCAATAGCGGTGTTTCCATGGGATTATACACCAGGTCATACACCAGAGCCGTGGGTGGTATCTGCTGCTGGAGCAACAGCGAGCGCCCCGAATCCGGACCGTGGCTCATGCCGACGGTAGTACAATTAACTATCAGTTCCGCGCTTACCGCGGCCAGGGCCAGCTCGTTCCAGCTCATTTCGATGGCCCGGCAGTCTATTCCCCGCTCCCGGGCAATAGAGGCCAGCCGTTCCCCTCGAGCCAGCGTGCGGTTGGCTATGACCAGCTCGGCTACTTCCTCTCGAATCAAGGCCAGCACCACACCTCGGGCGGCGCCACCGGCCCCCAGAACCAGGACTCGCCGGCCCCCGCAGCGAAAATTCCGGGCCTCCCGCAGCGCCTGGAGGAAGCCGTGGCTATCCGTGTTGTATCCGGTGAGCTGGCCGTCCCGATGGACGATGGTGTTGACCGCTCCAGCCTCCCGGGCTCCTTCATCCACCTCGTCCAAAAAGGGAATCACCGCCTCCTTATGCGGGACGGTGACATTTATGCCCAATTTGTCGGGCTGGCGCAATGCCTGGAGGAATTCGCCTACCCCTTCCGGGGCTACTTCCCAGGCATGATAGGTCGCGTCCATCCCGTAGTGGTCCAGGGCGGCCTGTTGGAACATGGGAGAGATGGAGTGGCCGATGGGGAATCCGATAATGCCCAGGCTCAGGGTCAAACTACTTCAACCTTATGCTACGATCTCGTAGATTTCCCGCCTGCCGGCTACGGTCTCATTGTTAATCTTATTGATCAGGACGGTGGTCTGTTCGTCGGGATTGACATACACACCCCGCTCAAAGCCAAAGAACTGGTCCAGGCTGTCCACCACAAACTCATGATAGACCGTGTCCATAGTTTCAGTGAAATCCACGCAGAGTCGATGGTCGGTAATGCCCTGCGCCTTCATGAACTCCACGATGATCTTCAGGTCTTCCACGTACTCCGGCACCCGGCCGCGCTTAACGGTGTAAGTTTCTCGAATCAGGTATTGCATAGTACCGACCTCTAGATAAGAAATAGCTCGCGACTCAATATCCGGCCTTTGCTTCGGGAAGGCGGCACGCTGATAATACCCACGGATAGATACACTGTCAAACTGGGCGCCGAGGCGGGAGCTTTCATCAAAGCGCCGGGAAAGGGTCAGTAACCCGAACTGGTGGCGGTCAGGTTGAGTAGATTTAGTCCTCCCACTTCCGTGATGTAGGTCTGGGCCGCGGTCAAATCCCCAACCAAAAATGTCACGGTTTGTTCCAGGATGAGGATAGCCAGGGCCGGATATTTCCCACCCTCAACCTGGACCGAAGCTACCTCGACTCCATTGACCAAAGCCCTCACCACGGTGCCGTCGGGGGCGGGCAATCCGTCCATCAAGACTGCTCCCACAAATATGTGGGGAGGCCGATTCTGGCTCAGCTGGTCCAAATCTGGAACCGGCGTAGGCGTCGGGGTCGGATGGGGGGTGGGCGTCCGTGGCGTGATTATCATCGAGAGCCTAGGCGTGGCCGTAGCTGTCGGCGCCAGCGTGGGGGTCGGCAGCGGCGTAGCTGTAGGAGTAGGGATAGTCGTGGCGGTGGGAACCGCCGTGGGCGTCAGGGTCGCCGCAGCTTGCGCTTCCAGCTTGGCAACGGCGGTGGGAGCCTGAGGAACCGTAGAGTCTGCTCCGCAGGCTGACACCAAAAGGACAAAAATAGATGCGCCAATTCCGCTAATTATTGCTTTGGGTGTGATGGCCATCCTGACCTCCTCCTCTTCCCCGCTTTAATACCGGCTGATTAAGAAACCTTGGTGAGTACCTAAAAGCTGCTTACCCTTCCTTCGAGGGTGTTTAAAAAGCGTGGCGAGTTGTCCGCGCTGGCATAACAAATGCCCGTCATGGCATGGCCTGACAATAGCCCCTTCTCCCATCAAGGGAGAAGGTTGGGATGAGGGTGATACCCCTCACCTCTCTCCTCTCCCACAAGGGGAGAGGAAGCCGAAGCCCAAACCGGCTTGACACCTCGAGCCTGGAGGTCAAGAAACTTTTTAAACACACTCTAAGAGAGGGTGCTGTGACCCCCCTAAACTCCCCTTATGTGAGGGCCATTTAAAGCGATCTTTCATGTGGATCTAGTCGGCGCTTAGCTGAGCCAGTATTTCCTCCAGGCGCTGGGTTTTCTCTCGCAACGACCGCAGTCGCTCCTCCTCGTTTTCCACCACCTCCGGTTTGGCTTTAGCCTTAAAATTGGGATTGGAAACCAGGGCTTCCACCCGCTGCAGGTTCTTAAGGCTGCCGTCCAGCTCCCCTTTGAGACGGCTCTCCTCAGCAGAGAGGTCAACGATGCCTTCCAAAGTGAGGCGTATGACCAGGGGATTTACCACCAGCGTGATCCCTCTGGCCCGCTCCTTAGCCTCGGCCTCAGTCCCAACACCCTCAGTTCCGGTACCCTGAACTTGAATGTGTAAGGGTTCCACCCGGGAGAGGGATCGGATTACCTCGGCCTCTTCTTCGATGGCCCCGCTGATCGTACTAATCGCATCCCGGGGACCGTTGGCCTCGATGACGGCTGTCAGCTGCTGGCTGGCGGGGATCCGCAGCTGAGACCTGGTGTTGCGAACCGCTCGGATCGCCTGGATTATCAGGGCGATCTCCTCCTCGGCCTGGTTATCAATGCGGGGGCTGGGGGCCTGGGGATAGTCGGCAACCATCACCGATTCGGGCATGCTACCTTCCCGCTGTTCCTCCCTGGGCAGCCGCGCTATCAAGTTGCGCCAGACCTCCTCGGTGATGAAGGGCAGGAAGGGGTGCATCAGCCGCAGAGTACGCTCCAACACATGGGCCAGGGTTGGCAAAGGGGACGGACCGCAGCCCGACCTGAGCCGGATCTTGGCCATTTCGATATACCAGTCGCAGAAGTCGTTCCAGAAAAATTCGTAGAGCCTCTGCTGAGCCTCACCCAGCTCGAAGCCCTCCAGCGACTGGTTCACGTCTGCCGTCAGCCGGTCCAGCAAACTGACGATCCAGCGGTCTTCGCGATGCTCCAGGCTGGGCAGGTCCCGCCAGCCCTCAGCGCTGGATCGGCTTTCTTCTTGGCTCTCTATAGTGGATATGACGTAGCGAGCGGCGTTCCAGATTTTGTTAGCGAAATTTCGGGCCGCTTCCAGTTTGCCGTCAGTCATGCGCATGTCGTTGCCCGGCGCGGTACCGGTGGTCAGGGCGAATCGCAGGGCATCGGTACCGTAGCGCTCCACCAGGTCTAACGGGTCCAGGGTATTCCCCCGGGTCTTACTCATCTTGGCGCCGCTGGCGTCTCGAATCAGCCCATGAAGGAAGACCGTCCGAAAGGGCACCTGACCGGTATTCTCGATGCCCAGCATGATCATGCGGGCAACCCAGAAAAACAGGATATCGTAGCCGCATTCCAGCACAGTAGTGGGGTAGAAGCGCCGCAGGTCGTCGGTGTTTTCCGGCCAGCCCAGGGTGGAATGGGGCCACAACCCAGAGCTGAACCAGGTATCCAGAACGTCCGGGTCCTGATGCAATTCGGCCGAGCCACAGCTTGGGCAGCTTGCCAGGTCCTCGATGGACGCGCTGGCCTGTCCGCAGCCGTCGCAATACCAGACTGGGATTCGGTGCCCCCACCACAGCTGCCTGCTGATGCACCAATCCCGTATGTTCTCCAGCCAGTTGAGGTAGACCCGGCCGAAGCGCTCGGGCACTATCTGGATTTCCCCGTTCTTTACGGCGGCGTGGGCCCGCCCGGCGATACTGTCCGAGTCTTGGTGGCTCCCCACGTTCATAAACCACTGGAGGCTGACCAGAGGCTCCACGACGGCATCGCAGCGCTGGCAGTGGCCCACCGAGTGTCGCAGGTCCTCCACCCTTTCCAGCAGACCCAGACTTTCCAGCTCGGCAACCACCGACTCCCGGGTTTGAAACCGTTCCATCCCGGCGTATTTGCCGGCGGCGGCGGTCATGTTACCGTCCAGGCCAATGACGGTTATGATTTCCAAGCCCTGGCGCTGGCCTATCTCAAAGTCCACCGGGTCATGTCCCGGCGTGACCTTCAAGGCTCCGGTGCCGAATTCCTGCTGAATCGCCTGGTCGGCCACCACCGGTATGGAGCGTTCCATGATGGGAAGAACTACCTGTAATCCAATCGCGTCCCGGTAGCGGGCATCCTCCGGATGGACGGCAACCCCGGTATCCCCCAGCATGGTTTCCGGACGGGTGGTCGCCACCGTGATAGTGTCGGTGCCGGTGCCGGCTGCGGCCAGGGGATACCGGATGAAATACAGCTTGTCGTCCTGCTCCTGGTAGCTCACTTCCAGGTCGGACAAGGCGGTGGCGCAGCGGGGGCACCAGTTGATAATCCGTTCGTGGCGGTAAATCCGCCCCTTGTTGTAGAGGTTGACGAAGGTGGTGCGCACCGCCTTGCTGGGGCCTGGGTCCAGGGTGAAACGGTGGCGATCCCAGTCAGCGGAGATGCCCAGCCGGCGGGACTGCTCGTGGATAATGCCGCCGACCTTCCCGACGTGCTCCCAGACCAGCTCCACAAACTTTTCCCGACCCAGCTGATGCCGGTCTTGACCCTGGGCCGCCAGCTCTCTCTCCACCGCCCATTGGGTGGCGATGCCGGCATGGTCGGTGCCAGGCAGCCAGAGGGTCGGCGCGCCGCACATGCGGCGCCAGCGGATCAGGGCATCCTCCAGAGATTTCTCCAGGGCGTGTCCCAGGTGCAGCTCGCCGGTG
>JAKZUA010000048.1:0-6269 GCA_047516825.1 Dehalococcoidia bacterium
GAACCTCAGCTGTCACAACCTATCTCACCTTTGGCTGGAGCTCCGTCGGGCCAAGGAGCGGCTCCGCCACAAGACCCATATTATTCGGGCCTGTTTCAAACAACCTGGGTTGGTTTAGTTTTATCTTCAAGGATCAGTAACACCAGCGGGGCCTGGTTGCACCCGTATCAGGTATGAGCCTGGGGTAACTGCCTTCCTTGCAAGGTAAAATTGGCCAGCGCGCCGGAGGCTACGGTTAAAACCGCTACCGATTGAATAGCTGCGCTCAATCCGTATAGGTCGGCCAGTGAGCCAGCGAAGATGGCCCCCACCATAAAACCGGCGTCGCGCCAGAACCGATAAACCCCCAAGGCCATGGCCCGTTCCCCGGCGGGCACTGCGTCGCCGATGGCCGCTAAGAGGGTAGGGTAGACCAGCGCGGTCCCCATGCCTAGCAAAGACATGGCGCCAATCCATGCGCCGAAGGAATCTAACCCGCCCGTCAGAGAGATCGCTACTCCCTGCAGGACCATCCCTATGACGATCAGGGGCTTGCGTCCCACCCGGTCACTGGCCCAGTCGGTTGCCAATTGGAGGGTGCCCCATACTAGCGGGTAGATCGCTACCAGCACACCTATCCGCTCCAAGCCCAGGCCTTCGCTCGCGAAGAAAATGGGGAAGATACCCCAGGCCACCCCGTCGTTGAGGTTCTTCACCAATCCGGCCTGGGTAATGCCGAAGAGGTAGGGCTTGCGCCAGGTCGCGTCGGCGAAGCTGCGCCTTAGAGACGGAGGGGCCAATACTGCTGACGGCAAGCCGGCGGATTGCGCGGCCAGGTGAAGGGCCGTGTCTCGCACCAGGAGAACGCTAAAGGCCAGTCCGGCGGCGGCGATACCAATCCCCAGATAGAAGGGCTCCGGCCGGAGCCCATAGGCCTGGGCGATCACCCCCGTCATAAAGGCGGCGGCGGCGAGGGATAGATACCCCGCCGCTTCGTTGAAACCCAACGCCAACCCGCGCCACTTGGGCCCCACCAGGTCCATTTTCATGTTGACCGTCATGGACCAGGTGAGGCCCTGGCTGATGCCCAGCAACACGTTGGCGGCGATAACCCATCCCCAGGTTGGCGCCCAGATCAACAGCAGAGGGACCGGCAATGCGAACAGCCAGCCGGCAATGAGAATCCGCCGTCGGGTGAATCTTTGGGAAAGATTACCGGCGAAGAGGTTGGAAACTGCTTTGGCCAGGCCGAAGGTGGCGATGAAGGAAAGGGCGGCTGTCTTCGAAGTTATGCTGAACTCCGCCTCAGCCAGGCCCGGGAGAATAGAACGCTCCATCCCGACCATCCCGCCGACGAAGAGGTTTACCGCCACCAGCAGGGCGAATTGACGCCAGTTGTCCCCCAGTCCCAAGGTAACCCCGGTCTGCGGAGCGCCTAATCCCGGAAGCATTCTACCGAAGTGCATCTTGTCCGTAACGCCGCTCGTCTGGGCTGGATTTTTCTGCGGGAGAAATGTTGACTCTAGCTATCGAGTTACCCTGCCACTGGGAGCCGCCCTTGGGAATCACCTTGATACCTGGGCTGGGACATATGATAATATATCAGCGGTAACATTTTAGAATTTACCCCTATTTGCTGGCACCCCATAGTTAGCTGGAGGCGCAAATGCTCGATTATCAGCCAAACATCGTTCTGTCTACCCAGGAGTACAACGTGGTGGGCAAGCGACCCGTCCGTCCCGACGGCGCCGATAAAGTAACCGGCAAGGCCACCTATGGCGCCGATATCAACCTGCCGGGATTGCTCCACGGCCGGGTATTGCGGAGTCCCCATGCCCACGCTCGGATAAAGTCGCTGGATACCAGCCGGGCGGCCGCCCACCCGGGCGTAAAGGCGGTGATCACCGGGGCCGACCTGATCCAGCCCTCGGGCCGAGCCTCCGAGTTGGTCGAAGGCGCCATGGTCAACATGAGGTTCTTGAGCAACAACGTGATGGCTACCGACAAGGCGCTGTATAAAGGACATGCCATCGCGGCGGTGGCGGCTACCAGCCCGCATGTGGCCGAGGAAGCCCTGTCGCTGATCGACGTGGAATACGAGGTTCTCCCCCCGGTGATGGACGCCAAAGATGCCATGAACGAGGACGCCCCTCTGATCCACGAGCGGTTGGCCGCCATGGCCACGGCGTCCATTCGGGCCGGCGGGGTATTGGATGACGACGACACTACTCCGGGAACCAACGTGGCCAATCATTTCGAATTCACGCTGGGCGACCTGGAGGATGGCTTCAAGCAGGCCGATGTCATCGTAGAACGGGACGCATCTACCGTCGCGGTTCACCAGGGATACATTGAGCCCCACAGCGGCACCGCCATGTGGCATGCCGACGGAAACCTGACCCTATGGTCCAGCAGCCAGGGCCACTTCATGGTGCGGGAGAGCACCGCCCGGCTGGTGGGGGTGCCCATCTCCAAGGTCAAGGCTATTCCAATGGAGATTGGCGGCGGATTTGGCGCCAAGCTGGCCATCTACTGCGAGCCTCTGGCCGCCCTGCTGGCCAAGAAGGCGGATGCGCCGGTCAAGGTGACCATGAGCCGGACGGAAGTCTTTGAGGCCACCGGGCCTACTTCCGGCACCAACGTGTGCGTCAAGCTGGGCGCGACCAAGGATGGAAAGCTGACCGCCGCGGAGGCTCACCTGATCTTCGAAGCCGGGGCTTTCCCCGGATCTCCGGTGCCCGGCGGAGCCCAGTGCATCATGGGCGCCTACGACATTCCCAACGCCTACATCGAAGGTTACGACATTGTCGTTAACCGGCCCAAGACCTCGGCATACCGAGCCCCCGGCTCCCCCGCCGCGGCCTTCGCCATGGAAGGGGCCATTGATGAGCTGGCGGAAAAGCTGGGAATGGATCCCATAGAGTTCCGGCTACTGAACAGCGCCAAGGAAGGCACCCGTCGGGCCACCGGCCCGCTGATGCCCAAGGTGGGCTTCATTGAGACCCTGGAGGCGGCCAAGGCCCACCCCCATTACTCGGCGAAGCTGGAAGGCCCCTATCGCGGCCGGGGCGTGGCCGCCGGTTTTTGGGGCAACAATACCGGTCCATCCAGCGCGGTGGCTACCATTACTCCGGACGGCGTTGTCAACCTGGCCGAGGGTTCGCCGGACATCGGCGGAACGCGGGCATCCGTGGCCCAGCAGCTGGCTGAGGTCCTGGGGATACCCTTTGAGGATGTTAGACCCCAGGTTGCGGATACTGATTCCATCGGCTTCACCTCCAACACCGGAGGCAGCGGCGTCACCTTCAAGACCGGCTGGGCTAGCTATACCGCCGCCCAGGACATCAAGCAGCAGATGCTGGAGCGCGCCGCTAAAATCTGGGACGTGTCTCTGGACGACGTGGAGTATATCGACGGGGTGTTGCAGCACAAGTCGGATCCGGAGCTACGATTAACCTTCAAGCAGATGGCGGCCCGGCAGAATCCCACCGGCGGGCCTATTGTCGGGCGAGCCGGCGTCAACCCCGGCGGCGCCGGACCGGCGCTGGCTTTTCACATAGTGGACGTTGAAGTGGACCCGGATACCGGTAAGGTAACCATCCTCCGCTACACCGCCCTGCAAGATGCCGGCAAGGCAATCCACCCCAGCTACGTGGAGGGACAGATTCAGGGTGGTGTGGCTCAGGGGATCGGCTGGGCCCTGAACGAAGAGTATTTCGTAAACGACCAGGGCCACATGATGAACTCCAGCTTCCTGGACTATCGCATGCCGGTGAGCCTGGACCTGCCCATGATCGACACCGTGATCGTCGAGGTGGCCAACCCCAATCATCCCTACGGCGTGCGGGGCGTGGGCGAAGTGTGCATTGTGCCACCCATGGCGGCGATATCCAACGCATTATACCAAGCCATAGGGGTGCGCATGACCAGCCTGCCGATGAATCCCGGCAAGGTGCTGGAGGCTCTCTGGGAGAAGAACGGCAGCGCCTCCTAATACATCGTCCGGTTGGTTTTGATGAATTGGTGACCACCCCCATCCTCACCTTCCCCCATCGAGGGGGAAGGGACTGGTTCTCTCCCCCTTGACGGGGGAAAGTTAGAGTGGGGGTGAGTGCGTATGTATCAGTTTCGGCAGAGAGCAGTAACTCCGGTAAGGGGCATAGGTAATTTTATGCCGGAAGTATGGATTCCCCCCCGAATGCAGGCCTTGACCGGCGGCAAGCAGCAGGTGCAGGTCGTCGGTAGAACCGTCCGCCAGGTGATGAACAACCTGGATCAGGAGTTCCCCGGCATCAAAGAATATCTCTATGATGCCGAGGAGGATGACCTGGTGGCCGGCATCGCGGTCATTGTCGACGGCGAGGTCAGCCAGCTGGGTCTCCTGGAGCGGGTCGGCGAGAACAGCGAGGTTCACTTCCTGCCAGCTATTGGTGGCGGAAGGAAGCAGTAGTTAGATGCAGTAGCTCTAGTTTTTGCTGAGCGGCATCCTCTCCCCTTGTGGGAGAGGACTTTAGTGAGGGGTTTCACCCTCATCCCAATCTACTTCCATCAAAGGAGCAGGGGTTGTTTTCGCCTTAAACCTGAACCGGGTCTATTCCCACGGTCCGTCCGGTTTTGGCAGACTCGATCATCGCCAGCGTCACCTCCACAACCCGCAAACCATCCATTCCCGAGGCCACAGGCTCGCGGCCTAGCTCCACGGCCTGCTGAAAATCCTGTATTTCGGCGATGAAATTGGCGAGGTAATCCGCGGGATAAACCGCGGTCCGATTAACCGTGTCGCTGACTACTTCCACCCGTCCCTGCCTGGACTCCCATAGGGTGGCGCGTCCCGTGATGCGGCCCTTGGTGCCGTAGATGGCAAAGTCGTTTTTGGAGTCGGGCAGCAGGCGACCGCAGCAAACCGTGGCCAGCGTGCCGCCACCAAAGCGTAGAGTCACCGTGGCCATCCGCTCCAAAGGGCGCTCCGCCGTCTGCCCGTCGGTCAAGGCCGCGACTTCGGTCACTTCCTGCCCCAACAGGAATCGCAGCAGGTCCACCACGTGAACGCCGGTGCCCATTAACGCGGCGGCTCCGCCGATAAGCTCCGGATCCTCCCACCACTGGCGGCGGCCGGTTCGGGGTGGTGGCGCCGTGTCTCCCCGCACGCCAAAGCCCCACTGACCCTGGGCCAGCGATAAATTCCCTAGGGCTCCCTGCCGGATGGCTTCCCGCGCCAATATATGCCCCGGGTGGGTCCTGAGATGGTAGCCGGTGGCCAGGGTTACGCCCTGGTCTCGACATCCCCGTACCATCGCCACCGCATCCTCCAGGGTGGTGGTCATCGGCTTCTCGCTCAACACGTGCTTGCCGGCGGCGGCGGCCTGAAGGGCGTGCTGGGCGTGCAGAAAGTTGGGGGAGCAGAGGAACACCGCGTCCACCCGGGAGTCTTGGAGCAGGGAGTCCATTGAGGCGTAGGCGGCGGGTATTCCGTGTTTCTGGGCAAAAGCCTCGGCCTGATCCAGGTCCCGGCTGTAAACCGCCACAAGGTTTGCCTCTGGGGTGGCATTGATAGCCGGGGCTATCTTGTTATCCGGGTGCAGACCGGTGCTGATGATTGCCCAACCCAAAGCCACGGGGCGCCTCCTGAAAAATGGTGATAGGTAACCGGGAATAGATAACAGGGAATCGGCCTAAAGCTAAAGGAAAGCCGGTTCGCCTGTCAAATGATTGGCTCCTGGATTTTTACCGGGGCAAGCAATTATCGCAAAATGTCACCCCGAGCGCAGCGAGGGGTCTAAAGTCCCTGGAACATGGTTCTAACGCCATTGGTCAGGGTGTCACTGCGGTGCTAACGCATAAGGTTTTGTGGGCCTAAACCAAAGCCAAAGTGGAATCTACATCTACACCGGATGGGGCAGCGCTGCCAACACCGTCATTCCGGCGAACGCCGGTGTAACGAAGGATTTTGCTCCTTCAGGTTGCGTAAACTAACACACTGCCGATTGCCTAAGCGGGTGTTTAAAAAGCCTCGCGCATTGCCCGCGCTAGAATAGAGAAATGCGCGTCCTGGTATGGCCTGACAATAGCCCCTTCTCCCTTGATGGGAGAGGGAGCTGAAGCCCAAACCGGCATAACAGCTTGAGCCTGGAAGTCAAGGAACTTTTAAAACACGTAACTGTTCAGACTTGATGAGGTGAATTGGCTCAAAGCCGTTGGAAAAACGCTGGCATGGCCGGGGGAGTTGTGGCATACCAGGGAGGTGGACACTGAACTAGACCTGAACGCGGCGAGTCGCGAAACTCTGCTGG
>JAKZUA010000049.1:0-13737 GCA_047516825.1 Dehalococcoidia bacterium
TAAGGAAGGGGGCATCAGGTATCCTTGCTCCCGGTCACAGGGCACCAGATTGTAGGCCATCCCGTACACCCCTATCTTCAACTGTCACCAGTTTAGGGCTCTAACCTCGACTTTCAAAGGGGGTTTGTGGGACAGGCTCAACTATGGCAAAACAAGGGACACAATGAGGACAAGAATGACCCAACGAAGCCCCAAAAGGGGACAACCACCGGTTCTTAGAAAACCACAAACCGCGAGCCACTGTCGCGCTTGGCGCGGTTGGCAATCCTTCACGGGTTGCGGGATGGTCTCTCGCCCAGTCGAATCGCCACACAATGGAGTATGTTGGGGAAGACCGTCCAACGCTTTAAGAGTAGGATATACGACGAACCCAGGCCGCAAGAAGTATTAGCGAATTGGGAGGAGGTAGTTCTATTATCCGAGCATCCAGGAACACCTGGAGCAGGCCGGAACGAAGCATAAACCCCAAGACGCATAGCAAGGTCACAAAAAAACGGGGTGTAACCTCCTATAAGTGACCTATAGGGGAGGGGAGACCAAACTAAGGACCGTTTTTTGGCGCCGAGGAGTTCGCCCAGCGGGTGGGGCGGTGGCTTCCGATGATAGTAGCCACTCAGGAATTTCAGTTCGCGTAGACTTGGCATTTAGCTTTCAGCCCGCTAACGGTGCACCCCAGTATGGTACAGCGTGCCTGAAAGCCCTAGCTCGGAAGACTGATGCGGCAACACTCGCGGGCGTAAAGGCGCAATCCATAGAATGCTTCTCCAGTTGCGTGTTTCTGGGACGGCAGCGTATGATGGCTGAGCTGAAGGCGGCCCAGGTGGGCCAAGGGTGCCCGGTCACGGTGGTGGCCGAGCCCCGCATCGGCAAGACACCCACCGCCGAAGAGTTGGCTACTGTCGCAGGGCAGTATTGAGCTCAAGTGCTTTGGAGATGCTGCCCAGAGGAGCGCGCTACTCCAATGTGCTTAACAGCGGGTTCCCGCAGTCCCAAAAACATTGATGGTAAGCCAAACTGACCGCTAGTTGGTTATTAACCAATTTAAAGAGGGGTAAAGGCATGGCAGATAAGGACATAGCTTTAATGGCTCACCTGATGCGGCGTGCCGGATTCGGCGCCGCGTACCAGGAATTAGAGCAGCGCACCGCGAGAGGGTACGAGGCTACCGTGCAGGAGTTGCTCCATCCCAAAGAGCAACCAGAGTTGCCGATGGACCTGTTGCTCCGGTATAACCCGGCCTGGGTGGAGATCGGCCCACTGCTGGTAAACCAATACTATTGGCTCTACCGCATGATCAACACAACGCGGCCTCTTGAGGAAAAGATTTGCCTGTTCTGGCACAGCATCTTCTGCGTCGGAGATGCAAAGTGTATGAACGGCAGCCAAATAAAAATTCAACTGGACAAGTTCCGGGGCCACGGGTTGGGCCGGTTCCCGGAGCTGCTTTTGCAGTTGGCCAGCGACCCCGCCATGATCTATTACTTGGACAACTGCATGAGCCACAAGGACGCCATTAACGAGAACTGGGGCCGGGAACTGTTGGAGTTATTTTCCTTGGGTGTCGGTATGGACGGTCATCCCAACTACACCGAGGAGGACGTGAAGGCCTGCGCCCGTGCCTTCGCCGGCTGGACCATCGGCAACGCCGTACCGGGCTATCCCTATGGTCACGAGGAGGCCTTGTTCATCTACAACCCAGACGATCATGACGACGGCGAGAAGACATTCCTGGGAGAGACGGGACCCTGGAATGGTGAAGATGTGATCGAGATTATCGCCAAACAACCGGCTACCGCCCGGTTCGCCGCCAGGCACCTTTACAACTTCTTCGTGGCCGACGAGCCACAAGTGCCGGCCTGGCAGGACACCCCACCGGGGGACCCGGCGGCCATCGAGATGCTGGAAGCCGAGTACTTCCGGTCTAACTACGACATCCGCTCCATGCTGCAGTTGTTGTTTAACTCCGACTCCTTTAAGAACGCCCGCTTTACCAAAGTAAAGTCTCCCGCTGAGGTGGTGGCAGGCACCCTGCGCCAGGTGGGAGATTTCACCAGCCCCAAGCTCGGCTTGTATCCCATCTCCCGGGAGATCATGTACATGGGCCAAGACCTGATGAACCCGCCCACGGTAGAAGGCTGGCACAGCGGCCGGGAGTGGATTAACAGTGGCACACTGGTGGAGCGGATCAATTTCACCGCTGCCCAGGTGGGTAACACTGAATTGCCCGGAGTTATGGCCATCATCGACCGTTTGGCCTCCGAGGGCCCTACCATCTCCCCGCAACGCTTGGTGGATGGCTGCCTGGAATTGCTGGGGACTTATGAACTAGCGGAGGAAACCCGTGGCCTGTTGATAGCTGACGTTGAGCAAGGAGGCCCGCTAAGTACCGGCGCCGAGGAGTTCCCCCAGCGGGTGGGGCAAATGCTTCAGATGATAGTAGCCACTCAGGAATTTCAGTTCGCGTAGACTTGGCATTTAGCTTTCAGCTCTCAACCTAATTCTGCCGATTCGACCTTCCTCCGAACAGGCCACCAGAGGGCCGGAGCTATGGGCTGATTATTTAGCGTTCATGAACAACTCGAGGAGGGAAATATCATGACCAGTACGAAGAAAGATCCCGTCCTGATAGTGCTTCAGCTTTCTGGCGGCGACGACACCTTGAATTCTATCGTTCCTTACGGCGACCCTCTGTACAATGATAACCGGCCGGTAGTGAAAATCGATGAGAGTCAGGTGCTGCCGATCAACGATTACTTGGGGTTTAACCCCAACATGGCACCTCTCAAAAGGCTGTACGACGAGGGACACGTTGCCATAATCCAGGGCATCGGCTATCCCAATCCCAACCGCTCACATTTTCGATCCATGGACATTTGGCACACCTGTGATCCGGACAAGGTGGGCACTGAAGGCTGGCTGGGCCGGTCCATCAAGGCCTTGGATCCCAAAGGTGAGAACGTGTTGACTGGGGTTAACTTTGGCCGGTCCCTTCCCAGGGCCTTGGCCATGTCGGGGGTGCCGGTGGCATCCGTGGGCAATCTGCAGACCTACGGAGTGCTTACCAGCATAGAAGCGGAAGAACAGAGGACGAAAGCCCTGGATATTTTCGACCGCATGTACTCCCCCGCCATAGGTCGTGGCCAAGTGGTTGATTACCTCTCCCAAACAGGCATGGACGCTCTGAAGGGGGCGGATATCTTAAGCAGCGCCTTGGTCAAGTATTCGTCCACGGTGGAATATAGCTCCCACCCAATAGCCCAATACATGCAGAACATCGCTCAGGTGCATACTGCGGAATTGGGATGCCGGGTTCTGTACGCCACAGCACCCTACAACAGCTTTGACACCCACGCGGCCCAAATGGTAGCTCACTCCAAGCTGTGGGCCGAAGTATCTCAGGCCGTCAGCGACTTCCAAGACGACCTGAAGGAGCACAATGCCAGGGAGAACGTAGTGCTGCTGCTGTTCACCGAGTTTGGCCGTCGAGTGCATGATAATGGCTCGGGGACGGACCACGGTTCGGGCGGCACCGCCTTTGTAATCGGCGATACGGTGCAAGGCGGGATATATGGAGAGTATCCTTCCCTGGAGGCTGACAAGCTGTTGGAAGGGGACCTACACTACAACAACGACTTCCGGGGCCTGTACGCTACTCTACTGGAGAAGTGGCTGGGCCTTGATGCCAAGTCCATCGTCAACGGGAGTTTCGAACAGTTTGGCTTCCTCTAAGATCTGTTGATGAGCAGCCGCACCCTCTCCCGCGGCAATCGGACCGAAGCCTGTACTGAGTGTCGATGGGTGAGGAAGTTCCAATCGGCTTCGCAGTGTACTGTGCCAATGTCCCCATTGAATAGTAGAGGGGCGGTATCTGCTTACACTAAGTGCTGGCCTTAAGAAACTTAGGTTATAGCGAGGTGAAAATGACTACTCAGACTATGGGAGTGACGTTTAGTTATAGCCATACAATCGGACGCCTCGATAACGCCGGCCCGTCATTCCGCAACCCAGTGGCTATGGCGCGGGGAGATGACGACCTAATGTATGTGATAAGTCGTTCACAGGAGTACCGTCCCGATTGCCTTAGGGTGACGATTTGCACAGTTGGAGAAGAGTACATCGGGCAATTTGCCCGAGGCAGTAACGGAGTTGGGGAATGGTTTTCCGCGGAAGCACGTCTCGCCTGGCCCTCCTCCATCGCCCTGGACAAGGAAGGGAACGTCTACGTGACCGATGAGTGGTTTAACACAGTTTCCATCTATACCAAGGACGGGGAGTTCATTAGCGATTGGGGAACCGCCGGCAGCGGCGACGGTGAGATCAACGGTCCTTCGGGCATCCACTTCGATGCCGAGGACAACGTCTACCTGGTGGACGCCAAGAACAACCGCATCCAGAAGTTCACCAAAGACGGCAAGTTTCTAGAAAAGTGGGGCCAGGAGGGCAGCGGAGACGGCGAGTTTAACATGCCCTGGGGCATCGACCTTGATCGCAGCGGCAATGTGTACGTTGTCGACTGGCGTAATGATCGTATCCAGAAGTTCTCCCCGGATGGTCAGTTCCTGATGAAGTTTGGCACTTCCGGAACAGGGGATGGGGAGTTCAACCGACCCAGCGATGTGGCAGTGGATAAGGAGGGGATTATCTACGTGGCCGACCGGGGCAACGACCGGCTTCAGGTATTTGACGCCGCCGGCGGGTTCATTACTAAAATTACCGGAGATGCAACTATATCCCAGTGGGGTGCGCTGCAATTAGACGCCAACCCAGACAAGTGGAAACAGCGGAAGGTGGCCCACGGTCTGGAGCGGCAAAAGTTGTTTATAGGACCAACAGCGGTCGAAGTCGATGACCAAGGCCGGGTCTTCGTGGTTGAATGCTCCGGTCACTCCCGCATTCAAATTTATCGGAAGATAGCTCCGTCCTTTCTGGGTCTGTACGATGGGGCTAGGTTGTGAGCGGCTCGCTGGTTGTCCGGATACCAAGCCCCGGGGAAGTTCTTGTTTAGGGGTGGTATGCGCCACGAAAATGGGTAGTGGGAGCGCCGATAGCCAGAGCCGGACGACGTTGGAGTTCCCGGGTATCATTGAAAGTTTCCAGCGCTTTACAGGATGTTCAAAAAGCTAATCTCCCCCTGTCCAAGGGGAAGATAAAGAGGGGGTAGAGTAACCCCTCTAAACCTTGTGGAACCTGACCGATGAGATGGACTAACTGGATCAATTTGGGAGGGAATAGTAATATGCAATTCTTGGGTAGGTTCAAGGCGACATTTCCCCGAGTTTTGGGTGGGGTGGTTATGGGTCTGATGCTCGTTGGAGTGGCCTGCGGGACGGAAGCCACTGCTACACTCCAGCCTCCTGTGGCCCAAGAGGCAGCAACAGCCCAACCTTCCGCGGCAGAAGAGGCGATGACAACCCAGCCGACTCCGGCCGAAGAGGCGATGATAGCCCAGCCGACTCCGGTCGAAGAGGCGGTGCCCACGGCTGCTGCCGTGTCGACCCCCATTCCGGATTCGCCAATAGTCAGTTCGGGCAAAGTGACGTTGATGGTAGGGAACTTTGGTTCCCAACTGTTCGACAACATCCAGAGTGGTATCGGAGGGGGCAACGAATACGCCCGGCACCTTCATGGCTTTCTCATGTCCCGCGAGTTGAAAGACGGTGCGTTGGCGATATCTCCGGGAATCGCTACCGATTGGGAAAACTCAGCAGACGGCAAGACGTGGACTTTTACCATCAGGGACGGGGGCAAGTTCCACGACGGCTCCGATATTACGGCGGAGGATGTCTTGTGGACCCTCCAATATACCATCGGGCCCCAAGCCCAGGAATACAGCCGAAGTAAGAGCTCCCTGGCCTTGTCGAGATCAATGGATCGAATAGAGCTGACCGGGCCCAACCAGGTCAGTGTGGTGTCCCTCCAGCCCGCCCCTGATTTGCTTCCCGATCTTTCCGAAGTGTCAGGGGGTTGGCAGCTCGGTTCCATCCTCCCCAAACGGGAGGAGCCTTTCGCCGATAAGGCGGCGGTGGATGCTTACAACCGCAACCCCATCGGCGCCGGCTACTCGAAGATAGTGAAGCAAGTCAAAGGGGATCAAATAACTTACGAACGGTTTGAAGATTTCTACCATCAACCCAAAAATGGTCTGTCCGATAAACGTTTGAAATTCACTGAGCTGGATCTACGGCTGGTCCCCGAAGAAGCAGTCCGGGTAGCCGCCTTGCGGGCCGGAGACGCCGACATCGGTCCAGTCAGTTTGAGTGCCCGTAGGCAAGTAGAGACCGGCGGGGGACGGATCGTGTTTGGTCAAGAAGGAGCCTTGATAGATGTCATGACCTACGGGTGCTGGCTCGCCCAGCATCCCTGCAATGATATAAGGGTCCGCCAGGCCTGGAATTACGCCATTGACAAAGAATTGATTCGAGACCAACTCTTCGGGTCTGACGTGCTGGTGTTAAGGGGGTGGTTCCGACTTACGCCAAGCACCATCGGGTACACCCAGGAGCTGGACCCCTGGCCCTTTGACCCCGATAAGGCCCGGCAACTGCTGGCCGACGCTGGCTACCCCGGCGGCGATGGATTTGGGAAGGTGACCTTCAACGTCATTACTATCGCCACACTCCCCTTGTTGACGGAGACGGCACAAGTGGTCGGCGATATGTGGAAGAAGGAGTTGGGCCTGGACGTGGAAGTGCGGGTTTGGGATGAAGCAGCTATCGAGGAGCAACTTGACAACAACGAGGAACTCTATGGCCAGCCCGTGTGGAATCAGGCCGAGACGAGAATAGATGCTTCGACGAATCTGCGGCGAAATTGGACGCTTAACACCCGGAGGGATCGCCCCCATAACGACCCGGAACTATTTGCGCTGCAAAATGCAACCCTGGCCGTCTTCGATCCGGCGGAGAGGGTGAAGAGCTTGGAGTCGACCTATCAGCGGTTGCGAAGTGAGGCTTACACATTGGGCATTGGATATGTAAACATTCCCTGGGGTGTGGGGCCACGCATAGAGACTTGGCAGCCCGACCCCCTGTCCGCTTATCCCTCGGCCATGCATACCATTGTGCTAAAGTAATCTACACCTCACGGTCAGGCTTCTGCCGGGCGTTTCGCCTGGCCGAGTAGACCCTTGGTTGTCACCCCAGCCCACCAATCTGTGGATTGGTGGGCTGGGTCTTTATTCTAACTGCATCAAGTCTGTCTCAAGGATATTACTAATCCATGCTGCGGTACATCTGCGAGCGCTTTGGACAGGCCATAATTACCCTGTTGGCTCTGAGCGTGTTAGTTTTTCTGAGCGTACACCTGTCCGGAGACCCGGCTTATTACGTGGTAGGCCGTGAGGGAACCCATGAAGATTATTTACAGGTCAGGAAAAGCATGGGCCTGGACAAGCCCCTTATTGTCCAGTACGCGCTGTTTTTGGGCCGGGTTGTCCGGTTAGACTTTGGCGTTTCTTTAATCACAGGTGAGTCAGCGAGATCGCTGCTCTTTGGAGTTTTCCCCGCCACCTTGCAGTTAGCTGGCGCCGCGATGGTATTAACAATAGTAGTGGGCATACCCTTCGGCATTCTGTCCGCGGTGAAGCGCGACAGTGCCCTGGACCTCTTCGGCAAATTGTTTGCGGTGCTGGGCATTGCCGCCCCCAGCTTTTGGATTGCCATAATGCTGATCCTGTTGTTTGGGGCGATATTGGGGTGGCTTCCTACATTTGGCAGAGGGGGTCCCAGCCATATGGTTCTACCCGCCTTTGTGCTGGCGTGGGGAGGCATGGCCGGAATAGTGCGCTTGGTGCGGTCCAGCATGCTGGAGGTTCTGGACAGCGAGTACGTTAAATTTGCCCGCATTAAGGGTCTTCCGGAGAGGATGGTGATCTATAAACATGCCGCAAAAAACGCGGTGATCCCGGTTCTCACCTTTGGCGGGCTGACCCTGGCGGGGCTGCTCAACGGTTCTGTGGTCGTTGAGGTAGTCTTCGCTTGGCCAGGCATCGGTCGGCTGATGCTGCAGGGCATCAAACAGCGGGATTTTCCCGTTGTGCAGGCCACAGTGTTGACATCAGCTTTCCTATACGTTGTCATCGCCCTGGTGGTCGATATCCTCTACGTCTATGTCAACCCTAGAATCAGGTACGATTAGAGGGGAGTAGCTGTGGCGACAAAATTTATTGTGGCCGGAGGCAGGATAGCCTGGTTACGGGAGATGAACCGGCAGACCAGAAAACTTCAGCTGCCTTGGCTCTCCCTTTCCATTGTCATTGTCTTGATAGTTTGCGCCGCTTTCTCCCCCTTGCTAGCTCCCCACGACCCCACTCAGATAAGCCTGTTGGACGCCAAATTGGCGCCCGGCGCCAACCTAAGCTTTCCCCTGGGTACAGATATCCTTGGGCGAGACATGCTGAGCCGCCTGATCTACGGCGCCCGCACCAGCGTGTTCATTAGCCTGGTGGCGCTGTCCTCAGGAGCCTTCGTAGGAAGCGTGTTGGGGCTGCTTTCCGGATACCGGGGTGGATGGCTGGACATCTTCATCATGCGGGCTGCTGATGCCGCTCTGGGGTTTCCTTCGATCCTGGTGGCATTGATAATAGTGACGATTCTAGGGGCGGGGATCGAAAGCATTGTTCTCGCGGTGGTAGCCACCGTCTGGGCCAGATTTGCTCGGATGATTCGAGGGGAGGTCCTCACCATCAAGGTACTGGATTTCGTTATGGCAGCTAAAATTGCCGGAGTATCCTCGCCCATGATCATAGCTCGGCACATTTTCCCTAATACCGTCAGCACCTTGATGGTAATAACCAGTCTCCAGGTGGGGCAGGTTATCCTGGTGGAGGCCTCCCTGAGCTTTCTGGGGCTAGGCATGACTACCGGTTCCCCTGCCTGGGGCATCATGGTGTCGGAAGGACGAGCCGTCATCCTGGATGTGTGGTGGCTGGCCCTGTTTCCAGGCATCGCCATCACCGCGGTGGTAGTGGCCTTTAACTTTTTCGGCGACTGGCTGCGGGACACCCTAGATCCCAAGCTGAGGCGGACTTAGCTTGAGACTACGGGACCTTTCCGATGCCAACTGTAGCAGCCGCCGCGGCTACCGCAGCGCGGCATCCCTGACCTAGGTCGAGTTGTCAAGGGAGTGCCTTACGAAGATGGGTAATGCCGCTACCCAAAAGGGTTCTTCCACAGTCCGCGATTCAGTCCGTCGGGTGGTGACTCAGCGCATAGATGGGTAACCAATAATGGTCCTTAATTTACGCTCGACTAAATTAAGGACCAATTTTTTCCACGCCTTTTTATGACGACGGTTCGCGTGAATCCACGACTAACCCTACAGCGAAAGTTGACCTGATGAAGTCAAGCATGCAACGATAGGCTACTCATTGTGACGTGTCGCGAGTTTAAACTGCTCTCGCCTGGAGAAATGAAATTGGTCTTGAGACGGTACTTCATCCTCGGCCTAGTTACCATACTAATAGCAATCGGTGGTGGATGTGCGTCTGAACCCTCCACCACGATTCCTACTTCAACCGCAATACCGATGCCTACTGTTAAACCTACACTGGCTCCTACCAGTACGCCTATACCTACTTCCGCGTCAACACCTACGTCTGCGTTGCCGATTGGATGAATGGGTGACCGGCGGCTGGGAAGGCATTGCTAGGTAGGAAGAAGGTTTGCGACCAAACTGTCGCATTAGCGGCGGACTGCGCCACTAACCCTGGCGCACTGGGAGCAAGTTCTTACCTTGAAGTTAGACCAATATTGTTGGCATAGGAGATGACCATGCCGGATAGGTTAGAAACAATTTTGGAGTCAACCGAAGCCGAGCGCCTGGCAACCGGCTTCGAGTTTACCGAGGGCCCCCTGTGGCATCCCGAGGGATACCTACTCTTCGTAAACAATCGCCGCAACTTGATCTATCGTCTGGTACCGGGCGGGGAGCCGGAGGTAATTCGGGAGGATAGCGGCAGTGCCAACGGCCTGACCTTCGACCTGGAGGGCCGCCTAGTAATGTGCGAAGGTGATAATAGGCAGGTGACCAGATGGGAACCCGACGGCACCATCACCGTTATAGCCGACCGCTGGGAAGGTAAGAGGCTCAACCGGCCCAACGATGTCGTTTGCCGCTCCGACGGCAGCATTTTCTTTACCAACCCTTCCAGCAGGCTGGACCCAGCGGAACTAGAGATAGACTTCAGCGGCGTTCATTGCATCGCCCCGGATGGGGCCGTGACTGCGGTAGTCACTGATATTGATTTCCCTAATGGGCTGGCCTTTTCTCCTAACGAATCTATCCTGTACGTGGCCAACACCCGTAGGGACAGCGGGTGCCTGGGGGAAAAGGAACGGCGTGAAGTTTGCACTCACCAGTACATTCGGTCCTATGATGTAGCTCTGGATGGAAGTACCAGCAACAGCAGGATTTTCGCCAACATGCACTCGGCACAGGATGGCGTCCCCGACGGAATGAAGGTGGATACCGAGGGCAGGGTTTATTGCACTGGCTCTGAAGGAGTCTGGGTTTTTGAATCCAATGGAGACCATCTTGGGATAATTAGGCTGCCAGAAATTCCAGCCAACTGCGCCTGGGGCGACGCGGATCTACGAACCATGTATTTCACCGCACGGAGTTCTATCTACCGGCTGCGGATGAAAACCACCGGAATCAGCGCCTGGGCGGCGGTGACCTAGAAGGCATCATCGAAGATGTTGACGACCACCAGCTCCCCTTGGAGCAGGGCATAAACATTGCCAAAGAGACCTGCCGGGGGCTGAAGTTCGCCCACAGCTGGGGCGTCGTCCATCGGGACTTGAAGCCAGGCAACGTTTGGCTCACCGGAGATGGTGTAGCCAAGATTGGCGACTTCGGCCTGGCGGTGGCCATCGACCGCTCCCGCCTAACCACCGAAGGAATGATGGTCGGCACCGTGTCCTACATGCCACCAAAGCAGGCCATGGGCGGTGAGGTGACACCACCGCGCCGACCTGTATTCCCTGGGGGCTATGCTGTATGAGATGTGGTCACTGGGAGGCCTCCTACTACGGAGAGGAGCCACCGTGAACGTACCGCCGCCGCCGAAGCAGGGGTCGCAAAATTTACAGCGTGGGCCCGAGCAGGGCTGAGAGGCCCGCAAAAGGTCGGGATGCTGAATACTCAGAGGAGGGATTCAAGAACGTGTCCTGGAAAGGGCTCCGACAAGGGAGGTCAGGGCCTCCTCAAAAATCCTGGCATCTTCCCAGCCTCGGAAGTCTAGGACTAATCCCTTTTTTAAGGTGTCGCATAGTTGGTCTTCTCTGTTGTAGAACAGGCTGTCCGCCGCTAGGGCTATTAGGGTCCGGTCAGATTGGGACTGCTGCCGTCCGGCCAATTGAGCCAAGTACTGGCTGGCCTGAGAGCTTTCTAGAGATTGAGCGGTGCAAAGCAGCACCAAGCGGTCATAATAAATAGTATGATCTAGGAGTATGTCGCCAGACTGCACCGCCGCTTCATCATCGGCGGCAATGGCCCAGCTAGGTATCTGGCAGGCTGCCAGCCCTGACCTGAGCCGCTCGGCGAATTCGCTATCTCCTACGGATCCGATGATCAACACACTGGGATAAGCGCGCCTCACCCCGTTTAAGGCGTCTTGGGCCGCTATCAAAGGGGCGGCCACTCCGGCATTCTCCAGGAAAGCCTTTGGGATGGCCCCACCAGACCTGGCCAGGGTGTCCAACCCAATGGTGCTGGGGCCAGTGTGACGTGCCAGGTCCAGGCCGATGACTGTGCTTAAGTCGCAGTTAACGAACTCCGTTATGCCCAAAACTGCATTCAAAAAGATGGCGCTATCAAGATCAGCCTTAGTAATCACCGCGCCCCTCAGGTCGGCACCGGTCAGATCGGCCAGCTTGAGAGATGCCGCGGTCAGATTGGCACCTCGTAGATTAGTGCCACTCAGATTGGCCCACGACAGGTCAGCAAAGGAAAGGTTTGCTTCGGATAGATTGGCGCCTTCCAAATTAGTATAACTAAGATTGGAATAAGAGAGGTCGGCCCCCCTCAATCCGGCTGATTGAAGGGCACTGTTTGAAAGATTGGTCCGTACCAGAGAACAGCCAATCATGTTCGTTCTGATGCAGATTGCGTTGGAAAGATCAGACCGCGACAAATGGGCCGACTGTAAGTTGGCGCCTTGCAAGTCCGCAAGGCGCAGATTGCAGCCGGTGAGGTCGACACGGCTGAGGTTGTCGTGGGCCAGATCAGCCCGGGCCAATTTAACGCCGCTTAAGGAGGCTCCAGAAAGATCAAGCTTGGCGCGCCCATAAACAAATTGCTTTTCGAAGGTCTCACCGGCAGAGCGGTTTCCAAGCGAATAGGTCAAGGTGTACAAAGTCACAGTAGGGTTAGGGATCATATAGGTTAATTCCCGCCACCGGGCAATCGCAGTGGCTCCGGACTTGGCCAGAGCAACATGTTCAGGGTCAGCCAAAACGCCTCCTAGACCTGATGCTTCGGCCTAGAGCTAGGGTCTAACGCTGAGTCTATAGATGGGTCAGCGTATTCGGCAATTGCTTTCAACAGGAGGACACCGTCACCCTCTATATCAGGTTCCTGCATGGTGGGTTAGCTCCTTAAGCGAATCAAACAACGACGTGGAAATCCCAAAGGTGTGCAGGCCGAAACATCGTTTGAAGATTTCATTCATCGTGCAAGAATATAGGATTCGAAAAGGAAGTCCTTGTGACACCCCAATTTTACACCCTGGTGGCTACCGGAAATGGAGCTACCCTATTGGAGGTAGAGGGTCTTGTGGCTGGAGAGGTCGTCCGCTCGGTGTACCTCGCTGCGGTCCGGTCATGCCGCCAATGGAATCTCAATGGGAATCCTAGCTACGTCATTATGACACATATATGCCAACGTTTGTTCAATGGTAGGTAGCATTATTCATATAGCGTTCAGCCTGGACCTGGCGGCTGATTGACTGACTTCCTTCCTCCCCTCCCCACATTCTTAACTCCAGAAGCGCGCTGCCTGCATCTCAGCCGGATAAAGTCCGCCCCCTTTTCTTCCGGACGCTGAGGTGCGGACAGCCGTTGCTATGAAAGAATAGGCCCCTTTCCCTAGTGTCCAGATTCCAGTATTCTTGGGTCAATTATCGCAAGGGGGTTTCAGAGAAAAATGACCAGCGGGCCTGCTATGGGTATGCTCATTATTCACGGCGGTGGTGATTTGGATAAGGAGGATGTTCTCAAGTCCCGATTTTTGGCGCTTGCAGGTGGAGTGGATGTCAAGATAATAGTGATAACCACCGCCGAGGAAGACGGTAAACTCCCTCCCTTGATGCCGGCAGTGAGTGAAGGAACTATCTTCGGGGTCCCTGCCACTATCCTACACACTCGAAATCCTGAGATGGCGGATTAACTAGACTTCGTCCAACCTTTGAAGTCTGCCACCGCTGTGTTTATCGGAGGTGGGCGACAGCCCAGGTTAGCCGATGCATACCTGAATACCCAAACTCACCGGGAATTAGAAAACTTGCTGGGTCGTGGGGGATTAATAGCTGGCTCCTCGGCCGGTGCTACTATCCAAGGTTCCTTCATGGTAAGGAATCAAGGGCCCCCGGACTAGGAACTGTTACCGCCGGTGATAAAGAGGCTCTTCCGCACTTTTGGTGATGAACCGATAAGTGGAACTGGTTCAGTTCGGATGAACCTTCGAACCAGCCGGTGCAGCCATGCCGCCTGGTATCTCGGGGTAAGTCAAGGCACCTGT
>JAKZUA010000050.1:0-5377 GCA_047516825.1 Dehalococcoidia bacterium
CCCCAAAGAGTGGCGTCGCCCTTGGCTACTCCGGAAGTCAGGCACCAAATCCAGCGCTTCTCTCAAAGTCATCATCCTCCCCTCCCGCTTAAACTGGTAATAATTTTATACTATTTTGAGAAAATGAAAAGGCCCTGGTCGGCGTAGGCCCCAGGTTGCTTCGGGTCCAACCCAGGGGCGTCCCTTTTCGCGCTTGTCCGGCTAAGTATCTACCAGGGTAACAATTTTCCCTATTAACCAGACAGGGGTGGAACCCCCAATTTCCAAGGGATTCGAACTCAGGAGCTATTACTGATCCGTGAAGAAAGCTCCCAGCTTTTATGATCCAAATCCCCCTCAGTCCCCCGTTTAAAAGAAGGGGAGGGGAAATGGGGTGATTTACCCAAACTTCGGCGTCTCAGACCGGGCTTCAGCCCGAATGCGGCAGGCAACAAAAGGCCCTCCGGATTTACCCGGAGGGCACGTTGGTCAGCACAGATCCCAGTCCCTTTTAAAGGGTTAGGGGGTATGCTAAAGGGTTAGGAGGGTATGCCTATGCGGAAGCCCGTTGGGTCTTCATGAAGTCCTCCAGGGCGTCGGCATACTCGGCTCGGGGGAAGGTTTCCCCGTTGGGCACTTTCATCCCGTCGGTGAAGATTTCCAGGCGGTTGCCATCTGGGTCGTTGAAGTAGAAAGAGCGACTGCCGCTGCCCTCGATATTGCCGCCACTTTCAATCCCGTGAGTCAAGGGACCGTTAATGATCTTGACTCCCTTGGAGTGCAAATGGGCTAGGGCCTTCATGAACTCATCCCGATTCTCCACTTCGAAGGCGATCTGCTGAATCAGCCGCTCCCCTTGTTTGACGGAAGATGAAACATCAACCCCCGCCGGCGCGCTGGCGATAACGAAGTCGTGGTGCGTCTCGTCGAATCTAAGGAAGGCGCCCTCAGACCCATCGGGCCGCTTCCTCCGGTTGGTTACCTTGCAGCCCATGACATTGGTGTAGAACTTGAAGGACTTGTCGAAGTCGGATACTAGAATACCGACATGCCCGATACGCTTAATCTGGATACCCATCTATTTTTCCTCCATCTTTACGAAGATACTCGCTAAATAGCCCAGCGATGCTGGTTCTGTGGTAAACATCTTAACTAGGAAGGGGGTCTTTGGCAAGAGGACATGTCTCATGTCTGCTGGCCGCCAGAAGGGTTGCCCGGTACCTGGCTAAGATGACTGGCGCAGTTTACCCCACTCACCGAGCCGCTATTTTAACTTGGTGACGGCGCTAACTTGGAATGCCGTTTCTTCGTCCGCAATTCGCCGGTCATAGTCGATGGCTGCCGATAATGGATACCCCAGCCCCGGATGATATTTCACCGAAATATGGAAGGCTGGCCGGTCTATCGCGCCCTGAATCAGGTCGAACAATTCATCAATGGATGGATAATCCGCAGAGAACTTGGGGTCCACCGGAAGCTTATTCTCGACAAATACCACCGAATCTACGGTGCCGCCAGGCGCAACCGATATGATTACCGGAGCGACGTAGTCCGGCGCGCAAAAGCAATTCCAGCGAAACTCCATCTGGTAGCCGGTAATCCCCTGAGCCTCCCATAACTCCCGATTTTGAATCAGCTCTTCCCGGAGTTCGACCAAGCTCGGATTTGCAAGTTCAGGAAGGGTTGGGATGGCCTTAAGGGTCTCTTCCAATACCGCATCCCCTCGGAAGGATATGGTTTTGCCGTTAACGTCGATGGTGTAGGTTTCGTTGGGATCAAAGTCGCTGCCCAGGGGAATTGGGGTCTCTACGGTGCCGTAGACCTGGATACACATAAGCATGGAATTCGAGGGCCTGAGATTGAAAACTTTGATCAGCACCCGCTGGCTCTCCCGAGTCAGAGTGTAGCCGCCAAAGGAGTGGCAACCGTCGGGCAGGCCGGAAGCCACCGCTAGGAAGTATTGCAGGGGGAAGCTTTCGGCTATTTGCAAATCGATGCCATCAATGGGCGCCAGGATCGGGGAAATGTCCTGGTCAAGTTGTTCCCTGGCGTCCTTCCAGACCAAGAATCCCCGCTACCGCTCCTGGTTGAAGTCGGGTAATCGGCCATCTCCCTGTCCGGTGATGCCCCCATCGGGATGGGCGATCAACTCGCCTTCATGGTTGTACAAGTTGCTGAAAATGTCGCAGCAGGCTGCCGTTTGGTAGTAAACCGATTGGCCTTGGTATTGATACCGGGTGATGGTGAGGGGAGGATTGGCCGGCGGCTGGCTTTCCAGCTCCCCTATCATCCGATCTAGCCAACTCGGGAAGCCCGCCGATAGGTTGCCAGGGGAAACAAATTCCCCCGGCGCCGGAGGGGTGGGAGGGGTTGCAGGCTGTTCCGAGGCCGGCTGCGTGGGAATAGGAGTAGGGAAGGTTGTGGCCAAAGGAGGAACAGCCGTGGATACCGGCGCGACGGGGGTGGGAGCCGCGCTGGACCCACAGGCCAGGCTCAGCACGGCGATAGCCGAAAGAATAGACATCAGGATGGACAGTTTTATGGCCGGTTTCATGTGATGAATCATAGCCTTCTTCTCCCTTGGGCGGCCCCGAAAGATTGGGCCGGTTTAGGGATAAGACGGGGAGCATGGACCTTTTGTTCCCAAGATGTAAGGCGAACAGGGGAAGGGTTACCCAAGAAGATTAGGCCCTGCTTCCACTCTGCGGAGTTTATAAACATCCGTCGCCATGATTTCGGGTATCCGGGGAGTAAGATTCAAGAAATCATCGGCGGTCGCCTGAATAACTCGCCCGCTCAGGGTCCCCGACGCGTCGCTGGCTAAAAACACGGCCAGTTCAGCCGCCCGTTCCACCGAGGCCCCGCCTCCACTGGTTACCCGCACACCAAATTCATAGAGTTCGGCATCCCCGATGATTGCAGCGGCATCTCGCGTCTCCTCCCACATGCGAGTGTGGATCGAACCCGGGCTCAAGGCATTGACCTGAATGTTGGTGCCCTCCAACTCAAGGGAAAGCGTCTCCGTCAGGTCGGCCACGGCCACTTTCGATGCCCCGTAAGATGAGACATGGCGTCCTCGGCCCCCGTAGACGTTGATTATCTTTCCTCGATTGTTAGCCAGCATCACCGGCAAGGCCGCCCGGCAACACAAGAAAACGCCGGTGACATTTACCTCTATAGTGCGAATCCAGTAGGAGACGTCATTCTCCCACAGGGGCCCCACCGGACCGGGAACACCAGCATTGTTGACCAGAATATCCAACTTGGAAAAACGTTCAAGAGTAACCTGCACCATTCGACTTACCTGCGGTTCGTCAGAAACATCCGCGGTGACGACGCAGGTGGTGGCGCCCAGCGCTTCCGCCTGTTTGGCCGTCTCTTCCAGCTCGGATACTGTGCGGGCCGCCAACGCCAGCGTGGCCCCTTCCCTAGCATAGGCCAGGGCTATGGCTCGACCAATGCCTCGTCCTGCTCCGGTAATCAGCGCAACCTGGTCTTTTAATCGCATATAATCATCTCGTATTGAATCATCCCGGTAACCCATATTAGACCAAATTCTTCAACTCCGCGAAAATCCCTTCGCGCAGCCAATAAGATGGGTCACCAAGAGGTGCAACCATGACAACCGTAAGCTTTAGCCGAATGGAAGATGGATCAATGGAAGACTATTTACTTCTGGACCAGTTGGAGAGGGAGCAGGCGCTCGGGACCGCCGACCGAGTGCTGGAACAGCTACTGCGGCTCAAGGATTCCTTCAGTGGATACAAGATAGACAGGTTGCAGCACTCGTTGCAAGTGGCTACGCGGGCTTATCGCGACGGCGCCGACGAAGAGATGGTGGTGGCCGCGTTGTTGCATGACATCGGTGATTTGCTGGCGCCGCACAACCACAGCCAGGTGGCCGCGGCGATCCTTAAGCCGTACGTGTCAGAACGCACCTACTGGGTAATCAAGCGCCATGGCCTATTCCAGTCTTACTACTACGCGCATCACTTGGGAGGAGACCGAAACGCCAGGGAAAAGTACCGGGGGCATCCCTACTATGAGGCTGCGGTCGCCTTCTGCCACTTGTGGGACCAGCCCTCCTTTGACCCGGACTATGACACTTTGGAGTTGGAAACGTTTGTCCCATTGATGCGGCGGATCTTTTCTAGGGCAAAAAAAGTAACAGATTAGGCGTCGGTCCGAGCCCAACGATCTGATCAATAGACTCGAATGCCGGCCGCATTAGAGACAGCTCCCTATCGAATGCTTGAGGTTTCTCGTGGGGAAAACCCATTATTTGCGCGGCTCCCGGGTGATTAAAAGCTCTGGTGCTTCCGGTCGCCAGATGGGAACATCGGCTCGTGTAGCCGGGGCTTTATTCTGCTCGGACAGCTCCCTTCACTTTCCCTACTCGTCCTTAATCACTCGCGGCGCTACCGGGACGGGGAGGCTTCAACTCGACGCCGTGCTCCGCCCCCGGCGGGCGGGCCGCGATCCACGCCTCATCGAGGACAGCCCGGCTACTAATAGCGCCGATACATACCCCAATGCTGCAGCTCGGGCAGGTGCATCGGCAAACCAATCCGTCTCGCTCCAGCTCCCATAAGACAACATCATGGATCAAGGCGGTTATTTGTCCGGCGACGCCCAGGTACTCCTGAGTGTGTCGCCGCGAGATGTGCGCTGTGGTTCCTTCGTCGGCCATCACCCAGCTATCTGGGGTCCGGAGTGCGATGGGTTGAATGGTCGAATAGCCAATGACGGCCTCCTGCAGAAGCGCGTAAGCCACGCCGAGCGCGTTCGACACGGGGTGCAACTCACCAAACTGGTTTTGGTTCCCCGACCAGCCCTCGAGTCCAACCCCCGCCTTTGGGTCGTCGTGCGGCGGGATCTGCATTCGCTCGAACAGCGCATCCAAATGCGCGCCAGCCATATCCTCAATCCTGGCCAGTAGGTCCCCAGCATCCGAATGGGCTGTTACACCGGCATGAAGATTGGCGATGGTCCGCTGGATCCGTCTTTCCAGTGCCACCAGCGCGGTGAGCGCCAATTGAAGTCGTTCGATGGGTGGATCGAGCACCATCCTAACCTTCTAATGAGCGAAGATCGCTCCAGTTGTTTGACCGCAGAGGCGGCTGTGGGGCTAGATAGTTACTAAAGAATCTGGGATAGGAACAGCTTGCTGCGGTCGCTGCTCGGGGCTTCGAATATCTGCTCTGGGGAACCTTCTTCCACAATCACACCCTCATCGAACATCATCAGCCGGTCGGCGACCTCTTTGGCAAACCCCATCTCGTGAGTCACCACGATCATTGTCATGCCCGATGTGGCCAGCTCCCGCATCACATCCAACACCTCTTTAATCATCTCTGGGTCCAAAGCCGAAGTGGGCTCGTCGAAGAGCATTATCTTC
>JAKZUA010000051.1:0-4730 GCA_047516825.1 Dehalococcoidia bacterium
GACTGACCTCACCCTGATCTGCACGCCCGGGTCAAACAAGCGCCTTACGCGATTCCGGCTCACTTCTCGACGCGCACGAACATCGAGGGTATCGTCGCGACCGACGTGCAGACGCTGAACTCAGTGCACGGATGAGCCGGAAGGACTGTGCCACCTCAGTTGCGATTGGTGAAGGGTGGCCCTAGCTCTCCGATGGGCTACTGGGGCGTCCTGGCCGTTCATCTGTTGTTCATCGTGTTGGGAACCAGCACCCCCCCTACAGGTCAGATAGACGCCGGTCGAATCGGGTCCAGGGGCAGGTCAAAAGAGAACCGAGCGCCATTGCCGGGAGAGCTTTCGACCCGGATTTGGCCCTGGTGCGCCTCCACCAGTTGTTTGGCGATAGTAAGCCCCAGCCCCGTACCGCCGGTGGACCTGGCGCGGGAGGGGTCTACCCGGTAGAATCGCTCGAACACGTTGGGCAGGTCATTCGCCGGTATCCCGGGCCCGGCGTCGGCCACCACGACCCGGGCATTGCCGCCGGCCACCGCCGCTGAAATGGTGACAGTGGTACCTGGCGGAGCGTGGCGCACCCCGTTTTCCAGGAGGTTTGTCACCACCTGGGCGATTCGGTTGCGGTCCAACCGCACCTGCGGCGAGTCAAGCGGGAATTCCAGCGCCAGCTCCACCCCCTTCAGGTCGGCCCGGGGCCAAAAGGCCAAGACCGTATCTTCCAGGAGGCGGGCAAGCGACTCCATCTGATAGTTCAAATGCAGGACACCCGCCTCGGCCTGGGCCAAGAGCCTCAGGTCTTCCACCAGCAGGGCGAGATGCAGGACCTGGTTGTGAATGGTGTCGATAGTCGCCTGGTTGGGCTGGAGCAGCCCGTCCTTGATGGCTTCCAGGTAGCCCTGGATGTTGGAAAGGGGAGTCCTGATTTCGTGGGCGGCATCGGCCACCAGGTTCCGGCGTTGGGCCTCCAGCCTCTCCAGGTTCTCAGCCATGACATTGAAGGTGCGGGCCAACTGGGTCATCTCGCTGGGGCCGGAGACGGACACCCGCTGAGATAGGTTGCCCCGTCCCAACTCCCGGGCTGTCGAACTCAGAGTGCGTATCGGCGAAAGCAGCCATCGGGAGGTGAAGGATACCAACAGAATCCCACCTGCACCCGCCGCCAAGCCGGCCCAAAGAAGGGATCGATCAACGGCGGAGACCAACCTGCTAACCGCCGGCTCCCGGGGAAACCGGGAAGCCTCGGTAAGAATAACCGGAGCCATGGTCACGGTCCCGACCTCATCGCTCCCGACGGTGATGGGTAGTCGGTGGCCCTTCCTCCCCGGCCCATGCCAACGGCCGCCCTGTTCTTTATGGGAGTCACCGACCAGTCTGCCTTCCACGTCGTTAACCAGGATTCTGCGGTCGGTAAGGGGTACCAACTGCTCCAAGGCCGGTTGCAGCTCAGCCCAGCCATCACGAGAGGAATAATGCTTGGACAGGAATCCCTGGAGCCGTGCGGCACGGACCTCCTGCCGGCGGTCCTCAAAGCGGTCGACTTCCCGTTGGGCCGCGTGTCCCACGTAGAGGCTGACGCCGACCAGGGCCAGGGCCAGAGCGACGGCGAAACCCAACACGGCGCGGAATTGCAGGCTGGAGAACAACTCACGCATCGCCAAACTTGTACCCCACACCATAAATGGTATGAATGTAACGCACCTTATCGGAACCTGCTTCCAGCTTGCGCCGCAGGCTCGACACGTGGGCGTCCACCGTCCGGTCGAAGCCCTCAAAATCGTAACCGAAGGCCCGCTCGATTATTAGGTCCCGGGTGAACACCCGGCCGGGCTCCCGCATCATCAGCGCCAGCAGAAGAAACTCGGTGGGAGTGAGGCGCACCGGGGTATCCCCAACGTGGACTGTGCGCTCCTGAAGTTTCAACCGCACTTGCCGATAAGTGAGTTCGCCCACCCCGGCGTCCGACTCGTTCCGGGCGCTCCTACGCAAGACGGCGCGCACCCTGGCAGCCAACTCCCGGGGGCTGAAGGGCTTGGTGACGTAATCATCGGCTCCCAGGTCCAAGCCCGTGAGCCGGTCTTCCTCCTCCACCCGGGCGGTAAGCATGACTATCGGGACCTGGGACTCGGCGCGCAGGGTGCGGCATACTTCCAAGCCGTTCAGCCCGGGGAGCATGACGTCCAGGACTACCAGATCGGGCCGTGCCTCCCGCGCCTGACGCAACCCATCAATGCCATCGACGGCGGTCAACACCCGGTGGCCGTCCCGGTCCAGGTAGAGCCGGACCAACTCCACGGCATGGGGGTCGTCTTCGACAATTAATACGGTGCTGGCCATACCCGCTGCTCCCGGAAAACTTCTGGTTCCCCGTTACCGGCCCCGAGTCCCTGGACTGCGTTGGATTCTCAAAAGCCCTCCACGGGGTACCGAGGCTTGAAAGTTCAGTTCCAGTCGAATGTCGTCTTCCACGCTCAGGACCCCCCGAACGCTGGGAATATCCATCTCGAATTGGCCGATATCTTAGCATAAGGGACACCGGGGCAGTCTCGTCTTGAAGCCAGGATGCCCCCCTTTGCCGTCCCTGAGGGCGAGGGCCCAGGGGTGCGGGCGGAGGGTTCCCCGCTCCGCACCCCGGTTGCCCGGAAGAGCCGTCGACGGTCCCAATTTACTGGGAATTAGCGGGGCGCGGTGTAGGCTGGCTGCAGAGCGTGGGCCCTCGTTTGGCCGCCGTGACTCCGCTGGCCGCCGTGACTCCGCCCGTGGAAATCGCGACCTCCGAATCCCCGGCCCAGCAACCCGGGAGGAATATCGTCGGGACGCTGCTGGTACCACTCCATAATGGCGTCGGCCTGTTCCTGTTCCATGGCTTCACCCTCCACCAGCCGGTCCAACCCAAGCTGGAGGGACTTGTCCTGGTTCTCCCGTCTAACCTGGCGGAAAGCGTCCTGCACCTGGGACTCGTCTACGTTGAGGAGCTCGGCCATCCGGCCAATGTTGGCCTCCTTGGAATCGCCCCGTTTACCGCCGGGGCCGTGGGCAAAAATGGCACCGCCGGTGATGGCCAGGGCCAACAGACCGGTTGCTACCGAGATGATAATCCAGCGTTTCCTCATGGTGTTACCTCCTTTCTGCTCCGATTACTCTTGGTAAGGACCCTCGGTGCGACTGCTTACAGTAAAGAATTTAGCGCAAGACTTTGAAGAAAATTAGAAGAAATTCATCCATTTTCGCGGCAGGCCGCCTGTATAGCGGGGTCATGCGATTGTCCTTGTGATGACGATCTGGTGGTGGAGCCGCCGACAGCCGAGGTAGCGCGGTCTGGCACACCATCCGCCGCTCCGTCCTTAGGAGGTTGCGCCGCGCTTCCCGCCGCACTCGCTATTCTTGGACGGCTTCCCTGAGCCTCTCTACAGGAAAAAGGCAAGATGGAACGCCAGAGCTACAGACGGTTCCGCACCATCATGGAATACCTCAACCCTTCCAGGGAAAGACCTCAAGCCCACCCCCCCGCCTGGAGGACTTCCCCAGCGCCGGGCGCGAAATGCAAAACCAGGTGAGCAGAGACATCGGATATGCTGAAATCAACCCTCCATCCTGCAGGAAGAATGAGGCCAGGATGCTCTACGTTGACCACCTCCGGATCCCCTTTGGCCGGATGCTGATGTCCCACCTGGTCGCCGACACCCAGGAAGAACTCAGGGATGCGGCAAGAAAATTGGGTCTCCAGCAATACATCCAATACCCAGGCGGCCGGAAGGAACACCTGGACCTCTCGGAATCCAAGCGGATAGAAGCGATCCGGATGGGCGCCAAGGAGGTGACAGCCCGAGAGATCGTGCGAATCCAGCAGGCCAAACACCAAGCCCAGAACGCGGAGGAACAGACACCATGATGAAGAACGACGAAGAGGAAACGCAGGGAAGTAAGTCCGTCCAGGAAACAGGAGAAGTTACCGCCACCAGGCTAATCATCAACCCCGAGGCTGAGCCGACGTACATCCAAATGGAAATCCTCTCGAATTTCAACCCCAGGTTCAGGCTTACCTGGGAGATGAAGCGATCCGATCTGGAGGACTCAAGCCCCATCGGCTACGACATGGAACTGGCCAATTTTGGCGTCGCGGCAGACCTGCATGACCAGGTGATCGTGGACTTGATAATAGCATTCCGGAGCCGGAATAACCTGACCAAGGAGCTTCGGATGGACTACTATTTGCGCACTCTCGAGAAAGCCAAGGCGGAGTTCGCCCGCACTCAGGCTATCGCCAAGCAATTGGACAGAATGACGGGTACGGAAAGTGAGGATGAGGACGATGACGTTCAACGGCGCGCAGAGGCAATGGAATCCCTGCAGGTCATATTCCCCGGGTTTGTGATCAGGAGCATCACGATTTTTTCCGATTCCACAAAAACTTCCTTTGTCATGGAAACCAACAGAGGGAATGTTCGCCTGCGCAGCATCGAGGACCTTCTCCAACAACCCCGCTTCACAAGACGAGTTGCTCAGGAGATTCATAGGGTCCTCGTCTTGAAATTCAAGAAGAGAGAGTGGCTAGCCGTCGCGCAGCTGATATTGGACGCCAGCGTCCCGCAGGATATGGGAGACCCCATCCAGCACCGAAAGTGAGTATGAAGCGAGTGGGGATGGGTTGATTGGAATGTACCTCAACCACCAGCCAAGGGTGATACGACCGGAAAGACCAGAAGCTGAGGTGAGATGGAAACGCAGATAGCACGGGA
>JAKZUA010000052.1:0-2746 GCA_047516825.1 Dehalococcoidia bacterium
GGAAATGCTCCCGGCTTTTTAATCCCCGGGCTAATACCTGGAAAGGCCGGATTCCACCATCTTACCGGTGACCAGGTAGATTACCCGCTCGGCGATGTTGGTGGCCCGATCGGCGATGCGTTCCAGGTCGTGGGCCGCCCATAAAAGATAGGTGGCCCGCTGAATGGTCTGGGGATCTTGCAGCATGAAGACCAGCAACTCCCGGTATACCTGGTCGTATAGATCATCGACCTCATCGTCATCCTGAAGCACCTGATTGGCCTTGACCATGTCCCGGCTGACCAGCGAATCTATGCTGTTTCTCAGCATTATGGTAGCTTTGTCGGCCATCCGCGGGATGTCGATTAGAGGCTTCAGGGGAGCCTCCTCTCCCATTAGCAGGCTGATTTTGGCGATCCCCTCAGCGTAATCGCCCATCCTCTCCAACTCCACCGTAATGTGAAGCAGGGCGATAATGGCCCGCAGGTCCCGGGCCATGGGCTGCTGAGTTGCGATGAGGTCAATACAGCGGTCCTCTATCTCGTACCGCTTCTGGTCAATGTAATCGTCCTCTTGAACCACCTGCTGGGACTCAACCAGGTCCCGTCTCTTCAGGGCGTCCACCGCACGCATGGTGGCCTTGTCTACAATTTCCGCCAGCGAAACTACCTCCTGTTGGAGCTGTCCGAGTTGGCGGTCCAAATCTAGTCTTAACATGCCGGGCTCCCTTTATTCCCTGCCAAACGGGAGAGTTGGTGTTGGTGGAGGTGAATAATGGAGATAGATGGTCACACCTGCCTCCAGAATGGAGCCCGCTGCTTTTGGGGCTCCAATAGACCTTCATCAAAGGGCCTCGGCCGGTATTCACTGGGCTCCGGCCGGGAATAGCCGATCGGCTCCTGGGAAAGAGGATGGGTATAGTAACCGTTATAGCATTGGCGCTTCAACTCGTTAAAGAAAGCCGGGTGGGACTGCTCAACGCTTTGTAATATCGAGTCCTGGCCGGCGCCGGGCAGTCTGGAGAACTCCATACCCTGCTCTTGGACTGCGGTTATGTCGATTTGGGCCAGTCCCTCCAGAAACATTCGAATGCTCTGCTGAGTCCTACCGATGGTTTCCTCGAGGGAATCGGCCAGCCCCAGATCGCCCGCCCCCGGAAAATCTCCTTCGGCGGGAATGATTCGGTTGAACGCCCGTACCAATAAATCTCTCTGGGATTCGGTTAATATCTGTCTGCTAGTGGGCATTTCACTCCTGGACATTTAGAACATAACCGGGGATTTGGACAAACCTGAATGTGATCTCAGCGAGGGATGATGGGAAGAGTGATGTGGGAAGGAAAGGCCGCCGAATGGTGAACCGACTGGCGGGCTTCCTGCATTCGGTCGTCCACCCCAAGGGCCTCGCCGGTGTTGGGGTTACGGTCGAACCTGGGAAAATTGCTGCTGGATATTTCCACCCGGATTCGATGGCCGGACCGCACCAGGTGGCTGGTTGACCACAGGTCGATGTCGAACCGGTAAACCTGGCCGGGGGTCAGGAAGGCCGGCTGGGCCGCCGAGGTACGGAAGCGGGCTCGTACAATGCCGTCCTGCAAATTCTGCACGTAGCCATCGGGTCTTACGTCTACCAGCTTGGCGGTGAAATCGGTGTCCGTGGCAGTGCTGGCCGCATAGAGCGTTACCCCTAGGGGCCCGGTAATTTCCAGGTCTTGACTCAGCGGTTCCGTCGTGTATACCAGAACGTCCTGGCGCAACTCCGCCGAACTCTGGTCCATCACCCCGTGGGGGATAATCAGGGTGCTGCCGCCCAGGGTGGGCACGGGATCGGCCGGATCGTAGGTAAAATGGTCTACCGCCTCATCCTGAGGCGGGATGGTGGAGAGGGTACCGGTGCCTCCACTGCTATTGGCCGGACCGTCGGAGTGCAGGTAATATCGGGTGTAGTGGGTGCGGGCCAGAGGCCACTCGTGCTCCTGCCGCCAGCGGTTCTCTCCCATGACGAAAAGGCTCACCGGCGGCTCGTCCATTATCCCGGTGTCCACGTCCTTCAGCCAGTAGTCAAACCAGCGCAGCAACTGCTGGTGCAGATCGATGGCCGCCTCCGGCCCAAAGTCGATGTCTCCGGCGCCTCCGGTATGAGGCTGGGTGTAAGGGCGTATGTGGGCCCAAGGACCGATCAGCAACCTCTGGTTGTCTCGGGCCAACTGACTACCGCCGCGCTCCTTTATCGCCTGGTACCCGTTGAGGGCCCCTTCCAGGAAGATGTCGTACCAGGAGCTAACATGGAACATGGGGACTTTGATGCCGTCCAGGTGTTTAAGCAGGTTGGCGCGCCACCAGTAGGGACCGTCCAACTCTTCATTGAAGTATTCGGCGAAATAGGGCGCCGCTTCCTTGAGCCGGTCCACCCAATCCTGCAGCGGCAGGTGCCGGTACCACTGGTCCGTCAGGGGCTGTGCAAAATTACCAGGCGGCAGGACGTACTCGTCCATCTGCGCCAGCAGGTCCTCCCTACCCATTCTTTGCAGAGTGTTGCGGCCCTTATGGATGGCGTAGGGCACCATCCAGCCCCACTCCATGGCGCCGCCGGTGTGGTAAACCCAACTCTGGTGGAAGTCGGAGGCGGCGGAGAAGGGCGCCATGGCTTGCAGATGGGGAGGCAGCGGATTGCAGGTGGCCAGGGTGTATTGAGTGGCTCCCAAGTAGGACTGGCCGGTGGTGCCGACCCGGCCGTTGGACCAGGCCTGGCGCGCGGCCCATTCCAC
>JAKZUA010000053.1:0-4484 GCA_047516825.1 Dehalococcoidia bacterium
TTCATCGTAAGGATGAAGTGAAACGTCGCTGCCGAACCCGGTTACAGGCCCGAGCCGATGCTTTGATCTTTACACCTGCCGTGCCTTTGCCATCACTGCCCAATGTAGTTCCCACCTTGGCTTTGGTTTAGGTGGGTACTGTACTACCGCCGTGACCACATTCACCAATTGGACCTAAAAGGTTACCTGTGTGAACCAAGCTGTCGCATAATTCTCCCCTGTTTGTCACCGCGCGGAATCCAACTAGAACCTCAAGCCTCCACAAACATTTACTAACATTCCCTATATGGCAACCCTTAATTTTATGACGAAGATGAAACATGATTGATCATGCCAGCCGTCGGCTAGCAATCCTGCGCCCGAATGAACGCGGCCAGGTGGCCATACTGATGGTAATGGTGCTGCCTGTAATTTTCCTGTTGTTCGCCCTGGCCTTTGACGCCGGACTCTGGTTTTTGGACCACCGGATGGCGCAGAACCAGGCCGATGCCGCAGTACTGGCCGCGGTACAGCACCTGCCGGATGCGGACCCGGGCCCCGGAAGTCCGGCAACTAAGGCGGTCCATAAGTGGTTGAAAAAGAACGGCTCTAACCCGGGACAGCTTAAGAGTTGTCCCGAGTCAATTCCCGCTCCTCGTCTTGTGGTAGGGTCGGGCGCTGGAGTACTACGACCTTCATCCCAAATCCTTCCCAGACGGCCAGTACGATACGGTCCGCGTCTGTGTCCGTCGCGAATCGCCCGTCATCTTCGCCCAGCTGGCTAGTCTGGAATCTATGTTCGTGAGCGCCGGCGCCACGGCCAAGGTAGCCCCGGCCGGCATGGCTAATGTGCTGTCCTGGGGAATTGTCCCCCCGGACCCGGACTGCGGCATTGCCTGGCCCGATGTATGCGAGAACGACTTGGATAGCGAGGGGATGATCCCCTGCGGCGTCTATCCGCCGGCCCTGCCTGGCGAGGTGATGTGTCCCTGGGGCCTGGATCTCGATAAACTATACGCTTTCAAGATCGGCGACCCCGACACATACACGCCGGGAAACTTTGGTGCCCTTGCGTCGTGCGGGGTGGGTATTTCTGATTATGTCGCCTGCATTGACGGCGAGACCAACAGCGGGTTCTACGCCGCAGGGGAGACGGTGAATGTGGGAGCGCAGACCGGCGACGGAGGTGCCACTACTGCATCTGCGCTGAATACCCGTTACGCCGCCGAGGAGACCATGGGAATAGGAGCCGATGGCTCTCCCGTATTGGAGTGTGACGTTGAGTCTACGCCTGATCCCATCACAGGTCTGGACCCCGACGGCAAGGACCTCGCTAGAGCTATGTTTGTCCCTGGTTCTGTCTGCCATTACCGGCTCGTGGCCATCCCAATCATAGAGTCCTTCCCTACCTCCGGCAGCAGTGAAGACATCATGGTGCTGGGCATCGCCACCTTCGCTATTGCCAAGTGGGACCGAGTTGCCCCTTGGGGTGATGCACTGGGTACTGATAACCTGGGCGAGGCCTGCGGCGAACCGGCTCTGGGCAGCGGCTTTGCCTGCGGCATGGTCTGGGGCTATCTCTTGGAGGACGTTCCCCTTCCGCCTCAATTCCTACTGCAACGAATCAGTGAAACCGATAACGTTTTAGCGCCCGATATGATTGCGCTGGTCGAGTAAAACACATCGAAAAAACCGTCATGCACGGTGGCCCATAATTAGGGTCGCCAGCCATTGAAAAAAGGGGGAGGGGCCAGTTCATTGAGCCTATTCTTGCCCCAGCTGCCATGGGGCGTAACGCTATCTGAGGGTGAGGCCCAAGCAGAAGGTCATGGGGAAACTGCCAGCTTTCCTCGGGTAAGTTTATCCCCGACCTTTTCCATTATTGAATCCAGCATCTCGAAATCCCATTCCCGTACGAAGGTGATGGCCGTTCCGGCCCGTCCCATTCGCCCGGCCCGGCCGATGCGGTGCACATACTCTTCCACGTTATCCGGAATGTTGTAGTTGATAACGTGAGTAATGCTCGGTATATCAATTCCGCGAGCCGCCAAGTTGGTCGAGACTAAAATCTTGAGGCTGCCTTCCCGGAAGGATTTCATCACCGCATCCCGTTCTTTCTGTGGCTTGCCGCCATGCAGGCCGTACACCAGATACTCACGAGCGGAAAGACCCCGGACCAGTCGGTCTACATTTACCTGAGTGCGGCAAAAGATCAGGGCCTGGCCTTCCTGAACCTGCTGGTCCAGGATCTCCCGCAGCCCGGTTTCCAGGTCCCGTTCGGCTATCTCATAATAGACCTGCTCCACCTCTTCCACGGTCTCCAGTTCCCCATCGTCGGACCAAATGTAAACCGGCTCCCGCAGATGACGATTTATCAACCGGCGAATAAATCCGGGGAAGGTGGCGGAATAGAGCGCGGTCTGTCTTCCTCTAGGGGTCTCCCGCAGGATTCGGTCCATATCTTGAGCGAAGCCAATATCCAGCATCTCATCGGCTTCATCCAAAATGGCGTAACGGACGTGATTGAGCTGTAGAGTGCCCCGATTCAGGTGATCCATAACCCGTCCGGGAGTGCCCACCGCAATATGAACCCCCCGATGCAAGGCCCGGATCTGGGGCTGGATGGATTGTCCTCCGTAAAGCGCCGCCACGCGCAGTCCCCGGTGGGTAGCGATGCGGCTCAACTCTCCGGTGACCTGTACCGCCAGCTCTCTGGTAGGCACCAGCACGATGGCTTGAGTCGATTCTGCGGCCGGGTCGATCAACTCGGCCAGCGGAATGCCGAAGGCCGCGGTTTTGCCGGTGCCGGTCAAGGCCTGCCCGGCCAGGTCTGAACCATTGAGAAAAACAGGTATGGCTTGCTCCTGGATCGCGGTAGGGCTTTGGTAGCCCAAATCATCCAGGGCCTTGGCGATGGGCTCCGAAACGAGCAGCGGTCCAAATGGATGGTCCCTAGGCAAGGGGCCGACGCCGGCGCCAGGCGCAGTAACTTCACGGGCTGCGGCTGTCCTCCGCCGGGAACGGGGTGGTCTTTGAGCGGGTGTGGAATGGGGACCACTTCGGGTGGGAGTAACTGCCCCGGCGGGTTTGATATATGGGGAAGGAGGGGTCGGCGCAGTTGGAGGAGAAGGGGGAGCGGCCCGAGCCGAGTCAGATTTCGTTTCGCCAGAAAACTTACTTGACTGGTCCGAACTTGGGTCGGGACCTTTTCTCCGAGACCACCGGCGGAGTATACCCTTTAGCAAACCAGGCAGTCCCGAACGATTGCCGCGGGATGCGTCGATGAAATACGACGGAACATCTGGCTGGATTGTATCACTAATTAAAGCCGTTAGGCGTCGATTTGTGGGACCGATTTCGGTGGCCCAAAGGAGACGGCTGCCGGCAGCACCGGTGCAGTTGAAGCCAAACTGCTGAACAGACCCACCCGCCAGCCGCCAAATTCCTGAGCCAACAGGAGCCGGAGATGCCGCCCTGCGGGCAAGGACGCTGCCAACGCCGTATCCCGAAGGGCGGACCCAGCTTGTTTGAAAAGTGGGTTCGGTTTAATTGAGGACGTGGGCGCCGTTGCTGGAGGACTCTTCGACAGTGGTTTCGGCGGGCGTCCTTTTGATCCGGCTTTTCAGGCTACTAATGGTCCCGCCGGTCTGGGTCCGAATCTTACTGGCCTTCTCCGCAACCATCTTGCGGTTCTCTTTGCCGGACTTGGGAGCCAACAGCATGCCGACGATGGATCCCACTATCGCTCCGGTTACCAAACCTGTCATCAGCTTTTTTCCGTTACCCATGTTCTTACCTCCTAGATTTTCAATATTCCTTTGGGATTCCCGACGGCAGGGTTCACCGCGGAAGCTCCTAATCGGAAAGACTGGATGCCTATAGAGGGCCGACCAGCCTTTTCCTCATCTACTAGAGTATCAAGATTGGGTGGCGATAATCCGGTACAAACCGGTCCCATTCGTGATTGTAGAGTGATTTGTTGGTGAACAGACAGTAACCTAGAGTACCATGGGATAGACCACGCCCCGGCCGTTCCCGTTGTTTACCGCCTCGGGACCGGTTGACACGAAGAGTCAACTCCGTCGCCGCGCAACTTCCCCAGAAACCTCTTCAACCTCCGGCATTATGTTAGGCATAGGGAAGTTAGCGGCTTAAAACCCTCTATTGCGCGGAACGCCCAAGGAAAAGGACCGGCCAGCGTCTTCCGGTCTGCCGCCCCAGGATGTTGCGGCTAAGCGGGAAGGGTATTAGCGTCGACCCCCCGGCATTCGACACCATTCGTGACTGTTTGTCCTTACAATGGGACACTAATTCGACCGGTAAGTTCACACTAAACCGTTACCTTAATATGATGAATCTTAACCACTAAACCAAAGCTAAGGTGAAACCTACATAAAGCGAACCCGAAGAGGAGTTGCGATATTCTGTAAAAGAAGTCGATTGGCGGTGGTGGAAGGGATGACAGACATAGTGCAACTCATGGAAGAGTGGCAACTGGATGTAGG
>JAKZUA010000054.1:0-21043 GCA_047516825.1 Dehalococcoidia bacterium
TCGGGGGTTCTGGACCA
The DNA here is from genome assembly GCA_047516825.1 of Dehalococcoidia bacterium. Taxonomy (GTDB): domain Bacteria; phylum Chloroflexota; class Dehalococcoidia; order Lucifugimonadales; family UBA3495; genus JADFQT01. The sequence goes on from JAKZUA010000054.1 coordinate 18, forward strand.
TGGCTCGATATCCTTTACTTGGTAGATTGGGGGTTTGCAACCCAGTTGAACTTCCAGCTGGCGCATCATCTCCCGGAGTTGCTCCCGCTTTCGGACGTCGGTGAACAATCCGGTCTGCACGCCGGACTCGCCGCTGAATCCGGCCAGGGTCAGGCTGATATCCTCCAGAGGGCCGGGCAAGCTGATCGAGTCGAGAGCGTTTTTGATCACCAGAAAGGCCCGGTCTCTGCTGCCGATGGCCTCCTTAAAGGCGAACTCTTTCAGCCAGGGCGGGTGTCTGAGCACATGGCTTGCGATGGTGATGCCCCGCACGTACCTGCCCCGAACCTCCTGCCGGAGAAAGGCCCGGCTCAACAGGATTTCCACTGCGGCTAGAATGGCGTGCTGGGTGATGACCGGGGAAGGGAAGGTCAGGGTTTCTTGGATTAGCTCCTCCCTCCGGTGGGGCACCAGGGGAGCGTGGTCGATACCCTGGGCCAGCTCCCAGACTCTTTTCCCCACCGGACCTAGCTGAGCCTGGATGGCCCCAAACTTCAGGCCGGCCAGCTGCCCCAGGGTATGCAGGCTGAAGCGGTGCAAACGAGCCTTGTTATCCCAGGACAGGGGCAGCAGGTCCACGGAAAACTCCTTCAAGAACTCAGCGGCATTGCTGGGCACCCGGGTAGCTTGACCGCCTCCGGTGGTCACCGCCGCCACGTAAGCCGGGAACTTCCCCCCCGCCACACCAATGCGCGGATTGAAATCGCCGGGGTCGCCGGGCACGGCTTGAAGCAGGGAAGTAACCAGCCGGGCTTCTCCGCCGTACATGGCTTCCAGTCCGTCCAGCCCCACATAGATACATCCGGACGCGCTCTTCTCCGGACTCTTCTCCACGAGGGGGCTGCGTTGTTCCAGGGCTTCCACTATTTCGTCGAACACGGTTTGATAGTAGGGCTGATCCGCTTCCAGCAGGACGGCTGGCTTGCAGCGGGACAGAGCCTCTTGCAGGGGCATGCCGTCGGTTACGCCCCGAGCCTCCGGCGAGCTATCCAGCACCACCTGCTGAGAGCCGTGGGTTTGGGTGACGATCACCGGCCGGCCCTGAAGCTGCGGATGCCGCCGTAGCTCGGCCTTCATCGCCAGGTGGGTTATCAGCAAACAAGCAACTTTCATCTGAAATTCCGCGAGCGGATTTAGCTAACAGAGTGTTTTAAAAGCCTGGTGTCTTGTCCGAGGTGGCATAGAAAGTTAGGCATTTCGGCAGAACGTTACAGAGCCCCTTCTTCCTTGATGGGAGAAGGTTGGGATGAGAGTGATACCCCTCACCTCAATCCTCTCCCACAAGGGGAGAGGAAGCCCAGGACGTTCATACACCTTGAACCAAGAATGCTAGGATCTTTTTAAACACACTCTAAGGGCGCATACCCTCTCAGAAAATTTATCGAACAAATGTACTATCTGCAACCAGCAACGGTCAGCTATCTGCTCCATATAAAACCTGGTATATAAACCTTGCTACCATGTTGGCCCAAGAGTATGATCGTCTCTGCCCAGGTGGTTCTGTGGGGTAGTTACTGGGGTAGTTACTGGCTGAGGCAAGCTTTCTGGGCCAGGTTTCTCAGGATAGTTCTCTATGGTTCAAGAGAGTCACCCCATACGGGTGCTGGTGGCTAAACCTGGCTTGGATGGCCATGACCGGGGCGCTAAGGTGATCGCCCGGGCGTTGCGGGACGCCGGTATGGAGGTCATATATACCGGCATCCGCCAAACCCCGCAGATGATCGTCCAGGCCGCCGCTCAGGAAGACGTGAACGTTTTGGGTCTGAGCATACTGTCTGGGGCGCATCTGGAGATACTGCCGGAAATCATGCGGCTTTTGCGGGAAGAGGGAATGGATGATGTTCTGGTGGTGCTGGGAGGAATTATCCCAGAGCAGGATCGGGAGCCCTTGCTGAAAATGGGGATCGCCGCGGTTTTTGGGCCGGGTACTTCTACTCAGCAGATAGTGGAGTTTGTGCAACAAGAGAGCCCGACGCGGCCTGGTATTTTATAACCGGCGAGTTGACATAATACATGAGCCGCTTTCCCGGGGTGTCAAAGTGCTGCTTCAGTTCCTTGCTGGCCTCTTGACAGCTTCCCTTTAAGTGCTTCTATAATCTTACCAGTTACTCTTTGGACCCAGTCCGGGGACCCCATTCAGGCAGACCTTTAAATTTAACTTCAAGTGTGCGGCCCGTTGTAGCGTTAACCCCTTAAATTCATGCGATATAACGTAGCCCAATTGCTCAAAGAGCCCACCGGCTCCACTCGCAGCTATCAGCTGTGGGAAGAGTTCACCGATGCTGGGCGCATAGTGGACAGCGCTAGAGGCACTGTGGATCTGCTTCGCACTCATCAGGGAGTGCTGGTAAACGCCACGCTGGAGATTCAAGACACCATTACTTGCGGGCGGTGTTTGGGGGAAACCGGTTTAGATGCTGACCTGTCCATTGAAGAGGAGTTCATTCCTGTACTGGATCTGCACACCGGGCTCAGGCAGGAGTTGCCCGAGGACGAAGGCCACGGCCGGATCGATGCCAACCATGACCTCGATTTAGCCGAGGTTTTACGCCAATACGTAATTACCCAACGCACGATGAAGCCTCTGTGCCGGCCCGATTGCCGGGGATTGTGCCAGATTTGTGGTGGTAACTTGAATGAGAAACAGTGTGGTTGCCGGCATGAATCCTCTGATTCGTTGGAGGGGACGCTGGCGCAATTGCTGCCCAGGGACTAGAATGGCCCCACGATATTTTAGGGCCCCCAGGGGCTGGGTATCCGCTGATATAGGAAGTCAATACAAGGAAGCCTGAATGGGTGCACTGCCGAAAAAGAAAATTACCCGGGCGCGTCGAGGGAGGCGTCTCACGGCTTACAAGTTAAAGCCGCTTCATCCTGCCTTTTGTCCCCGGTGTCGAAATGCGAAGTTAGCTCACGCCGCCTGTCCCAACTGCGGGTATTATCGCGGACGGCAGGTGGTGGCGGTCGGAGAATAACTCGTCGATACCGTCGGGTAACTACTATGTTTACTTCTGGGTTCACTTCTGGCGCCAAGAATTGCTTGCCTGCCCAGCTGGTCGGGCCGCTGCTGGTCAATTATTGTCGCTATGGGGAGAGCAATTTTCCAGTTTTTGAGAGCCCCGGTGACACTCGGGCTATCCTAATGCTGCGGGGTTGGGGTTAAGTGGAGGTAATTACGGATAGCCAAGAGGTTACCAAGCGTTCATTCGTATTTCCAGGCCAGGGTTCGCAGAGTGTGGGTATGGGGCTGGAGTTGTACCACGCCTCCAGTGCTGCCCGAGAGGTTTTTCAGGAGGCCGACGATAGCCTCAGCTTCCCATTATCTGACTTGATATTTCATGGGCCGGATTCTGAGCTTCAGGATACGGTAAATTCTCAGCCGGCCATCATGGTGGTCAGCATCGCGTGTTGGAGGGCCTGGCAGGAGTTTTTCGGCTCCTCGGCTTCCCTCCCTTCCTCCGTGGCCGGTCATAGCCTGGGAGAGTACACCTCCCTGGTGGTTTCCGGGGTATTGAGCTTCTCGGCGGGCGTGCGGTTGGTTCGGGAACGAGGGCGGTTGATGCACCAGGCTGGAGTAGAGCGTCCTGGTGGTATGGCGGCCATCATTGGGCTGGACGAGTTTGCTTTGGAGCACATCTGCGCCGAAACTGGCGTAGAACTGGCCAACATCAACTCCGACGACCAGATCGTGATCAGCGGCGACAAAATCGCCGTAGCCCGGGCAATGGACTTAGCCTCTGCCCAGGGAGCCAAGAAGACCGTCCCGCTCCCGGTTAGCGGCGCCTTTCACTCGTCGTTGATGTATCAGGCCCAGGAGGGTCTGGGGCAAGTCATAGGGGCCTTAGACTTTCAGAATCCCCAGGTTCCCGTTATCGCCAATTCCAACGGCCTGCCTTTGACCACCGCGACGGAAGTGAAGGAGGAACTGGTAAACGTATTGTGCCACTGCGTGCAGTGGAGGAACTCGGTAAGATACATGGTTGGAACCGGCGTATCTCAGTTTGTCGAGTTTGGTCCGGCCCGGGTACTGGCCAGCCTGATCCGGCGCATTGATCGGGAAGTGGAGGCAGTCACTTTGTCGGACCCAGAATCAATACGAAAATTATCCGAATTGTCAAGTTTGTCTGAGGGAGTTGTCTAGCCTCTCCGGTTTGAGGTAGCGAGGTCAATGACTCAAGGTAACACCACAGGCAGCACCACATCTTTACGGAGGAGGGCGCGCACAGTGGCCCTCCAGTCTCTCTTCGCGGGAGACATGAAAGGCAGCCAAACTGAAATCTCTTTGGATTGGCTGCTGGAAGAAGAGTCCCTCCCCGCCAAATATCAGGCTTTCGCCAAGGAGTTATTGGCTGGCGTTGATGACCGAAAGGCGGAACTGGACCAGACAATTCTTCATTACGCTCCCGCTTGGCCCGTGGCTCAGCTGCCGGCGGTCGACCGGAATATCCTGCGCATCGCGTTGTTTGAACTCAAGCATCATCGGGAAACCCCTAATAAGACAGCGATCAATGAGGCGGTGGAACTGGCCAAGACCTTTGGTAGCGATAGTTCCGCCAGGTTTATAAATGGTGTTCTGGGGTCGGTAATGGCCGACCTGGAATTGGGGGAGTTGACGCCAGCCGGCGCCTGAAGGGAGATGAGGGTTTGCCCACCGTTTACGACCGAGTAAAAACCATAGTTGTAGATAAGCTGGATGTTGACGAAAGCGATGTTTCTGAGGTTGCTTCTTTCGCAGAAGACCTGAACGCCGACTCCCTGGACCTGGTCGAGTTGATTATGGCTCTGGAAGAGGAATTCTCGACTGATGATCGGCCGGTGGAGATCTCCGACGAAGACGCCGGGGGAATTCATACGCTCAATGACGCCGTAGCTTATTTGAAGAACCTGGGAATCGAGGACCAGCAGTAGAAATCAAGCGAAACCAGCCGCCGTAAAATGCCTTCCTGGCGTGGGATGTATCAGCGGGATGATGGGGTTAGAGTCAGGTGAGTAACGGCGGGGTTTTCCCGCCTGACCAGGCCAAAGATTGCCGGGTCGGGCAAAATTTCAACCAACTTGAACCGGCGACTCAACACGCAGCTCCAGTAGCTTGGATGGGCAGGGGGGGGCATGGAAAGCCTGGTAGAAGTAGCCCGCCTCATCACCGCCTGCACCGACTGCTCCTTGCACCAGGGCCGTACCAACGCCGTTCCGGGCGAGGGGGCCCAAGACGCCGAAATTATGCTGATTGGGGAAGGCCCCGGCTTCCATGAAGACCGGCAGGGCAGGCCCTTCGTTGGTCCAGCGGGCCACTTCTTGGAAGAACTACTCGCCTCCATCGGACTGGATCGGAAACAGGTTTTCATTGCCAACATGGTCAAGTGCCGTCCGCCCCAGAACCGGGATCCCCTTCCGGACGAGTTGGCGGCCTGCTCCAAATACTTGGAACGGCAAATAGAGTTGGTGGACCCCCTGCTCATAGTCACCCTGGGACGTTTTTCCCTGGTTCGCTTCTTCCCTGGGGAAAGCATCAGCCGGGCTAGGGGGCGGGTTCGACAAAAAAACGGACGCTCTATCTACCCGATAATGCATCCCGCCGCGGCGTTACATCGACAGGAACACCGGGCCACTATCATGGAGGATTTCAGGAACATCCCCGGTGTCTTGGAAGGACTTCGCCGGCAGCCGGAGCCGGCCATGCCGCCCGTTATGCCCGTTATGCCCGTTATGGAAGAAGCGCCTCCTCCGGAGCAGCTGGCCCTTTTCTGAAGACGGCCATGCATCGCCGCCGGTCAATCCTTGTTCAGTTGCCTGTTCCATTGATGGTGAGGGCGAGGGGAATTCAGCCAATTGGTTTTCTATATTGGAGCGGTAAGTCGGCAATTTGAATACTAGTTTGAGGATCATACCCCTGGGCGGACTGGGGGAAATCGGAAAGAACATGATGGCCCTGGAGTGCGGCGACGACATTATCGTTGTCGACTGTGGGGTACAGTTTCCCACCGAAGAGATGCTTGGGGTGGACCTGGTTATCCCAGATACCTCCTACTTGCGGGCCAATGTTGAGCGAGTCCGCGCCATCCTCATAACCCACGGCCATGAAGATCACATAGGTGCACTGCCCTTCGTTTTGCCCGACCTGGATGTGCCGGTTTACGCGCCTCAGCTGGCCCACGGACTGATTTCCGTCAAACTCAAGGAGCACCGGGCCTCCCGGGGCGCCCAGGCCCACGCCATAGAGCCAAGCGTGCGATATGATTTCGGCGAGAACTTTCAGGTCACCTGGTTTCGAGTCTGTCACAGCATTCCCGACGCCATGGGCATGGCCATCGAAACCCCTCTGGGCACGGTGATACACACTGGCGACTTCAAAATCGACCACACGCCGGTAGACAGTAAAACCATGGACCTGGCGGCGTTGGCCGGATACGGCGCTCAAGGGGTGCTGCTGTTGTGCTCCGATTCGACTTACGCGGAGGTGGAGGGTTTCACGCCATCCGAGCAGGTGCTGGGAGACGCGCTGGACCGGGCCATCGGGGATGCCCCGGGACGGGTTATGGTGGCCACCTTCGCCTCGTTGATATCCCGAGTGCAACAGGTAATCCAGGCAGCTGTCCACTACCAACGCAAGGTTTGCATCGTGGGTCGAAGCATGGTGGACAATGTCCACATGGCGGAAGAGATGGGATACCTGGATATCCCTCCCGGCGTCCTGGTGTCGATTAATCAGTCCCGGGGAATACCTCCGGAAGAGATAGTATTCGTGACCACCGGAAGCCAGGGGGAGCCAACCTCGGCTTTGGTGCGTATTGCCAATCAGGAGCACCGCGACGTAAAAATAATGGCGGGGGATACGGTGATCATCTCCGCCACTCCCATCCCAGGCAACGAGCTTCTGGTCAGCCGCACCATCGATAACCTGCTCCGCCAGGGGGCGAAGGTCCTCTACGACAAAATTTCTCTGGTGCATGTCCACGGCCACGCCAGCCGGGAAGAGCTGAAGATGATGATTAGCCTGATCCGGCCCAAATATTTTGTTCCGGTTCATGGTGAATACCGGCATCTGGTGGCCCATGCCCGCCTGGCATGGGATTTGGGGGTGGCGGAAGAGGGCATCTTCGTGCTGGAAGACGGCGATGTGCTGGAAATAACGGAGGAGGGCGGCCAGGTGGTGGACGCCGTGTCCGCCGGACCGATCTATATCGACGGCCTCACGACCCACGATACCCAGAGCCAGGTGCTCCGCGACCGCAGGTTTTTGTCGCGGGACGGGATGGTCGCGGTTGTAGTGAGTATCGACCGGGGAAAGGGGCAGATTCTGGACGAGCCAAAGATTCTTGCCAGCGGGTTCATGGCACCCACGGAGACCTCGGAGTTATTTCAAAAGCTGAGCGACCATCTGGAGCAGATGCTGGCGACGGAGCCAATGCCTGTGGGAGACCCGGAGCAGCTCAAGGCCAAAATTAGAGAAATTGCCCGTAAATTCCTATTCAGCGAATCCCACCGACGGCCTATCATTATGTCTATAGTATTAGAGCGATAGTTCGGCCGTATTTCAACCGCGCTGGCCCCGGCATCCCTAGGCGCCTACTTTGATCCATGCCAATCCTTACTGTCGGACCTGCCGCTCGTCTTTAACTCCTCAGCCCCAACCAGGATCTTCATTGACTGCTTCGGCTGGGGAGGGAGTTCTGGAGGTCATCATGGCCCGTTCCACACCCCAGACCCGTCGCGCGTCCTCTCCAGTGCGTAGATCCGGTGGGCGCTCCAAGACCAGCACCACCTTCGACGCTACCATATTGCTAATCGTAGTAGCCCTGGCAGCAGGCCTGGGCTTCGGGTTCTCGGCGGCTACCCGCCATTGGGTAGCAACCAGCCTGGGCTTGGGTTGGGTTCCCGTGGGGACGCTGGCTGTCGCGGCGCTGCTTGCGCTACGCTATCGTCCCAAACTGCTGGCTGAATACTGGCGGTGGTGGATTTTGGCTGCGGTCCTGGCGGCCATCGTGGTGGGCATCCTTTCCTATTTCCGCGGCCCCAACGGTATGCTGGCGTCGGATAGCCTGGGAGGCAGATGGGGGCGGGAGATCGGCGGGGGATACCTCCCGCTGGGCATACTTCGGGCCGGGACCCTGGTCTTGTTGGCGCCGCTGGTCCTCTACCCAAAAAGGGTGGGGAACCTCTACCTGCAAGCCTTGAGCGGTCTTTTCCGGGCCCTTAATGTCGCCGGCAGGTACGTGGGGCTGGGGATTTATCTTCCCGCCAAATATCTGGCCCGACGGATTCGGGCGATTCTGGATTACCGTTACCTGCGGCGACGCCTGCGCCGATTGAGCTTTCGCCTGCTGCCTGTTGGAAGCCGGGCGCGCTACTCCGAAGCGGAGGACGTGCCCCCTTGGACTTCCGATGAGGCAGGGCTGGATGACTTAGGGCAGCGAGCCGATGTTTCTACCGGAGGAGAAGTCGGGGCGGAGCCGCCGGAAAATGATGCCAAACCGGCCAAGGCAGCTGCCTTCAATGCGGCCAAGTCCAAGTGGATGCTGCCTCCGTTAGACCTGCTGATTCCGGCACAGCCCCGCGCCATACCGCAAACGCCGCTGGTGCAGATGTCTAAACTCATCGAGAGCACTCTGGCCGATCACGGAGTGATGGTCGAGGTAAAGGACATCAGATCCGGGCCCCGTGTTGTCCGTTTCGGGCTGGTACCGGGCTGGCAACAAAGGAGAGGCGATGCGGGTAAGGAGGAGTTTCCAGAGGGCAATAAGATCAAGGTTCAAAGCATCCTGGCCCGGGAAAAAGATTTGGCTTTGGCTCTAAAAACTCCCGATTTGCGCATTGAAGCTCCGGTTCCAGGAGAGGCCCTGGTTGGCCTGGAAGTACCGGCTCCCTCCACGGCCGATGTGGCCTTAAGAAGCCTGATGGACATTCCGGACTTTCGCAAAATAAGCTCCAAGGGCGGCCTTCCCATCGCCCTGGGTGAGGATACCGGAGGAAACCCGGTGGTGACCGACCTGGCCTCCCTGCCCCATTTGCTCATCGCCGGAGCCACCGGCAGCGGTAAAAGCGTCTGTCTCAATTCGATAGTGGCCTCTTTGCTTTTTACCAAGCCGCCGGATCAACTCAGGATAGTGATGGTAGACCCGAAAAGGGTTGAGCTTACCCCATTTAACGGGATTCCCCACTTGATCTCACCAGTAATAGTGGACGTGGAAGAGGTCAATCCCACTTTGCGTGCCTTGATTGCTGAGATGCTGCGACGCTACAAGCTGATGGAAGAATGTGGCACCCGCAACATCTCCGGCTACAACGCCAAAGCCAAAGAGCCGATGCCCTACCTGGTGCTTATCGTCGACGAGCTGGCCGACTTGATGATGATGGGTGGATTTGAGATGGAACAAAACCTGGTCCGGCTGGCTCAGTTGGGCCGGGCCATCGGTATTCACCTGGTCTTGGCAACCCAGCGGCCATCGGTGAACGTAGTTACCGGCCTGCTCAAGGCCAACGTGCCGGCTCGGGTGGCCTTCGCCGTGGCTTCCCAGGTGGATTCCCGGGTGATTCTGGATACAATCGGAGCCGAAAAGCTGCTGGGCAGAGGGGATATGCTCCTGTTGAGCAACGATTCTCCCAAACCGAAACGAGTACAGGGAGCCCTGGTCTACGATGAAGAGATAGATCGGGTGGTGGAGTTCTGGCTGCAGCAGAAAGGTCCACCCCTACCGGTCATCTCCTTGGAGGAGCCGGATGACCTGCCGGATGACCAGGACGAGGTGGATGACCGTATTCTGGACAGCGCTCGGGAAATGGCCATGCGCAATCCCCGCCTGTCCCCCTCTTTCCTGGCGCAGCGCTTGCGAATCGGGGTTCAGAAAGCGGACCAGGTCATGGAGGTCCTGGAAGAGGAAGGCCTGGCCATCCCCAAATACTGAGCCTTGAGTCCATAGCTAACCAAGGTCGGATGAGCCACGGTTTGGGAAATCCCCCTATATCCCCCTTTGTAAAAGGGGGATATAGGGGGATTTGGATTCGCCATGATTAGCAATTGAGGGGAGGGTCTATTTAAGCACCCCCTGCGGTCTCCTCGCTGGTCAATTTCCCTTGATTTGGGGACTCTGGTATCATATCTGGGAGGCCCGACCAGGTTTGAGCGCGATATGTCCCTGGAGATTGGTTACTGCCCTTGCTGATTGATTTGCACACTCATAGCTATCCCCGATCCGATGATAGCTTCATGAGTGTGGATGAGTTGATCGAGGCCGCTAAAGCTCGGGGACTGGACGGGGTTTGCTTAACTGAGCACGACGCCTTCTGGTCTGAAGAAGAAATCCGCACTCTGTCGCGGCGGCACCGCTTTCTGGTGTTGGGTGGCGCGGAACTCAACACCGACCCCGGGCATGTACTGGTTTTTGGGCTGGACCAGTACGAGTTTGGGATGCACAAGCCGGCATTCTTGCGCGCCAGAGTCGACCAGGTAAATGGGGTTATCATTGGCGCCCATCCCTACCGCCGACGGTTTTTAACCGAAGCTGCCGGGGACCCAGAGGCCCGAAGGGGTATGCTCGACCGGGCTGCCGATGACCAGTTTTTCTTAGTCTGTGATGCCGTTGAGGGTGTCAATGGTCGAGGTAAACCGGCGGAGAACCTGTTTTCCCAGGACCTGGCGTCTAGATTGGGTCTACAGGTATCTGGCGGCAGCGATGCGCACCGGTTGGAGCAAATGGGTTCGGCGACGACCAGGTTTCAGAGTAAAATTGGCAACCTGGAGGATTTGATTCTAGAGCTGCGGATGGGGCGGTTTGAAGCCGTTGTCTTGCCCTCGTCTTGACGACGTCTTTAAGGACCAAGGGGAAAAAAATGCGAAGCAACGTGTCCGCTGCGCTAATCAGCCCGGTTGTTACCCGCCAATGGGCGGTGGGTTTCTCCCGGCTCGATGTTACCAAGATGTGGAATTTTGGAGGCCGATCATGGCCGAAATATTGAGAGTAGAAAACCTGCACGTACACTTTGAGACTCCCGCCGGGCAGGTCAAGGCGTTGAACGGAGTAACTTTTGTGCAGGAGGAAGAGCAGGTTTTCTGTCTGGTGGGAGAGAGCGGCGCGGGCAAGAGTACCCTGGCCCTAGCTGTCATGGGCTTGCTTCCCCAAAATGCTACGGTGCCGGCTGGCCGAGTCCTCTTCGACGGTGTGGACCTGCTCTCCGCCGGCACCGGCCACCTACGGAGAATTCGGGGCAAGGAGATCTCCCTGGTCTTCCAGGATGCTCAATCGGCGCTGAACCCGGTCCAGACCGTGGGCTCCCAGCTCCAAGAGGTCATTCTTGCCCATCAGGATATCCCGACCCGGGCGGCCACCACTATGTGCCTGGAGATACTGCGGGAGTTGGGGCTGCCGGAACCCCAGCGGATTATGAACGAGTACCCCTTCAACCTCAGTGGGGGGATGTGCCAGCGGGTAATGCTGGCCATTGCCCTGGTATTGAGACCCCGGCTACTGATTGCCGATGAAGCCACTTCAGGGCTGGACGTGACCCTGCAAGCCGAGATACTGGAGCGGTTGAAGAGTTTGTGCAAGGACCTGCATTCCGCCATTCTGCTGATCACCCACGATATGGGCATAGTTGCCCATATGGCGGACGAGGTGGGAGTTCTCTACGCCGGCACCCTCGCTGAATCGGCGGAGGTAATTCCGCTGTTCAAAGAACCGCGCCACCCTTACACCTGGGCGCTGCTGCAGGCGCTGCCCCGCCTGGATGACGTGGATAAGAAGCTGGCTCCCTTGCCGGGCGTGCCGCCGGACATGATCAACCTCCCAGAGCAGTGCCCCTTCCTGCCCCGCTGCCAAAAGGCGACAGCCAAGTGCCGCTTGGACCGCCGCCCCTTTTTGCAGGATATAGGGGCGGGACATAGGGTCGCCTGCTACAACCCGGTGCTGACCCCGGATTAGCCTCCAAGGCTCGGCCGGGCTGGGAGGGCTGCCCTGGCGCCTCTTCCCAATTGCTGGGACTTGGTTGCTCGTCACCCTTGCCAGGACGGCGCAGATGACTGACTTAGCCGCCGGCCAGTTCCGCAACCAATAATTCCAGAGCCAGGTCAGGATTTAGCCGTCCTCGCTTGATAGCCAGGTCGGTATCCAAAAGGCGCCGGTACCTCCAGCTCAGATCCTGCCCAGAGTGACGCCGGGCCTGCTCCACCGTTTTTTGTACCGCATACTGAGATGCTACTCCCAGGCGCTTCCCCATTTCTCCCTGGGGAACGCCGCGCTCCGTCAGGTCGCGAGCCAAAGCCATCAGGCGGAGCTGCCGGCCAATCATGCCGATAATGTAGGGAGCTTCCCGGCCGTCCTCTCTCAGCTGGCGCAGTAAATCCAGGGCGACACCGGGCCGCCCGCCAATCATGGCGTCCACGGCGCTGAAAATATTGGCCTCTTTCGCCTGGGAAACCATCTGGCGCACATCAGCTTCTTCGATGTTGGGCCCGCTGGCGTAAAGGGCCAGCTTCTCCAACTCCTGTTCCAATGTCCAGAGGTCGTTACCGATCAGGTCCATGAGGGATTTAATGGCCGCCGGGCTGATTCCGGTCCCCTTGTCGCCGGCGGTGGTCTTGATCCAGCGAGCCAGACCTTCGCCGCTGGGAGCGGTCAGATGATGAGGCTGGGCTGTCTGGCGCAAGGAACGCAAGAGGGGGTTGGTGTCCGCCAAGGGACCGTCTTTGAAGATTAGCAGGGTGGTTTCCGGCATTCCGGATATATTCTCGGCCCAGGCCTCCCATTCCCCAAGCGAATTTCCGCCGCCGCCTGGGCTTCTACCCCCGGCAGGCGTTCTAGCCCCGGCTCGGCTGGACTGCCTCTCGCCCAGCGCTAAGAGTCCATCGATTACCACCAGCCGGCAGGAATCCATGAAGGGAAGAGCTAAACAAACGCTGAGCAGCTCGGCCGGTTTGACCTGGGCGCCAGCCAGACGGTGAGTGTTGGCCTCCAGCAGGTCGGCGGCGCCGTTATCGGCTTCCAGGCCTCTCAGGGCCTGGGATACAAGGAAGCTATCACCATATAGCAGATGGGCTGCCAAGAGATTACTCCAACAGTGAACACATTCGTGCGGGGATTCCCGCCGGTTTTAGTCCGGACCGTCCTTCGACAAGGTCAGGGTGAACGGGCGGTTTTCTTTATCCGTTCGTGGTGCGCCTGTCGAACCACGGTTTGAGATAGTCACTAGCCGTTATTTTCCACTAACTCGGTCAACACTCCGAACATGGAACGGGGATGAACGAAGGCGACGCTGCCGGACAGGCCCTCACGCGGCTCCTTATCGATTAGCTGTAGTCCCCGTTCATTCAGGAAGTTTAGCTTATCCTGCAGTCCGCTGACGTTGAGGGCGAGATGATGCAGGCCCTCACCTTTATTCTGCACGAAGCGCCCCACTGGATTGCCGGGGTCCAGGGCCTCCAGAATTTCTATGCGGGTCTGGCCTATCTGGATCAGGCTGGCCTTCACGCCGTGCTCCGGCATAACCGAAATCTCCGACGGCGGAGCATCGAAAATCGTCTGGAAGAACTCTAGTGCGGCGCTGATGTCTTTCACGGCAATGGCCACATGGTCAACGTGGTTGACGGTGCAGACCTGGTCAGGCTTTTCAGGCATGCTTAATCTTCCTCATGCTCTCCGGTTTGAGGGTGTATTCAAGAACTGTTCTCCCCCTTATTAAGGGGAGGGACAGTTTAACACCCCTTAAATAGGATACTGGGCCAGCACCTGCCGGGCGATCAGTAGCCGTTGCACCTCCGAGGTGCCTTCGTAGATGGTGGTGACCCGAGCGTCCCGAAACAGCCGTTCCACCGCCGCTTCCTTGAAATAGCCATATCCGCCGTGGATCTGCAACGCCTGCGACGTAACGTTGACGCACATTTCCGAAGCGATGAGCTTGGCAATGGAGGCTTCGTTAACAAAGGGCTGCCCGGCGTCTTTGAGAGTCGCGGCCTGCATCGTAACGGTGCGAGCGGCGTGTACCCCCGCCGCCATGTCTGCCAGCGCAAACTGAATACCCTGGTGCTGGGCTATCGGCTTGCCGAAGGACTCGCGCTGCTGGGCATATCGGACCGCGGCCTCCAGGGCCGCTTGACCAATCCCCACGCATTGAGCGGCAATGATAATGCGGCTTGAGTCGAGGATTTCCATAGCGTAACGAAACCCCCGTCCCTCTTCGCCCAGCAGGTTTTCCGCCGGCACCGGGGTGTCCTCAAACACCACTTCGTTGGTGCTGGAGGCCCGCATTCCCATCTTGCCGTGCTGCGGGTTAATCGTAAGTCCGGGGGCGTCCTTGGGCACCACAAAGGCGCTGATGCCCCGATAACCCTGGGAGCGATCCTGGGTGGCGAATACGACTATCGATTCGGCGACGTCGGCGTTGGTTATGAACATCTTGCTCCCGTTCAGGAAGTAGTTACCCTCCCGCAGGGTAGCGGTAGTCTGCAACGCCGCGGCGTCCGAGCCGCCGCTGGGCTCGGTCAGCGCCCAGGCCGCCACGTGCTGGCCGGACGCCAGGCTCGGTATCAGCCGCTGCTTCTGCTCCTCGTTGCCGAACCGGTATATGGTGGAGGTGCCCAAGGATAGGTGAGCGATTAGGGTCACGGCGGCCGAGGAGTCGCCCCTGGCAACCTCTTCCACGGCGATGGCCACTTGGCGATAACCACCCTCGCTGCCGCCATGCTTGGCGTCGATTCCGATGCCGGTCACACCCAGCTTGGCCATGCCATCCCAGCTTTCCCAGGAGAACTCCTCCTTCTCGTCCGCCGCTCCAGCCCGGACCGACAACTCCCGATCGGCGAAATCCCGCACCAGGTTCCGTAGCATGCGTTCTTCTTCGTTCAGCGTCTGCTCTACCACCTCATCCCTCCCTCATAATTGCTAATCCGGAACAGCCAATCTGGCACGCCCGACCAATTTTCGGGGCTTCGCATCCAGGCGTTCAGAGTAACACACCGAGTAAATCACCAGCTCAAAAAGCGGACATCTGCCCCTGCTCCCCGAACGCATCCCGAAACACCTGGCAGATCTCCCCCAGGGTGCAATAGCACTCCACGCACTCCAAAATCGGCGGTACGACGTTATCTGTACTTTGGGCTGCCCGTGCCAGCCGCTCCAAAGAGCGGGTTACCTGGCCGCCATCCCTCTTCCGCCGCAGTCTGCGCAACCGGTTCACCTGTTGCTTGGCCGCTTGGGCGTCCACTCGCAGTACATCCTGGACCGGCGGCGTCTCCGCCACGTATTGGTTTACGCCGACCACCACCCGCTCTCCCTTTTCTACAGCTTGAGAGTGCCGGTACGCGGACTCGCCGATCTCCCGCACCTGGAATCCTTGCTCGATGGCCGCGACGGCGCCACCGATGCGGTCTATGGTATCCAGGTAATCATTGGTGGCGGATTCCAACCGGCTGGTCAGATCTTCGACGAAATAAGAGCCTCCGAGAGGGTCGACCACGTCGGTGATGCCGCTCTCATGGGCGATGATCTGCTGGGTGCGCAGGGACATCTGGGCTGACTCCGCCGTGGGTAATCCCAGGGCTTCGTCCCGGGAGTTGACGTGAAGGGATTGGGTGCCGCCCAGGACTGCCGCCAAGGCCTGGACCGTGCTGCGAATCAGGTTGTTGTCCGGTTGCTGGGCCGTCAGCGTGACTCCGGCCGTCTGGGTGTGAAACCGGAGCATCATCGACCGGGGGTCTTCCGCTCCGAAGCGTTCTTTCATAATCTTGGCCCAAATGCGGCGGGCAGCCCGAAATTTGGCTACCTCTTCAAACAAGTTGTTCTGAGCTACAAAGAAGAAGGACAGACGCGGCGCAAAGTCATCCACCGCCAGTCCCGCGTCCACGGCGGCTTGAACGTAGGCAATGGCGTTGGCGAAGGTGAAGGCCAGCTCCTGAGTCGCCGTGGCGCCGGCTTCCCGCATGTGATAACCGCTGACGCTGATGCTGTTCCAACGGGGCAAATATTGGGTGCTGTATTTGACGATATCGACCACCAGGCGCATCGAAGGACGGGGAGGGTAGGCGTAGGTTCCTCGCGCGATGTACTCCTTGAGGATGTCGTTCTGCAAGGTGCCGCTGACCTTTTCCTGGGGAACGCCCTGGCGCTTGGCGGCGGCGATGTAAAGGCAAAGCAGAATCGCCGCGGTGGAGTTAATGGTCATGGAGGTGCTGACCTGATCCAGCGGGATGTCCTGGAACAGCGCTTCCATGTCTTCCAAGCTGCAAATGGGAACTCCAACCTTGCCAACCTCCCCCTGGGCAAAGGGGTGATCCGAGTCGTACCCAATCTGCGTGGGCAGGTCAAAGGCTACGGAAAGGCCGGTTTGACCCTGCTCCAGCAGGTAACGAAAGCGACGGTTGGTTTCTGCGGCGGTGGCGTATCCGGAGTATTGCCGCATCGTCCAGGTTCGGCCCCGGTACATGTTGGGCTGAACCCCTCGGGTATACGGGTACTCCCCCGGGTAGCCAAGGCCGGATTCGAAATCGCCGTCGCGCGCGACCAGGTCTTCTGGGCAATACACCGGGTCGATTTCCAGTCCGCTGTCGGTTTCGAAGTGCTCTCGACGCTGGGGGAATCGCTTAAGGAGAGGGTCCAGCGTGTCTCGACGCCATTCCTCTTTGCTGCTGGACATCGGTTCCTCCCGGGCCGGCTTGGTGCGGGTTTAGCGTAGGAATTGCATGACCGTTTTGGTGAATATTGGTGCCCCGGCATCTTTTGTCATTGTATCTTTAATGTGCCGCGCCGCTCAAGGAGTTGGCCGTCGCTGTTAGCCGGTGCCGGTTGTCCGCCTTTACCAGCAAGGGCGGGGTTCCGCCGGTTATCCCCGGGCCTCGGAAGAGGGGTTTAGCGCCGGGTCAAATACCTTGACACTGAATTGAAGGGATACCTATACTACTGCCCGTATCTACAGAAATCCCTAGCATGGTCCCATCTTTCTGGGCGGTTATTGGCTGGTAAGCGGTACATGAGCAGAAAAAACATAGTGGTGGTGGGCGGTGGCACCGGTAATCGTACCACGCTTACCGGGCTGAAGAACCAGGATTGTAACCTCTCGGCCGTGGTGGCCATGACCGACAGCGGAGGTAGCTCGGGCAGGCTCCGAGAAGAGTTGGGCCAGCTACCCCACGGTGATATCCGCCAATGCCTGATTGCGCTGGCCGCGGAGGATGCTCACGGCCAGTTCATGCGCCGGTTGCTCGACTACCGTTTCAGCTCGGGTAACGGCCTCAGCGGACATAACTTCGGCAATCTGCTGCTGACGGCCTTGACGGAAGTAACCGGGAATACCATAACCGCCATTGATGCGGCCTCCCAGATGCTGGGCGTGGAAGGCCAGGTCTTGCCGGTTACCCTCACCAGGTCCAATCTGGTGGCGAGACTGGACGATGGGACTGAATTGGCCGGTGAATCCGCCATAGACCTGCGGCGGGAAAACCTGAACATTGGCATCGACTACGTGCGGCTGGACCCCACGGCCTACGTATACCCGCCGGTTTTGGAGGCCATCGAACAGGCCGACGCCATTATAATGGGACCGGGGGATATTTACACCAGCGTGTTGCCCAATCTGCTGGTGGAGGACGTTTCGGCAGCCATTCTGGCCTCCAAGGCGGTTAAAATCCACGTTTGCAACCTGATGACCAAGCCGGGAGAGTCCGACGGCTTTCGGGCCTCGGATTTTGCCGGCTTGCTCATGGCTTATCTGGGTACCACCGAGCCCTTAGACTACTTGTTGGTTAATGATGCACCCTTCCCAGAAAGATTGCTGCAGCGGTACGCTTCCGATGGTCAGCTGCCGGTGGAGTTGAATTTGGAGGGATGTCAACAGGTGGTCCGGAAGGTGGTTACCCGGCCCATGCTGGCAGCCGGGGTGTATCTCCGCCATGACCCTCAGACCTTGGGCAGCGCTATTATGGAGATTGTCGGCGACAATTGCTCCTCCCAAAAGGATCTGCTCGCTGGAGTCGAAAACCAGGGGAGCTAACCGGGCAGCCCGCCGGAGAGCGGGGACAATATTCCCTTTGATCAGGGGAGGGACATTCTAAACACCCTCATAGTTGGGAATGGGTTCCGGCATTTCCACTCGCGCCCCCTTCCCCCGTCGCGGTTCCAACCCACCGATCCCACCAGCCAGCGCCACGGAGCAGCCATGTGCGGAATTGTCGGATATGTAGGTAATCAGGAGGCCTGGCCGATAATTCTGGAGGGCCTGCAACGGCTGGAATACCGGGGTTACGACAGCGCTGGCGTCGCAGTTATAGACCCGGAAGGCAAGCTGGAGTTTCGGAAAACGGTGGGTAAGGTTAAAGGCCTATTGGACAACCCCCAATTAGGGGTTCCCCGAGGATCGGTGGGGTTGGGTCACACCCGCTGGGCAACCCACGGAGCACCGTCTCACGCCAACGCCCACCCGCACACCGAATGTCACCAGCAGGTAGCCGTGGTCCACAATGGTATTGTGGAGAACTTCCTGGAATTGAAGCGGGACCTGCAGGGTAGAGGCCACCACTTTTCCTCGGAGACCGATTCTGAAGTAATAGCCCATCTTATCGAAGAAGGCTTGTCTCGAGGTTTCAGCCTAGAGCGGGCTTGCCGGGAAATGGCCGGCCTGCTGCGAGGATCCCATGCCATCGCCGCGATGTTGCTGGGGGACGAACCTGTGCTCTGTGCCCTTCGGTTGGGTCACGCCGGAGGCTTGGTGGTCGCCCACCATAAGGGACAGGGCATTGTCGGAAGTGACCTGGCCGCGGCGCTGCCTTTGCTCGGGAAGAAGTCTTCGTCCCAGCGGGTGGTATACCTGGAGTCTGGAGAGATGGCCCTAATAACCAGGGATATGGTCAGGTACCAGGATCTGGACGGCAATTCCCTGGAGAAGCAGCCAGCTCGGGTCTCTCCGGAGGACTTCTTAATCGACAAGGGCGGTCACCGCCACTTCATGCTCAAGGAGATCATGGAGCAACCACAGGCCGTGTCCGGAGCCCTGCGGGAGAGGGTGGATTTCACGAAAGGCCGGGTGGTTCTGCCGGACTTCCCCATCTCCGACACCGATATTTGCGGCCTGGACAAGGTGGTGTTGATTGGGTGCGGGACCAGCTTGCATGCGGCTCAGGTCGGGCGACACCTGGTGGAGCGTTTGGCGGGGGTGCCGGCGGAGGCAGACAGCGCCTCGGAGTTTAGATATCGCAACCCGGTGATAAACAGCCGGACGCTGGTTGTCTCCATAGGCCAGTCGGGAGAAACGGCCGACACGATCGCCGCCATGCAGGAGGCGCAAGAGAGGGGCGCCCGGCTCATTACCATCTGCAACACCGAAGCAAGCCAGGCTACCAGGTTGGCCGAAGGGTCCCTTTATATGCGCTCCGGCATCGAAATAGGGGTGGCCAGCACCAAAACCTTTCTCGCGTCGCTGACCATATTGACCCTGCTGGCGGCTTACCTGGGCCAGGTAAGGGGATTTCTATCCCCCTCAGATACTCGCCAGCTGGTTGATGACCTGGCGCTCTGTCCCCGTCTCTTGGGGGAGGTATTAGCCGGCGCCGAAAAATACCAGGACCTGGCCCGCCGGCTCAATGTTTATAACAACTTTCTCTTCTCGGGGCGAGGTATGAACGCCATCATCGCCCTGGAGGGCGCCCTCAAGTTCAAGGAAATCAGCTACATCCACGCCGAGGGTTATCCGGCTGGCGAGATGAAGCACGGGCCGATCGCCTTGATCGACCGCCAGATGGCCACCCTTGCGCTGGCTCCCCGAGATAGGCTGTACGACAAGATGGTCAGTAACATCCGGGAAGTGAAGGCCCGCGACGGTGTGGTCATCGCGGTATTGACGGAAGGCGACGAAGAGCTGGCGGCAGAGGTGGATGAAGCCATTTTTATCCCCCAGGTCCCCGAGGTCCTGGTTCCGCTGGTCACCACGGTCCCGCTCCAGTTGCTGGCCTCCCATATTGCGGCGCCGCGCGGCTGCGACGTGGACCAGCCGAGGAATCTGGCCAAATCGGTAACGGTTGAATAGGCCGGACACCTGAGCAGGTCTTAGAATAGATGGGCCTGACATGCCATCTATCTCCTCCTTAATATTGGGTCTGGTTCAGGGCCTGACCGAATTCCTGCCGGTATCCAGCTCTGGCCATCTGGTCCTGGTCTCCCATCTCTTGCGCTATGACTCGCCTGGGTTGGTGCTGGAAACAGTGGTGCACCTGGCTACAACCCTGGTGGTAATCATCTACTTCCGCAGGCGGCTCTGGGAGATTCTCTCCGGGATTCAGAAAGATTGGGCTGCGCGCCGGCTAGTCCTGATGCTGGTCCTGGGGTTCGGCGTTACCGCCGTGGTGGGACTGCTGATCAGTCCGTGGATCCCGACAGCCTTCGATTCGCCCGGCCTGAGCGGCGCCATGCTGCTGGTTACCTCGGTTATCCTACTGTCTATCAGGTTCCTCCGGCCCCAGTCCCCTGGTAACCCCCTGGCTGGCAACTCACTGTGGCAGCTGAGCTGGAAGGTGGCCCTGATAGTGGGATTGGCCCAGGGCATCGCCATACTGCCCGGCATCTCCCGCAGCGGAATAACCATAGTGGTCGCTTTATGGGTGGGACAGAGCCGCACCTCCGCCGCGGAGTACTCCTTCCTGCTGGCCATACCCACCTTGCTGGCCGCATCGGCGTTTTCTTTTTTGCAGGAACCCAAAATATCCGGAGGTGACGTACTAGATATAACAGCGGCGGCCGCAGTAGCCTTCGCCTCCGGTTTCATCGCCATCCATTGGCTGATGCGGTGGCTGGAACGAGGACGGCTCTGGTGGTTTTCCGGTTACTGCGCTGTGGCTGGGGCCGGATCTCTGGTGTTGTGGGCTTGGCCCGGCGCCTAGAAGTCTGGCCGGAAACCTCGATTCCCCCTAGGCCAGCGTTTTCTTAACGTCGATTATCGATGGCATAGTGGGTGTTGCAACGTATTACATGCACCACCATGCCATATAAGTCTTGAATACGTCTGCTTCGCGTAGC
>JAKZUA010000055.1:0-7112 GCA_047516825.1 Dehalococcoidia bacterium
TCCTGCACCAGCTGGGAAAGGCCGAGGTGGTGGGCTAGGGTCACCGGGAGCAGCAGCCCAGCATTGGCCACCAGGCGGTGGTCGTCAAACGCGATTTGGATGCGGTCGGGGTGGTTGCGTGATAGCATCTATTGGGTGCTCTTTTTCTGGGGTCGGTTTTTGTTACAAAACCATTATCCCAGAAGCACGGGAGCACCTTCTTACCGCTTCAGGACGCTGACCCGACGCCCTCCTTCGGTGGATTCGGGCTAAACCGGCACCAAGATGGAATCGACATATACTCTCATACGAATGCCTGGGAACAAAAGCCAAAGTCCAAGAGAAGATGAATCAATTCTTCGGCGGACTAGCACACCGTAAGGAAGAAGTGAAACGTCGCTGCCGAACCCGGTTACAGGCCCGAGCCGATGCTTTGATCTTTACACCTGCCGTGCCTTTGCCATCACTGCCCAATGTAGTTCCCACCTTGGCTTTGGTTAAGTCAGCTTGCCCCGACCTGGGGCGCAGGTTATAGTTGCCCTGCGCTTTCTGGCGGACTTTCTGGCGGACTTTCTGGGAGGATGGCTTCTTGGGCGCGATAGAGGAGTTGCAAGAAAGGGTTATCGGCTGCACCCGCTGCCCCCGGTTGGTAGCCCACTGCCGGGCCGTCGCCGAAAAAAGGCGGCCCATGTACCGGGAGTGGGAATACTGGGGAAAGCCCTTGCCGGCTTTCGGCTCGGCCGATGCCCGGCTTCTAATTCTGGGACTGGCGCCGGCGGCCCACGGCGGTAACCGGACCGGCCGGATGTTTACCGGCGATCGCAGCGGCGACTGGGTGTTCGGTACTTTACATAAGTTTGGCTTCGCCAGCTCGCCTGATTCTCAGCGTCGGGACGACGGATTGTTCCTGAAAGATGCCTATATAACGGCTGCGCTGCGGTGCGCTCCGCCGGCCAACAAGCCTCTGCCGGAGGAGTTGTTGAACTGCCGTCCTTATCTGGTTGAGGAATTGAGGCTGCTGACCCAGGTGCGGATCGTGGTGGCTTTGGGTAAAATTGCCTTCGATACCTTTCTACGTACCTGGAGCGGGGCAGGCCACCAGATACCGTCTCCCCGACCCCCCTTCGGTCACGGAGCAACTTACGAGTTGCCCGAGGGCCCAATGCTGATGGGTTGCTACCATCCCAGCCAGCAGAACACCCAAACCGGCAGATTAACGCAAAAGATGTTCGAAAGTATCTTCGCAAAGGCACGGGAAATTCTGGCTTGAAATCCGGTGCAATCTGACCGGGGCTACAAGAGCCTGTGTTCAAAGACATCCGGGCATAGCATAATTCCCGGCACGTCATTCCGGCGCAGCCCGGAATCAAGCGTCATCTACCCATCAACCAGGGGGTGGCATCTGGGCTCCGGCTTTCGCCGGAGCGACGGATACACCGCCACAGGGCCCATCGGTGCTTCTGACACAGGTATTAAACACCCGCATAAGGGAGGATCAGCATGTTGGACACAATTATAACCGGAGCGCAGGTGGTCACCCCGGCGGGAGCCGGAAGCTGGGATGTGGGCATAGTAGGTGAAAAGATAGTCGCCGTGGCGCTGCCCGGCGTCCTGCCTGCCGAAGGAGCAGCTATCATCGACGCCAGCGGCAAGATAGTGGTGCCGGGCGGCATTGAACCCCATGCCCACGCCGTGGCCAACGTCCAGCCGGGAGCCCGCCAGTTAGTGGAGGGCGTGCCCAACGCCGGTCCCCTGGAGCACTCCCTGGGGGCCATCTGGGGCGGCACCACCACGATTATCGACTTCGCGCCGGTTCCCAACGAGGGAGACCTGGCGGCAGGCATTCACAGCTTTCTGGCTCCCTGGCCGGGCAGCGCCTATACCGACTATTCCACCCACTGCATCTACACCAGCAACAATACTCCGGACGCCATCTCACGCTACAAGGAGCTGATCGACGCGGGTTTCCCCAGCATCAAGGTCTTTACGACCGACATCAGGCCAGCTGAGGGCCGGGTTCACACGCTGACTCCCATCGGCAGGATCGACACCGGCCGCATGGGCGCCGTAATGGAGCAGGTGGCCCGGCATGGCGGCGTTTTGGCGGTCCACGGCGAGGATGACGAGCTGGTGATGTACAACTATCTGCTGGCCAAGGAGCGGGGCCTCTGGGATTGGTACAACGTCCACCTGATCCACTCCAAGCTGGTGGAGGACCTGGCCTTCCAAAAGGCCATCCGGCTGGCGGAGCGGACCGGCGCCGGTATGTACTTCGTTCATGTGACCGCCCAGGACGGCATGGACGCCATATCCGAGGCCCGCAGCGATGGGCTGCCCGTTTACGGCGAGGTGCTGACCTTGACCCTGTCCTTCATCTGCGACCAATACCAGGAGCCGGACGGTATGAAGTATCATACCTACCCTTCTCTGAAGTATGAGGAGGACCGTAATCACCTCTGGGACGGACTGATGGGTGGCAACCTGGCCTTCACCGCCACCGACAGCAGCTTCACGACCTATGTGGATAAGACCGCCGGACGCAATGTGGTCGACGTGCGCGGCGGCAACATCGGCATCGAGATTCGCATGGGGGTAAATTATTCCGAGGCGGTGGTAAAGCGCGGATTATCTCTGGAGCGGTTTGCCGAGGTTACTTCCAGCAACGCCGCCAAGCTGCTGGGCCTTTACCCCCGCAAGGGAGCAATCGCCGCCGGCAGCGACGCCGACATCGCCATCATCGACCCTTCCTTCAAGAAGGCCCTGAGCATGGATGACCTGCATCTGCGGGACTATAGCCCCTGGGAAGGCTGGGAAGTGGAGGGATGGCCGACCACGGTTATGCTGCGGGGAAAAATAATGGTGGATCAAGGAAAACTGCTGGGCCAGCCCACTGACGGCCAGCTGATCCCTCGCAAAATCGACCCGGCGGTGCTGCGGCGTCCGGCGTTTTAGGGGAGGCTACTTCCCAAGGTGGCGATTTAGAGGCGGTATCGTGCCCTCTCCTAATCTGCCCTTAGTGACTGTCTCGAAACGACCTATGTCATTCCGAAGGAGCGAAGCGACTGAGGAATCTAAATCCTGGGCCCTTAATACCTCTGGAGTCAGTACTCCGGTTACACCATCGCCAATGGCGTCAGGACCATGGTCCCAGGGATTTTAGACCCCTCGCTTCATTCGGGGTGACATTTTGAGATAGGTACTTTCAAAGAGAACCACACCTCACCCACCCTCCAGACGAAGGGCCCAGGGCTTGAGCACGGCATAGAGGGTGTCGTTGACGGGCGTCGGCACTCCCAACTCGCGGCCCATCCTTACGATGGTCCCGGTGAGGCCTTCCAGCTCCACCGGCCCTCCGGCCTGAAAATCCTTGGTCAGGGAGGCCAATCCGGTGGCGGGGAAATTGTCCAGGGTGGTCATGGACCACTCCAGGGAGTCTTCAATTATCGGCGCGCCCGAGGCGCGGCCCACTTCCAACGCTTCTGCTATGGCCCCACGAATGGTCTCCCGCGTCTCCGGGATGGAGCGCATATCTCCGTAATTGGCCCCGCTGGCGGTGCAGACGGCGGCCGAACCGGCCAGGTATGCGAACTTTTTCCAGAGCATGCCAGGCATGTTTTGCTCCAGGGAGACCCGCCAGCCGGCCTCCTGAAAGACCTCCAGCAGTCTTTGACCTCGCTCGGTCAGACCGGACTGCAACTCGCCGAAGGTGGCGGTCCCCGGTCCGCTTTGGCTTACCACGCCGGGCTCCTTGATCCGGCCTTCCAGATAGGCGGAGCCGATCATCACCCGCGCCCGGCCGAAGGCAGCCACCAGCTGCTCCCCGTTGTCAATCCCGTTTTGAAGGGTTAGGACCACAGTATCCGGGCCGACCAGGGGACGGATAGTCTGGATGGCCGAGGAGTTGTGATACATCTTGACGGCGAACAGCACCAGCTCCTGCTGTTCGGCCTTGGAGGTGTCCTCCAGCGCGGTCCCAGGGACGGTGAAATCACCGTCGTTGGAGCTTTCTATCCGCAGGCCCTTGGCCTGGATTGCCGCCAGATGGGCCCCCCTGGCGACGAAAGTCACCGAGTGTCCGGCCCTGGCCAGCAACCCGCCAAAGTAGCCGCCGACCCCGCCGGCGCCCATGACCGCTATCTTCATGCCGCAGACCTATCCTTTGCCAAATTTGCCCGCTCCGAAAGGGGCTTAATTATAAAGGCCAAAACCCGGGAGACGCCGCTGACAAGGAGTGTATTCCAGTTTAAGGCCTCAATCGCCATGTCATTTCGAGGGAGGGAAGCGACCGAGAAATCTTAGATTCCTCCCCTCCATTACGTTCCGGCTCGGAATGACATAATTCTTCACGCTGAGGTGTATTCACGGGCATCAAAATTGCGTTTTCCGGGCAATGACCGGGCGTCGGAGTCAGGAACTGGAATCCATGGGGTATCCGTGCTGCTCCCGCAACTCCCGCTTCAATATCTTGCCCATCACATTTCTGGGAAGGGAGTTGATGAATAACACCGACCGGGGCCGCTTGAATCCGGCCAGCTTTTGCCGGCAGTACTCGATTAGCTCAGCCTCTAAATCGGCCTCCGAGATGTCCCGCTCAGGTGTCTCTACCGCATCACCTGTCCGGCTGGTCTGGCGGACCACCAGTGCCCGAACCTCCTCGCCCCATTCCAGGTCGGGAACACCTATGACCGCGGCATCCTCCACCAGGGGATGGGACATCAGCACCTGTTCCACTTCGTCGGGGGCGATCATCTCTCCGCCGCGCTTGATGAAATCCTTGGCTCGGCCCGCCAAATAAATGTAGCCGTCCTCATCCTGGTAGGCCAGGT
This sequence comes from Dehalococcoidia bacterium, assembly GCA_047516825.1. Lineage (GTDB taxonomy): Bacteria > Chloroflexota > Dehalococcoidia > Lucifugimonadales > UBA3495 > JADFQT01. Next base: position 4,806 of record JAKZUA010000055.1, read on the forward strand.
CTCCGGTATAAACCCAGCCGGAACGCAGGGTTTCGCCGGTGGCGGCTTCCTGCCGCCAGTAACCCTTCATCATGCGTTCGCCCCGGGCCACTATCTCTCCCACGTCGCCGTTGGCAACCGGCGTGCCCTCTTCGGACACAATCATCACCTCCACATCCTCCAAGGGCTTGCCGATGGAGGTCAGACGCCGCAGCTTTTTCTCCACCTCCGGCTCAGTCCCCTCCAGGATGTGGTCTTCCGGAGGCAGCATCGTAATGGTGGAGGCTGTTTCGGTTTGCCCGAAGGCGTTGATGAAGCGCGCGCCCGGAAATTCCTCAATGGCCTGGCGGATTACCGGCAAGGGCATGGGGGCGGCGCCGTAGGTGATCACGCTTAGCGAGGAAAGGTCATACTCGCGGAACCCGGGGTGGTCCATCAGCTGCTTCAGCATGGTGGGCACCAGCATGGCGCGGTTGACTCGTTGCTGCTGCGCCAGGCTCAACCACTCCGCCGGCTCGAACTGACGCATAATCGCCAGGGTCCGGCCACCGTAGACCGCGGCCAGGGCGGCCTGTAGTCCGGCGATGTGATAAAAAGGCACGGTCAGCAGGTTGGTCTCCTCCACGTCCGGGTCGGCGGGGGCAACGGTGGCTAGCAGGTAGGAGGAGAAGCTGTGGTGGGTCAGCATGACGCCTTTGGGGACGCCGGTGGTTCCGGCGGTGAACATGATTACGGTTGTTTGATCGTCGCCGGCCTCCGAAAAGTGGACCTGCTCCGGATTGCCCTGGCTCTGCAAGTCGTCGTAGGCCAGGCGCCCTTCAGAGGTTCTTTCATCGGCTTGTCCGTCCAGAAGAACTATTCGATCCGCCGGCAACTCTCCTGGGCCAGCATGCAACAAAGGCAGGTATCGCTCCCCAATAAAAAGAATGCTGGGTTGGGCGATGGCCAGCATTTGCTCCAGTTCTTCGGTCCGGGCCCGGAAGTTGAGGGGAACGTATAGGGCATCCAATTGGGCTGCGGCGAAGTAAATCTCGATGCTCTGGTTGCAGTTTACCTGCATGTTCGCTACCCGGTCTCCGGCCCCGACGCCCAGCGCAGACATGGAACTGGCCAATCGGTTAACCCGCTGTTGCAGCTCTTCGAAGGTGAATTCCAAGCCCTCGAAAACCAGAGCCCGCCGGTCGGGCACGATGGCGCAGGCGATACTTAAAAACTCGGTGGTGTTCATCTCAAAATTAGGTCAAACCCCGCAGGGTAAATCTCGACGGAGCCCGGCCGGCTTAACTGCTGCCGTTAATGCCCTATGGAAAGGACTGCCAGGCGAGATTCCAGGGCCAAGCCCTCTCCCAAATTCAGGTCCGAAGCCCCGCGCAGGGCCGTCTTCGCCGCTGTTACCATTTTCGGGGCCAGAGCCGCCAGCTGGCGACAAATTGCCCAAGCAGCGTCCATCAGCTGATCATCGGGTACTACCCGGGTCACCAACCGAAGTCTCAAGGCTTCCTCGGCGTCGAAGCGACGGCCGGTCAGCAGCACATCCAGGGACTGGGACGTTCGGGCGTGCCGGGGCAGGGTTTGAGAGCCGCCGGCGGCCGGAATCATGCCGAGTTGAATCTCCGGCATGGCAAACCAGGTGCTTTTGGCGGCGACACGCAGGTCGGACAGCAGCGCTATTTCCAAACCAGAGCCAATGCAGTAGCCGTGCAGCGCAGCTACCACCGGCTTTTTCAGGCCGTAGAGCTGACCCCACACGTCTCGCTCCCAGCGTACCTGGCGGGCGATGACCTGGGAAGGAGCGGTGCCAAACTCGGTCAAGTCGGCTCCGGCGCAGAAGGCCCGCCCCTGACCGGAAATCAGGAGAGCCCCCACTTCCGAATCCTCTTGAACCGCCTCCAGGGCCTCAGAAAAATCGTCCCGCGTCTGCATGTTGTAGGCGTTCAACACCTCTGGTCGATTCAACGAGATATGGGCCACTCCCCGGTCTATCTCATAGAGTATCGCTTTGAATCCTGCCATGGGTCAGCTAGCCCTGGGGCGTGGCCCGGCGATACAGCTCCGCCAGCTCGACCTCGGTGTAGCGCAGCCCGATGTTCTCCAGGTTGTGCGCGTCGCTGACTTCCACCGTCAGCAGAGAATGGGCCTGGGCTATTGCCTCCACCTGGGGCTTGCGGATGTGCCAATTGTGGATGGAATTGTCAATTTCGATGCCGTGAATGTTATCTTCAATGATGATGTTGGGGGAATAGTACCCGGGGTGGCAATAGATGCGAAAAACGCCGCCTTCCGGCAAAAAGATCTCCGAAACTTGATACTCGTCAAAGGGATTGTTGG
>JAKZUA010000056.1:0-5039 GCA_047516825.1 Dehalococcoidia bacterium
CCCGCTCAGGGCAGGGCACCGACAGCAAGATGACCTTGGCATCCCTCTTTGGCACCTGGCGGGCCAGAGGTCTCAATCCCCTCCTGGAATGCCGCCGGTTGCTCACTTCCCCTCAACTCTGAACAGTTTCATGTAGTGTGCTGGAGCCTCAGGTATTGAATCCCTAATGGCGACGAATCCTGAAAAGAGCCGGGACAGCACCATGACAAACCGTGACGGAGCAAACCTGCCGACCGCCTCAGCCTAGCACGGATAGTTGGTAGGGCAAACTGGATTTGGATTACAGGTGGGGCAGGTTGAGTTTAAATATTATGCCTGGTTTTAGCGCTCGCAAGCCCCTTCTGCCAATATCTTCTTTGGCAGTGGACTCGCCGGTCGCATCGGCATAAAGTAGCAAGGCAGAAAGGAGGTAAACAAATCAAGACCGTAGCGGTTTAGGATATCTGAAAAGTTTTTGATTGTTGAAGGAGTAAGCCAGACATGCCAACTGAAGCGGAAAAACAAGCGGAGAAAGAAAGAGTTACTAGAATAAGCGGCTTTCGTGTCAGCGCGCACGATTTTATGGCCGAGGTGGACCTCGATGCTCTCAAGGCCCGAAACAACCGCTGGGAGGCCCAACATCGCGATCTCTCTCGCGAAGAGCGAAAGCACGAGGAGCTACGTAGAATCGCAGGCTATGTTGCGATGAGAAATCCCGTCTACCATATTCAGATCCATGTTCACGCCGCGCATGGAGCCGGCGCGACAGCACAGGAGATTTACGGCGTTATCGACGAGGCTGGTGGTTGGGCTGGTGGCGCTGCCAGACAGAACGGCATGGAGGCCTGGCGTCTTGTTTTCCGGCCTGATTTGCCCTCTCTGCTACAGGTGGTGGAGTTAACGGATGATTCATTAAAGTAACCAAAGTGCCCTTTGACCCTCTGATTACACCTTTCAAGCTCCTCAGGGAATCTGAAATCGCGGCTTTCCCTAGGAGCTTGGTTTGTTTAAGGAGCCAACGATGGACCACCCCCATCCCCACATTTATAGCGACCGCATACTCCGTCCCTGAGACCAGGTGTATTTCGACATTCTCCATAGCTACATGGGGTATTGTACCTGCTATTACCGGACCCTGGCCATTGGTAGCGCCTCCCAGTCCCAGATAGATGCTTACAAGAAGTGCCGCGAGATATTAGACACGTCCATCGATATCGTCAAACCTGGCATCACCACCGCGGACATCGTGCGCTTATGGCCCAAGGCGGAAGATTTCGGGTTTCCTAACGAGGAGGCTGCCTTCGCGCTCCAATACGGCCACGGTGTGGGTCTGTCTATCTGGGAAGCGCCGATCTTTAGTCGGCTGTTCTCGTTAGAGCACCCTCAGCCCATCGAGGAAGGGATGGTATTCGCGCTGGAGGCCTTCTGGCCGGCATCGGACGGTTGGTCGGCGGCCCGAATAGAGGAAGAGGTGGTAGTTACCAAGGACGGTCCCAAAGTGATTACCCGATTTCCGGCTGAGGTACTGGTGGTCGCTGGCCGCCGTTATCACGCCGCCACTGGGCCCTTGCCCGCGACACGAGAAGCGGAATCTCATCTGAATAGAGACTCTCCGGGTATTCCGCCGGGTATCGCCGGGGTGCATACCAGGGAGTGAGGCAAACATGCTGAAGAAAATAGAGGTAATTCACACGGAAGAACATGATCCAACGATTAATCTGCCCTATGCCCCCGCAATCAAGGTAACCGGTGGGTCGATGCTGTTCCTGGCCGGGGTGACCGCAGCCAAAACCTACCATAACCATCCTCACATAGCGGAGGAATTTACGGACATCCCGGAGGATGTGGCCGAGCAAACCAGGCTGGCCCTGGAGAATGTCAGGAAGGCGCTGGATGCCTGTGGCGCCGGATTTTAAGATATGGTTCAGGTTACTCGCTATTTGACCAACATCGATGATCAAGACGAACTTAACCAGGTCTGGTGGGAGTATTTCGGGGACCACCGTCCGGGGACAGCCACTATTGAGGTGACCCGGCTGGCGGCCCACCCCAAATTGAGAGTAGAGCTATTCGCCATTGCTTTGGTAGATTAGCCTCAGCGCAGGCCGCCGGTTGTCTTTGGACCCATCTGGCCGTAGCCTCTCGCCGCAGCCGGGGTCCTTAGCCGGATTTCTAGAACAGTCTGGGCGCGGCTAATTCAGTCTGAGTCCGGGCCCGCCGGAGCTGTACCAGTCAAACCCCTGGGGGTCCGGACGGCTGGGAGGCATATATAATGCGGGGTAAATCGGACCCAAGGTCACCGAAGGAGGTGGTTAATGACAGCCTCAAGACTCCCCGGGCCGCCAGGTATTCTGCCTGGGTTGCCTAATGCCTTGGTCGACCTGAATACCGGCGCCGGTGTCAAGCTGATCAAGGGCCAGTGGCGCTACCACGATGCCCAGGTCGTCCACGTGGATTTTCGTAGCGTGGGGGAGGACCTGAACCCCACCGGCCCTCCGAATCGGACTTACGACATTGTCCCCCATGCTCAGGTTTTGGATTTCGACGATTCAGGCTGGGAATGCATAGCCGCCACCGACCTGGATGGCCGTCGCGGTACCGGCAAAGTCTGCTTCAACTGGTATCGCATCGACGTCACCATTCCCGAGTTGGTCGGCAACTTCGATCCCACCGGGTCCACGGTTGCCTTTGAAGTGATTGTCGATGACTACGCCGAGGTCTGGGTTAATGGGGAAATGCCCCGAGTGGTAGGACAGGCCGGCGGCACCGTGGTCTCGGGGTTTAATTCCCCCAACCGCATCATCCTCGCTCGAGACGTCAGGCCCGGCCAGCGCTTCCAAATCGCCGTGTTTGGAATCAACGCTCCCATATCTGCTTCCCCCGAGAACTACGTTTGGCTGCGTACAGCAACCCTCGGGTTCTATGCCGCCGATCGTGCCCGGACAGCTTGGGAAGCAACCTTTCAGATCCTCCGCCGGGATCCGGCATTGGATGCCATAATGCCGGCCGATGCCAAGCTGGAGAAAGTGGCGGGGGATTTTGTATTCACCGAAGGCCCGGTTTGGGTCCATGCCGGGTATTTGCTGTTCAGCTCGCCCAATACCAACACCATCTACCGCTGGTCGCCAGATGGCACGGTGAACGTCTTCCGGGCGAGCAGTGGCTACAGTGGTTTCGACATAGGAGAATACACCCAGCCCGGTTCGAACGGACTGACCTTGGACCAAGAGGGCCGGCTGACCATTTGCCAACACGGCAATCGCCGGGTTATCCGGGTGGAGCCTCGGGGCAAGTTAACGGTCCTTGCCGACCAATATCAGGGCAAGTGTCTCAACAGTCCCAACGATTTGGTCTACAAGTCCGACGGATCGCTGTACTTTACGGACCCACCCTTTGGGCTTCCCAAGGGATTCGACGACCCGAGGAGGGAACTCCCATTTAGCGGAGTTTTTCGCTGCTACGAAGGCGAAGTGACTCTGCTGACCCAGGAGTTGACCGGTCCTAACGGCCTGGCTTTTTCGCCGGACGAACAGTACCTATATGTAGGCAACTGGGCCCCGGAAAAGAAAGTAGTGATGCAATATCCAGTGAACACCGATGGAACGCTAGCTTCGGGGGAAGTATTCTGCGACATGACCGAAGCTGCCGGAGACGACGCCGTCGACGGGATCAAGGTTGACCAGGAAGGAAACCTTTACGTCTGCGGGCCGGGCGGCCTGTGGATTCTCTCTCCTGAAGGACAGGTCCTCGGCATGATCCAGGGGCCGGAAATACCGCATAACCTGGCCTGGGGTGACCAGGATGCCCAAACCCTCTATATGACGGCGATGACCGGCATTTATCGCATGCGATTAAATATCCCCGGTGTGCGTCCTTAACGGTTTCCTTTCCCGGGGAAATCAGGCGACACCTGGATGGCAGTTCCAGCCGAAGTCAGCTAAAAACCTGACTTGCTGAACACCCACCGGCAGCTTCCTGGAGCGGAGACCATGACTAAGCTGGACAATCCGATGGAAGGCTCAGTTTGCATGGTTACTGGTGCTACCTCGGGCATTGGCAAGGTTACAGCGCGGCGCTTAGCGCAGCAAGGCACGAGGCTGGTGGTAGTGGGTCGAAGCAGGGAAAGGAGCGCAGCGTCTGTTCGCCAGATCCAACAGCAAACTGGCAACACTTCGGTTGAATTCATGCTGGCCGACTTATCATCCCAGCAAGATATTTGCCAACTAGCGGAAGGGTTCAAGCGCCGGTACCAACGCCTGGATGTGTTGGTAAACAATGCCGGAGCCATTATGTTCTCGCGGCAGGAAAGCCTGGATGGTATCGAAATGACTTTGGCCCTTAATCATTTGAGTTATTTTCTCTTAACCAACCTGCTGCTGGAACCCCTAAAATCCGGCGCTCCTTCTCGGATAATCAACGTCTCCTCCAGTGCCCACCACAAGGCAAAGCTCGATTTTGAAGATCTCCAGAGTCTGAAGCGATATAGAGCTTTTCAAGCCTACGCTCGATCCAAACTAGGGAATTTGCTGTTCACTTATGAGCTGGCGGAGCGGCTGCAGGGAACTGGCATCACTGTGAACGCTCTGCATCCCGGACTCGTTGCCACCAACTTCATGGCCAACAACGGTAGGATTGGACGCCTGTTCAGGGTGCTGCTTTCGCTGAAGGGGATGAGCGCAGAATAGGGAGCGCAGACGAGCATATATCTAGCGACCTCGCCAGAGGTGGCAGGGATCACCGGGCAGTATTTCGTCAAGCAGAAGGCAGTTCAGTCCTCTCGAGCCTCTTACGACGAATCCGCCGCCGGCCGACTGTGGCAGGCGAGCGCAGAACTAAGCGGGCTGGCGGCTGACCCTGAGCCCAGGTGACAGGCGCCTAACGCCGCAGCCCCGGTGACTTCGTCGTCAGGGCAATCGCGTCTAAGCCCGAATCCACCGATAGAGGGCGTGTCGCGACAGGGCGGATAGGGAAGGAAGTGCTCCTCTGAATCTGGGATAATGGTTTTATAACAGAAAACCGACCAGAAACAAGGAGCACCCAATAGATGCTACCACGCAACC
>JAKZUA010000057.1:0-12169 GCA_047516825.1 Dehalococcoidia bacterium
CACCTAAGGGCCGCTTCACCTGTACTGTCGCTAGAAGGATGTTTAACAAGCCTGGTCCCTTGTCCCGGGTGACATAGGACGCAAGGTAATCCGGCAGAGTTAGCCGGAGCCCCTTCTCCCTTGATGTGAGAAGGCTGGAATCAGGGTGATACCCCTCACCTCAATCCTCTCCCACAAGGGGAGAGGATGCCGATGCCGGGACGTTCAAACACCTGGAATCGAGAAGGCAAGGACCTGAGAAGGCAAGGACCTGATTAAACACCCGGTAGGGGTGAAATTCTGCCACCCTCGCCGCATTAGCGTACCGGAACCGTGCCTTAGTAATAATGACGCAAGTTTTAGACCAATATTCGGGGTACTTGGCCCAATATGAGGAGTTGGAGGCCAGCTGGGAGGCGAACCGCCTGCCCTGGCTGGCCCAGCTTAGGAGCCATGCTTGGTCGCGCTTCGCCGCTCTGGGTATGCCCACGGCCCGTCGGGGCAACGAACAATGGAAGTATACCAACGTCGGCCCGATAGCCAATGGCTCTTTTGGACACCCGGTTGGTCTGGACCCAAACAAAGATTTTGCACCGGACCGGATAGCCCAAGTGGCTCCCTGGCAAGAGGATTGGCTAAACCTCGTATTCCTGGACGGACGGTTTTCCAGTTCCCTTTCCTCTGCCCCCCTGACCAATGGTGTTTATGCCGGGGGGCTGGGCGATATCCCGGCCGAGCATTCCAACGTGCTGCGGCAGCACCTGGGACAGTACGCCCTGGTGGAAGATGACGGCTTCACCGCCCTGAACACAGCTTTTCTGCACGATGGTCTGTTCGTCCATGTTCCCGAGAGAGCTCCGGCTCCCGCCCTGATCAACCTGGTATTCGCCACTACGGACCGGCAGCAGCCCCGGGTGACCTATCCCCGAGTGCTGGTGGTTGCCGGTCCCGGAACCCAACTCACTCTATCGGAAAGCTATGTCAGCCTTACCCAGGAGCCCGGCTTTACTAACGCGGTCACTGAAATCGTTTTGGAAGAGAACTCCCAGGTCCGGCATTGCCGGCTGCTGCTGGAAAATCAGCAGGCCTTCCATGTGGGCACCAGCCGGGTCTACCAGGCGCAGAACAGTAGCTATACCTCGACCAGCTTCGCCAAAGGCGCCGCCCTGGGCCGCAGCGATCTCCACTGTCTATTGGACGGTCCCGGAGCCTTCTCCACTCTGAGCGGGCTTTATTTGACCACCGGAACCCAGCACATGGACAACTTCATTAACATCGAGCATGCCAAGCCCAATGGCACCAGCCGTCTCCAGTACAAGGGCATTCTGGACGGGCACTCGCGAGCTGTTTTTGGCGGTATGGTACTGGTGCGGAAAGACGCCCAGCATACCGACGCGCACCAAACTGACAAGAACTTGCTCCTGTCGGAAGACGCCGAAATCGATACCAAACCCAGCTTGTTTATCTACGCCGACGACGTTAAATGTGGCCATGGCGCCACCGCCGGTCACATAGATGCCGAAACCCTTTTCTACATGCGAAGCCGGGGGTTGGACCTGGAAACGGCCAGCCGTATCTTGGTTCAGGCCTTTGCCGGAGAGATCATAGAAAAAGTGGAGCCGGAGGCTCTGCGGGATTATCTGGAAAGGTTGTATGCGGGGGATGTTTCGGTTCCAGGGCTTGGCTTAGGAGGTACCCCATGACTTCCGCCACCTCCGCATTTGACGTAGCCAGAATCCGGGAGGATTTCCCGGTTCTGAAGCAGCTGGTCAATGGCAAGCCGCTGGTCTACCTGGATAACGCCGCCACCAGTCAGAAACCCCAGTCGGTGATCGATACCCTGGTGCGTTATTACACCACGGAGAACGCCAACGTTCATCGGGGGGTGCATACCCTCAGCCAGCTGGCGACTGATGATTACGAGCAGGCCCGAACTCAGGCCAAAAAGTTCATCAATGCCAAAGAGGACGAGGAGATAATCTTCGTCCGGGGCACCACCGAGGCAATAAACCTGGTGGCCCAATCCTTCGGGCGCCAGAAGATATCCCATGGAGATGAAATAATCATCTCCACCATGGAGCATCACTCCAACATAGTGCCCTGGCAGATTCTGTGCCAGGAGAAGGGCGCCAATCTGCGGGTGATACCGATCAACGACGCTGGCGAATTGCTCCTGGACGAATACGAAAAACTGCTTAATCCCCGAACCAAGCTGGTATCCATAGTGCATCAATCCAACGCCCTGGGCACAATCAACCCGGTAGAGGAAATGGTCCAGATCGCCCACCAGCAGGGCGTGCCAGTCTTGCTAGATGGCGCCCAAGCCATCGCCCACGTGAGCGTAGACGTGCAGCAGCTGGGATGTGACTTTTACGCCTTCTCGGGGCACAAGCTATACGGCCCCACCGGAATCGGCGTGCTTTACGGCAAGGCCGAGCTGCTGGAGGAGATGCCGCCCTACCAGGCCGGTGGGGAAATGATCCGTTCCGTGACCTTCGAAAAGACTCTCTACAACGTCCTGCCCAACAAATTCGAGGCGGGAACCCCCAACATTGCCGGAGCCATTGGTTTGGGGGCTGCCATATCCTATGTCAACGACATTGGCATGGACCAGATATTTGCCTACGAAAGCGAACTATTGCAGTACGGCACAGAGCGTCTCTCGACCATCGGCGGTTTGACCCTCATGGGCACCGCCGCCAAAAAGGGCAGCGTCCTCTCCTTCGTGATGGACGGGGTTCACCCCCACGACATCGGGACCATCCTAGACGCTGAAGGGATCGCCGTCCGCACGGGTCACCATTGTGCCCAGCCGTTGATGGACCGGTTCGGAGTACCGGCCACGGCTCGGGCATCTCTGGCTTTCTACAACACCAAGGAGGAAATCGATGTTCTGGTCAAGGGCATCGACCGGGTTATCGAGGTCTTCAGCTGATGTCCGACCTCAACGAGCTATACCAGGAGATACTGCTGGAGCACAACAGCAAGCCCAGGAACTTTCGCAAACTTGACCAGGCCAATCATACCGCCGACGGCTTTAATCCTCTTTGCGGAGACCGAATCAGCCTCTATCTTCAAGTTGAAGATGGAGTCATCACCGATGTGGGATTTCAGGGCACCGGCTGTGCCATCTCCCGAGCCTCCGCCTCCATGATGACCCAGAGCATCAAGGGGCAAAAGCTGGAAACCGCGGAACAGGTCTTCGACCAGTTTCACAAGATGCTGACGGAGCCGGATGCGGAGCTGGATTACGACCAATTGGGAGACCTGGAAACCCTGGCCGGAGTTGCTGAGTTCCCTACCCGCATTAAGTGCGCCATACTGGCCTGGCATACCCTGCGGGCCGCCATCGAAGGAAAAAGCGACGGCGTAACCACTGAGTAGCGCGAGTGCTGGCTCAATTAATTTTCATTGATTGGTCATCAGGACTCCTTTGATTGATCAAGACTAATCGAATCCTCCCGGCTCCGGAGACTTCCCCTTAAACCTCTGGCGACCTAAAATACTCTTATGCCACAACTACCCGATGTCCCTTTGGATGGACTCTACGGCAAATCCATAATGGACCACTACCGCAGTCCCCGTCACCGATCCCCCCTCGCTTCCTCCGACATCGAGTTCGAGGAGTTCAATCCCTTCTGCGGGGACCGGATCATCCTGCAGCTAAAGCTGGACGATGCCGGCCGGATCGCCCAGGTCAGCAGTCGCTCCGAGGGCTGCTCCATAATTCAGGCAACGGCCTCCATGATGGCGGAAGCCTTGCTAGGCAAGAGCCTGGAGCAGGCCGCGGCGCTGGACCAGGCTTTTCGGGCTATAATGCGCGGGGAAGGATTGGACCAGAGGTTTGCTCCCGAGCTGGGGGACCTGCTGGCGATGCAGGTGGTCCGTGAGTATCCCGTGCGGATAAAATGCGCCCTGCTGCCCTGGCTGGCGCTGGAAGAGGGTATGGAGAGCCATGAATCAAAGCGGGGCGGACCAGGAGGGACCGGACGTGACTAAGAATTTATCTCAAATATCTTATATTTCGGTGGACCGTCCTTCGAGGAGCTCAACACGAACCGGCGGTGTTCTTGATCCGTTAGTGTTGGGCCTTTGGAGCCGGGTTTTGAGATAGTGGCTAGGCAAAGGATGTTCAAAGACTGATCACGGCTGATCCCGGACTAATCTGTAAATTATCGCTGCAGCCAGGTTCTGGACCAGAAAATATACTCGGAGAGAGCGGTGTTGGGGTGAAACCCCTTGAGGTCCCAGTTGAAGGCCCAGCGCGAGGTTTCGCTACCCGGACTAAACAGGTAGGCCTGATCCAGCAAGTAGGCCTGCAACTCGATCAGTTGCTGGCGGCGGATAGCCGGATCTGGCTCTGAAGCCTGCCGCTCTATCAGGGAGTCCAAAACCGGATCCTGGTGACCCAGCAGATTTACCGGGCCCCGGCTGTGGAGCAGCCCCAGCAAAAATCCGTTGGTAGTGGGCGTTTGCGGCGCGCTGCCAATGATTAGCTGAAAGGACTCCTTCTCCTGCAACAGCAGCTGATTGTAGTGGGAGGGATGAATTGCCCGCAGGTTGGGGGCAAATCCTACCGCCCGCAGATCCTCCGCGATGCCTTTGCCCAAGTCCAGATGGGCCTGGCTTGAATCGGCCACTGCTATGTCTATGATCAAAGGCAGTTTGACTTCGGCGCCGGCCAGCAGCTCTCGAGCATCGGTTGGACTGGCGAAATAATCGTCGCGGATGGTGTCCCGAGTCAGAAGCCAATCCGGACTGGGAACCGGCACGCCGACGCCGACGGAGCCGTGTCCCTCCCGCAGGGAATACACGTATTCCCAGGGATCTATTGCCTGGAAAACGGCGCGACGTATGTCGGCCTGGCCCCCCAGAGTGGTCTGGAGATTGGCCCAGAGCAGCAACCCGGACCCGCCCTGCTCCGCGATACTGGCGTTAAATTCGGCGCTGCTGGAGCTCAGCTGATTCCATTCCCTAGGCGGCAGGTTCACCACATCCACCTGGCCGGCTCGAAATGCGGCCACCTGTTTCGTCGCGGAGGATGGAGCCAGAGGGGACGGTCTGACCAGTTTTATCACCAGCTCATCCAGGTAGGGCAGGCTCTCTTCGAAATAGTCCGGGTTTCGGCTAAACGCCGTGCCCACGCCCTCCTCCGAACTCTCCCAAATCCAGGGTCCGGTGCCCACCACCGGACTCTCCTTCAAATCCACGTACTGCTCCACTACCTCCTCGGCGATGATCTTGCTGTGACCGTCGGCCAGCGCCAGCAGGGCATCGGAATCCAGGTAGGCGCGGCTTACCCGCAGGATGTCCGGCTCCGGCGCCTGGAACCCAGATATGCCCCGGTCGGAGAACAGTTTGGCGTGGGGACAACCCTCGGTCTCCATCCTTTGGTAGCTGTAGACCAGGTCTCCCGCCACCAAGGGCCGCCCGTCAACCGGATTCAGGTTCTGCCAGCGGACATCCGGACGCAGCTGAAACTCATAGTCAAAGTCGGAGGTTAGGCGCCAGCTTTCACACAGGTCGCATTCCAACATCAGACTGGGCTGCTGAACCAGCGGACCGGTGCGCAGCCGCAGCAAGCGGCTGTAGGCCAGGCCGGGGCCCAGGGCGGCTAATGTCTCCTGACGGACCTGGTGAACGTCCCGATGCGGGATGTCCGCCGCACTAACCAGAGTCAGGGTGCCGCCGGCTGACCCGTCGGGCGAGTGAGACACGACCGGTGTGGGCATCGGCGCCGGCTTGGCGGTGGGAGTGGGCTGCTGGCTAGTAATTGGTATTGTGAGAACTGGGCTGGGTGCAGGTTCTACAGACAAGGCCGGCGGCTGGGTTGAACAGCCCGCCAGCGTGACAAGAAGCAAAACTTGAGAAAAGATCAAGCCGATCAATGGATAACGCCGCATTCCACCCCTCCTGAGTTAAACCCTGAAACCACAATATTAGTGACTATCTCCAAGCGACCCATGTCATTCCGAAGAAGCCCTTCGGCTAGAGGAGACATTTTGAGATAATTATTTAGCCCCGTTTTTTTTTGAAGTAGGATGATTGTCTACGTTTTCGGGATACCCGCTATTTTAGAGCAGACCCTACCCTGGTCATCCAGGCAATTGGTGAACATAATATGGGGATTTTGGCGAAAGAGACTCCGGGGAGCCGCCGCATTTTAGAGGGTGTTTTAAAAGCCTCGCGCATTGTCCGCGCTAGAATAGAGAAATGCGCATCCTGGTATGGCCTGACAATAGCCCCTTCTCCCTTGATGGGAGAAGTTTGGGATGAGGTTGATGCCCCTCACCTCACTCCTCTCCCACAAGGTGAGAGGAGGCTGAAGCCCAAACCCGCATAACAGCTTGAGCCTGGAAGTCAAGGAGCTTTTAAAACACCCTCTTAAAGAGATTTCTGGCGCGGGCGGTGTAGTGGGGGGTATTCGCAGGGTTCAGACAGGCGCCGTGTAGTTTGATGGGAAGGCGTTGGAGCCCCGAATCAGCCCCTTAACATAGGCAATCTGACCCGTGTGCTGGTAAAACTCGCCGATGATCTGGCGGAACATGCTGGCTACCGAGAAGTCCGGCCTGCGCTCTCGGGGAATAACTTCAAAGTCCTCCGGCTGAAGCCCGCGCAAGTAGTCCAGAGTGCCGGCGCGCACCGCCGCTCCGTAGCGCAGCAATTCCGGCAAGTCCAAGGCCGGAAAGTTGGTGACCTGCTCCTGAGTGTGGCCGTAGCCGTTGTCCCGGGCCGGCAGCCCAAACCGCTCGTTCCAGCCGTCACGCTCCCAGAGCTCCGGTTGAAACTGGGTAAAGAACTGGAGCCACATATCCTCCACTCGCAGCATGTGCCACAGCATCCAGCCGATGGGATTGGCCTCCGGTGTAGCTCGCCAGACCAGCTCCTCTGGGGTGAGGTCCTGGACCGCCTCCAGCAGAAAATCCTGCTCCCTGGCCAGAGCATCCTCAATGAAATGACTCAGCGTAATCATGTAACTCCTCTAATCCCGGCAAATTCAGGGGGCCGTATTTACTGCGGATAGCCAGCATAGATGATACTACAGGGTCAGCCGGCTGGAATGCGGGGCACAGCCGAGGCGCGACCCGGTTTCAGGCTGCCGCGCCACCGGCGCCGGCGGCGGAGGAGAAAAACCCGGTCAAAAAAATCCGTCGCAGTCCTACTGCCAAATGTGCTTGACACTAACAAAAGCGCGGGCCTATAATCCGAATAGAGGCCAAAACCCCTATCACTTCCAAACGAAGCTGCGGCCTCTGAGTTACCCCCAAACCCTTCCTACTTAATCGTCCCTCTGTTCACGTGGCTGGCATATCCTAGCCCGCTATGCCCGTGAGTAACGTTTAGTGTTGAGGCATGGCCGCTAAATACATTTTCGTCACCGGTGGTGTGGTCAGTTCAATCGGCAAGGGGATTAGCGTCGCCTCAATTGGGCGCATCCTCAAAAGCCGAGGGTTAGCAGTCTCGGTGATCAAGCTGGACCCCTACCTCAATGTCGACCCTGGAACCATGTCCCCCTACCAGCACGGCGAGGTCTTCGTGACCCAGGATGGCGGTGAGACCGACCTGGATCTGGGGCATTACGAGCGATTCATAGACATGGAACTCACCCGTTCCTCCAATGTCACGGCTGGAGAACTTTATCTTTCGCTGATTGGCAAGGAGCGGCGGGGGGATTTCCTGGGGGGTACCATTCAGACGGTGCCTCACGTCACTAACGAAATAAAAAAGCGATTGACCAGCCTGGCGGAAGAGTCTCAGGCCCAGGTTATTGTAGCCGAGGTGGGCGGCACCGTAGGAGACATTGAGGGATTGCCCTTTCTGGAAGCCATCCGCCAGATGCGTAAGGACGTGGGCCGGGACAATGTGCTTTACCTACATTT
Source organism: Dehalococcoidia bacterium (assembly GCA_047516825.1). Taxonomy (GTDB): domain Bacteria; phylum Chloroflexota; class Dehalococcoidia; order Lucifugimonadales; family UBA3495; genus JADFQT01. Next base: position 7,860 of record JAKZUA010000057.1, read on the forward strand.
AACCCTGCTCCCCTACATTCAGGCCACCGGAGAGCTAAAAACCAAGCCTACCCAGCACAGCGTCAAGGAACTGCGCAGCATCGGTATTCAACCGGACGCCCTGCTCTGCCGCAGCGACCACCCGGTGTCGGATTCCATCCGCGATAAACTGTCCCTGTTCTGTGACGTGGACAGCGAAGCGGTCATCCCCCTGGAGACGGTGGATAATGTCTACGAGATTCCGCTGATTTTAGAGGATGCCGGATTGGGGGATTTCATCGTAAGGACCTTTGGATTCACCGACCACGCTCGCGACCTCATCGCCTGGGCTGACATGGTCGACCATATGAAGTCCTTGTCGGGCCGGGTGCCCATAGCCGTGGTGGGCAAATACACCGAATACCCGGACAGCTATATCTCCGTCCGGGAGGCGCTACGGCACGCCGGGGTGGCTCACGACCGGGGAGTGGAGATCGAGTGGGTGCATTCGGAAGATGTGGAGCGGCTGGGTCCGGATTCTCTGCTGGCCAACGCCTGTGGGATAGTAGTTCCGGGAGGGTTTGGACGCCGCGGGGTGGAGGGGATGGTCGAAACCGCCCGCTACGCGCGGAAGCACCAGGTGCCCTACCTAGGATTGTGCTTGGGCATGCAGGTCATGATCGTGGAGTGGGCCAGAAACGTTTTGGGACTACCTCAAGCCAACTCGTCGGAGCTGGATCCGGACACTCCTGACCCGGTTATTCACATTATGCCGGACCAACGGGATGTGGCTACCATGGGCGGCACTATGCGCCTGGGTTGGTACCCCTGCCGTCCGGTGGCCCACACTCGAACTCATGATGCCTACCAAACCACGGAGGTCTTGGAGCGCCATCGGCATCGCTTCGAGGTGAACAACGCCTATAGGGAAAACCTGGAGGAGTCCGGGCTGATTATCGGCGGACTTTCTCCCGATGGCAACCTGGTTGAGACGGCGGAGGTGCGGGACCACCAATTCATGGTGGGAGTGCAATTCCATCCGGAGTTTCAATCTCGTCCCGACCGGCCTCATCCCCTCTTCCGAGACTTTATAGGCGCTGCCAAAGATACCATACGCGAGGGCAGCCAGCGTCCCCTGCCCCTGGTGGCGCCGGATTGACCGGCCCGGGATTTCCGTGATTGCTACTTTTTGCGAAGATCATCCCAGCCCGACTTGGCACAACATTTGCCTAGTCAGGCGTAGTCAGTGGATAGCCAAATCGGACCTAAGCAGTTTCGGGTAACGTTTATTGAATGTCGCCGTTTCAGCACGATATTGGAAACCGCCCAGCTATATTTTCACCGCCCGGGGAACCAAGCTCAGAATTCCAGCTCCAGGCAACTGCTGAATAAGGGGCAGGTTTTTAAGGAGCGACCCAATGAAGCTATTTCTAGACACAGCTAATATTGGAGAGATACGCCAGGGAGCCCAAATGGGGGTCGTGACGGGCGTAACTACCAATCCCTCGTTGGCAGCTAAGGAGGGGATTGGCCGGCCGGATGCCTATCGGCTGGCGGTCCAGGAGATATCAGACATAATCGACGGCCCCATCTCGGTGGAGGTAGTGAGCCAGGATGCCGCCGGCATGATTGCCGAAGGTCGGGAGATAGCCGAGTGGATCCCCAATCCCTGGGTGAAAATTCCCAGTACAACCGACGGGTTCGAGGCGATTTCGGCCCTGAGTAAAGATGGAATCAATTGTAACCAAACCCTTTGTTTCAGCGTGAACCAGGCGGTTTTGGGGGCCCAAGCCGGCTCGACGGTGGTTAGCCCCTTTATAGGCCGGCTGGATGACATTGGCCAGGAAGGAATGGACCTGGTTTCAGACATCGTCTCGGTATTTGGGAGCTACGGCATTAAGACCATGGTCATGGCAGCCAGCATTCGCCATTCTCTGCACTGCTTCTTGGCCGCCAAAGCTGGCGCGGACATCGCCACCGTGCCCTACGGAGTGCTGCGGCAAATGGCGCAGCATCCCCTAACCGATGCCGGCGTGGCGAGATTTCTAGAGGACTGGCAAAAGGCCGGCGGCGCTTAACCCCAAATTTTTCTTGAGGGCTTTTTAACTTCCAGACTGCAACGACGTACTTACAATCTCCATCAGCCTCCCGCAGGCCTCCTCGTCCGACTGAATCACCAAGTTGGGAACGCGTTTCAAAACCTCCCAATACCCTTTTTAGGAGGATCAGGTTCCCAATCAGATGCGCGGCTTGAGACCAATTAAGCCGGTTTCTGGCCAACCCGGAAAACCAGCACAGGAAAACGGCAAATCTGGATAACCCTGGAAAACGAAGAGGTGAACATGGCAACTTTACAACAATCGGTGGACATAGCTGAGCTTGGTAGCAAATCCAAGGACCAGCTACTGGACATGGCCGAGAGCGTCGGGCTCAGCGACGGGGCGGACTTGGCCAATCTACGCCGCGATGAATTGCTGAGCCGGATTCTGCAAACGGCTTCTTCTCAGCAGGCTCTCATTGCCTCCGGCATTCTGGAGATAATGGATGAGGGTTATGGCTTCCTGCGACAGGTGGCCCACCCCCACACTACCGGAGACGTTTATATTTCCCAGTCTCAAATCCGGCGCTTCGGGCTCAAGACCGGAGATACGGTCACCGGGCAGGTGCGGCCGCCGAAGGAGGGAGAGCGATATTTCGGTCTGGTTCGGGTAGAAAGGGTTAATGGTTTCGATCCGGAGCAAGTTCCCAGCCGTTCCCGCCCCCAGTTCGAATATTTGACGCCTATCTTCCCGGAAGAGCGAATTGTCTTGGAGACCGAGGCCTCCAACCTGTCCACCAGGATGATAGACCTCTTTTCCCCCATCGGACTGGGACAGCGAGGACTGATAGTCTCCCCTCCCAAAGCCGGCAAGACCACCATTCTCAAGCACCTGGCCCACAGTGTCGCCGAAAATCTGCCCGAGGCGGTGCTGATGGTGGTGCTCATCGGTGAGCGCCCCGAAGAGGTTACTGACATGCGCCGCGCGGTGAAGGGGGATGTGTTCTCTTCTACATTCGACGAATCGGTGGAGGAGCAATGCCGGGTGGCCGAGCTGGCTCTGGAGCGGGCCAAGCGCTTGGTGGAAGCGGAACAGGATGTGGTCATTCTGCTGGACAGTGTGACCCGGCTGACTCGAGCCTACAACCTGGCAGTGCCTTCCAGTGGCCGAACCCTTTCCGGCGGCATTGACCCGATAGCCCTCTATCCTCCCAAAAAGTTCTTTGGCGCGGCGCGTAACATTGAGGAAGGAGGCAGCCTCACGGTTATCGCCACCTGCCTGGTCGATACCGGCAGCCGGATGGACGAGGTAATCTATGAGGAGTTTAAGGGTACCGGCAACATGGAGCTGCACCTGGACCGCCGGCTGGCCGACCGTCGCTTCTTCCCCGCCATAGACATCGTTCGCAGTGGCACCCGGCGGGAGGAATTGCTCTACGACGAAGAAACCATGAGACAGATAGTTTTGCTGCGGCGGATGATTACCCTCATTTCTAATGACAGCTCCGCCAGCGCAACGGAGCGGGTTCTGGAGCGGCTGGCCAAGTACGACAACAATCAGGAATTTTTGGGGAATTTGAACAAGGAAGCCTAACCTCTCCGCTGCCCGGATGTTTATACATCTGTTCGGCCGTTCTTGCCGTAACTTGATGGTAGCCGGTGTTTCAGGTTCTGCCCCCACCGGTATTCAATAACCGGGGTAGCGATAGCCGGTAAATGATAAAAAGAGGGAGACCGAGCGAAATCCAGAAACCCCATCGACCCTTTTTAAAGGCTCGGCTAGGATCTTATAACCTGGGCTACGGCCGGGACCAAACCAACCTCTCCTTTCTATTTTAAAAGCCTTGGGATGATAAACGCTTTGGCGAGCCCTTTCTCTCAGGATGAGCTCCGTGCTTTTCAACACCTTACCCGTCGCCAAGGAAACTTTTCCCGCCTTTCCACCGTCACCTAATTCACAACTGGTAAACTTGGGCAGCGATGGCATATGGGCATTGGTTGGGGGAGCTCAGCGGGCGAGGGGGCGAGGTTCCGTTGTCTGGTAAAATGTTAGCTCATATCTATTTACCCGTGGCTTTCCGGGGCCTTATCCTACGTGCCGGTGAAATACCCATTCAAATAGCCACTCTGAAGCAGGTTTAACTCCTATGCCCAACGCCAAGGGTTTAGAAAAAATAATAATAGTCGACGACGAGTGGGAGTCCCCCATCGTAACCGCGGTGAGGCGGAGACTTGACGAAGAGGGCTGGCGAACGCGCGTCATAGTACCGGAAGCCGGTGGGTCTATAGGTGATGAGTTCGAGGCTGCCGCCCT
>JAKZUA010000058.1:0-8139 GCA_047516825.1 Dehalococcoidia bacterium
TGGCGGGTTTCCCCCCCAAAGGGTCGCCTAAGTTTAGCTGCCTTAAGGAGGTCCATCCATGAAGAGTTCTTCATCCAGGTCATCGAAGCCGCCATCCGAACGAGAGACGGTCCTTGAATATCCCATAACAAAGTAGTACTAGACGACGGTCACCTTTCGCCAGCGGACGCGCTGAACGGCAATCTGTTTTTCTTGAACATTTATGATGGCGGGCAGGCTTACACCGAGGGCCAGCATCGCGACTGGCTAGCTGAGGCGGGCTTTGATTCGATAGAACGCGCTCTCCTCCCGAATGGACGGAGCATCATCGTCGCGCGGAAGCCATCGTAGGGCGTAGCTTAAGGAACGGCGAGGGACGCCGAGACAGGGCCCCCAAATCCTACCCTGAAGCGGTCCGCATCTGGGGCGGCAGCAGATTAGGGATACCATCGGCTATCGGATAGGATTCGTCGCACTTGGCACAGAGCAAAGATCCCTCCAGCACCTCATCTCCCTCTTCAGACTCAACGCGAAGCTCCAACACGCCCTTGCATACGGGACAGGCCAGAATATCCATCAGGTCCTTCTTCATCTTGCCTCCAATAAGACCGAGCAGGTCTGCATCGACGGGATTCCGGGACGGAATTCCGGCAACCTGCCAAAGCTAGCGGGAGAGACCGGCTTCAAACAGGGCGTCCAGCAAATCCGCCAGGCCGAAAACCAGCACCCCGATGACCAACACCGCGGTGGTGCTGGTGAGCCCCTGCCGCAACCCCGCCAGCCACCCGGTCGAACCAGGATTGTCGTTGGGATAGGCTGTATTACGCATGAACCGCACCACGTAAAACATGTAAAAGGCCAGCGCGATTTTGATCCCCAACACCACCACGTAGTAGAGACTTAGCCCATTCCCGGTCAGGCGGCTGGCCGACAGAATGATTCCGGTAATCAGCAGCACCGCCATAACCGTGTGCACCAAGCCGCGAAATTCTTCCCCGATGGACCGCCGGGCATCAGCCGCCAGCGGGCTTCGGACTGCCGCGGGCCGCAGCACCAACACATAGAAAATGCCGCCACCCACCCAGGCCACCGCGGACACGGCGTGAACCCACCTGATGACCAGCAGGAGACCCTCGAGCGCGTTCAGGATACTAAGCTGGGGACACAGCCGGTGGCGCCATTTCCCGCGCTCACCGGCAATACCTAGCCCTCGGTCATTTGGGATACAATGGCGGTCAAGCCTTCCCGGTCCAGGTTGCTGATTTCTTGCTGAAAAACTCGGCCCTTTTTGTTAATGAAATAGGTGGTGGGAAAATACTGCACCTCATAGGTCTGGGATATCAGGGCTTGCAGGTCCGTGGCGAAATCAAAGGTCAGCCCCAGCTCGGCCACGAAATCCCGGGCGTCCTGTTCGGTGTCGAAACCCTGTGGCACGAATAGCCCCAGAAACCTCACATCTTTGCCCCCGGTTTCCTGGCCCTGCATATCTTGCCAGACTGCCTCAAAATGGGGCATCTCTTCCCGGCAGGGTGGGCAGGATGGGTACCAGAAATTTATTACCACAGCCTCCTGCCCGGTCAACTCGGATAATTGGAAGCTACCGCCATCGAACCGGGTAACCTGAAAGTCCGGCGCGGCTGCCAGGCGATCGCATCCCAGGATGATCAGCAGGATAGCCAGCAAGGTCAATAAAAGATAGTAACGGCGCAGTCGGGGGGTGATGATTAGCATAAATGAGCGGCGTCCGGAACGATCCCAGCCGACCTCGCCACATTTTATAGACCCCCGGTAGGCAGGTCAACTTATTGACCCCGGTCATTGACGCCCGTAAAGCGGGCCAACGCACGGGCGACTGTTGGCTGAGATTGGCGGGACAGCTTGACTCTCCCGTCCGGCCGGTTAAAATCATTACAGCTTGGACCGGCGTCCCAGCTTAAACCGGGATAGGTGTCAACATGAGGCTGGAAAACAAGGTAGCGTTTATCAGCGGGGGCGCCCGGGGCATGGGGGCGGCCGAGGCCCGCCTCTTTGCCCAGGAAGGCTGTAGAGTGGCCATTGGCGACCTGCGGGAAGACGAGGGGCAGAAGATCGAAGCGGAAATCAACGAAACCGGAGGGGAGTGCCTTTACCTGCGCCTGGATGTCACCAGTGAAGAGAGCTGGCAAGGGGCCATCGCCGCCACGGTCGCCAGGTTCGGCAAGCTGGATATCCTGTTGAACAACGCCGGAATCTACCGCACCGAGCGGGTGGAGGAGACCAGCGTTGAGCTATGGGACCAGGTCATGGAAATCAACAGCAAGGGGGTGTTTCTGGGAACCAAGCATGCCATACCGGAACTGCGCAAGGCCGGCGGAGGCTCGGTCATCAACATCTCATCGACCGCGGGTCTGGTCGGCAGCAATATGGCCGCCGCCTACTCCGCCTCCAAAGGAGCAGTGCGCCTTTTCACCAAAGCGACCGCGATGCAATACGCCCAAGATGGCATCCGGGCTAATTCGATCCATCCGGGGATCATACAAACGGACATGACGGCGGCTCTGCTGGCCGACCCCGACCAATACCAAGAGCGGTTGGGCCGCACGCCTTTGGGCCGGATCGGGAAGCCGGAGGATGTGGCTTACGGAGCCCTGTTCCTGGCCTCGGACGAATCTTCTTTCATGACCGGCAGCGAGTTAGTGATAGACGGCGGCCGGACCGCCACCTAGTTGACGGGCTTGGCGTAACCTTTCCGAGCTAACCTCCGATGGGGGCTAGCCCGCTGGTATCGGGGCCCCAGCCCCAGACATCACATGGAAGGGGACTCGTTGCCCTTCCTTTCCGTCGAGCTTTGCTACTATAACGAAGCTCCCTGGTCTTGCAAATTTTAGGTTTGCCTCGACTGCAAGCTGTATTCTCTGGTCTTGTCCAGGAGGAATACCGGGAGGTCGTCCGACTTCAAAGTTCCCCCCGACTTTAGCTATAGGAGCCGCATCGTCTGAGGCTATTTCAATCTCGAACTCATGCCGTTCATTAGTCCGGTTCCACGGCACTTTAATAGCAAGCGCGATGCCTACACGATGCTCGGTCGGAAATTCCTTATTGACAGTCAGACGGTCCCATCCGCCCCCCATTAGATAAAGTTTGTTACCAACCACCTGAGCTGAGTCGGATAGAATCAACCACTCCACCTGCATACTTGCATTTCTCCTACATGTGTAGTATTATTGTAGTATAGGGGTTGAGGATTGTCAAGCCCAGGAATCACGGACTTCCTAATCGACGAAGAAAAATTCGCGGCTCACAATGTATCGGCTCTCCAAGTGCTGCAAATACTAGAGAATAGCCACATGGTGTTTCCTAATCGCCGAGGCCGGAGGGGAATCTTCCTGGTTGTCGGGCGTGACGATAGTGGTTCTTGCATCGCCGTTCCGGTTGAACCGACTCATGTAGTAGACTTGTGGCGGCCTATCACCGCCTGGCGATGTAAGGCTTCTGAATTGGCCCAGCTAGAAAGGAGGAGCATTTAAATGCCCGAAGATAAGGAATTGGATTTGCAAGACGAATCGACGTGGGACTACGACAAGGCGGAAGTTAGGCCGGCATCGCAGTCTAATAGGGTGGTAGTGTCTGTCGCGTTTGCACGGCAGGACTTCCAGAGGGTAGTGGAATACGCGGAGAGCGTGAATATGAGAACGTCCGAGTTCATTCGGACAGCGGCACTGGACAAGATAAGCAAGCCGACCGAAGCTTCTGGGTTTTCTTGTTCAGCGAGCAATGCTGGAATCATAATATCGGCGAGTCACATCGGAACATCGACACAGGTAAGGTCATCAGCCTCCCGTGATGAGCAGGCGGTCACTGCTTAATCTTTCTCTAACCTCCCTGGGCAAACCTCCCTGGGCGAACGTCCGATGGCGTAGCCGTCCCGGCGCAGATCGGCGCCGGCGAATAGAGCGCCGGTTTCCTGGTCCACCTGGACGGCACCGCGGGACCCCATCCTGGGAGTCCAGTCGTCCCATAGCTACCTGGTGTCCCCTGCGCTCCAACTCCGCCACCGTCTCGACAGCGATTCGGCCCTCCACCCCGACCAAGCCGGGATGATAGGCATGGGGCCAGAAGGAGTTGGGGAAGCTCCAGCTGGAAACTCTAGGTACCTCGATGGCCTGTTGCAGATCCATGCCGAATTCGGCGACATTCAGGAATAGCTGGACCATGGACTGGCATTGCACATCGCCGCCCGGAGTGCCGAAGGGCATCCAAACCCGCCCTTCTCGCAGGGCCAGCGCCGGGTTGGGCGTGAGTCGGGGACGCTTGCCCGGAGCCAGGGCGCAGGGATGGTCCGGGTCCAGCCAGGATTGAGAACCCCGGGCCGACATCACGAATCCCAGTCCCTTAACCACCGGGGCCCCGCCAATGCCGTCGCTGGGGGTAGCGGAGAAGGCGTTGCCCCAGCGATCCACGGTGCTAATATAGCTGGTATCCGAAGGCATCGGCCCAGCGACCGGTTCCGGTCGGCCTGCCTGCGCCGCCGGATTGACCCGGCCTTCATAGGTCCACGGGTCCCCGGCCTGGGGCATCTCCGGGCAGGCCAGAGAGGGGTTGATGGCTTGCCTCCGGGTCGCGGCGTAAGCGGCGTCCAACAATCCGGCCATAGGCACGTCCACGAAATCGGGATCACCGTAGTAGGCGTGCTGGTCGGCGAAAGCCAGTTTTAGCGCCTCCAGCACCGTGTGCAGGTAGTCGGCGGAGTTGTGGCCCATTGCCTTCAGGTCGCAGCCCTCCAGAATCTTCAGCGCCTGAATAGTCACCGGACCTTGACACCAGGGACCGCAGGTGAAAACCTGAGTCCCCTTATAGTCGATGCTGGGAGGGGATTCCACTCCGACCTGGAATTCGGCCAGGTCTTCCATTCTGAGCAGCCCGCCCTGCTCCTGGGAGAACCGAGCCATTTCCTCGGCGATGGCGCCGCCATAGAAGTAATCTCTGGCGGCCTGAATGGCGGCTTCCCGGCCCAGCGTGGCGCTGCCCTGCTCCACTTCTATGAGACGGCGGAAGGTACGGGCCAAGTCCTTCTGCACCAAAAGCTGGCCCGTCTTTAAAGCTTGCCCGCCCGGGGAAAATATCTCCTGGGTACTGGGCCAGTCCAGAGATTCCCCCTCGTCATGCACCGGTTGCTCGGTGACGCGAACCAGAGCCCGATGCAAGGAATCCCGAATAGGGAAGCCCCTTTCGGCCAGCTCCAATGCCGGGGTTACCACCTGCTCGAAGGTCATGGTGCCGTATAGCTTGAGGGCGGTGAGCCAGCCGTCGGCGGCGGCGGGAGTTACGGTCCGTAAAATGCCTGCCGGTAGCTGGCCATTGGCATGGTTCTCGAAATAGTTGATGCTGGCGGCCTGGGGCCACCTGCCCAGACCGCTGATGCTTTTGGTTTCTTTCTTGGCGGCGTCGTGGACGATAATCGGGGCGACCCCGCCGAAGCTGGTGTACTGGGGAAGAGCTACGTTGATGACGATGCCCGCCGCGACACCCGCGTCGGTGGCGTTGCCGCCCTGCTCCAGAATGCGGTAGGCGGCGGCGGTGGCCAAATAATGACTGGTGGACACCGCGTGAGTGGTGCCGGTAATCAAGGGACGGTAAGTTCTTAGCCCTATGGCCATGGCGTGCTCCTGCCTCTGGTTTTTAGCTGAGATCTGGCAGCCTGGGCATTACTTAGTCCAAATCCGCCAGTCGGGGCATGACTTCCTTGGCCAGCAGGGTCATAGAGTGCTCCCATGGGACCCGGGGCTCCCATTCGTGGCCCATCGCCAGCAACACCCCGAATCCGCCGACGTCCTGGTAAAGCTGACGTAGCTGCTCCGTCACCTCGTCCGAGCTGCCAACTACCCAAACATTGTCCACCAGGTACTCGGGCGTCACGACCTCATCGGGCATTTCCGAATCGGTCTTGAAGAGACTCAAAGCATCCATGTGACGCATCAGCGGAATGAAATATCCCCGGAAGTCCCGGCCAATGGTCCCTTCTAGCACCTCCTGCCGGGCCTGTTCCGTAGTATCGGCCACGTATATCTCGCGGGCGATGCGCCATTGGGAGCGGTCCGGCGTCCGCCCCGATTTGCCGGCTCCCTCTGCCACCGCCTCCCAGTGGGTCTTGAGCGTAACGCTGGGAACCAGGTTTATGCTCAGGGGCAGCCAACCCTTTTCGCCGGCATAAATCAGGGTGTCCGACTTGGGAGAGACGCCCGCGACCCCGATTGGCGGATGGGGCTTTTGGTAGGGCTTCAGGTGCACTTGCAGGCCGATTTCCGGCACCGGCTGGGGAATGGCGAACTTCCAGCGCTGATGCTCATAAGTACCAGGTTGGGGGTCTTCCCACATCTTGAGCACCAGCTCAATGGCGTCCCGGGACATTCCCCGGTGCTCTCCCGACTCGGCGTCAATGCCGAATACCTCGAAATCGCCCGGAAAGCCGCCGGAGCCGACCCCCCAATAAAAACGGCCCTTGGCCAGATTATCCAGCTGAGCGATGCGATGGGCGATCATAAATGGGTCGTGGTTCGGCATGCAAGTAACGCCGGTGCCGAAGACGATGTCCTTGGTCCGGGACAGGGCCGCGGCGATGAACTGGTCCGGCGCCGGGATGTTTTCCCATACGGTGGTGAAGTGCTCACCAATCCAGGCTTCGCAGTACCCCAGCCGGTCCAGAACTTCCATCTGCACCAAGTCAGCCTCCAGCGTTTCCGCTATGTCCGACCCGGGGGGGTGCAGAGGCATGGTGAAGTAGCCTAACCGCATTGTTGCCTCCTCAAGGCGAAGAATAAAAGCCCAGCAAATCCGTGTCGCTTATCTACGAAAACTTGCGGCGTTAACCTCTTTTTTAGTGTAGGCGCATGTCATCATGGGTTGAGAGCTCGTGCGACCTCAACAACGTCCCCACCATAGAGCTTGATTTTCAATGTGAAAGGCCCGGCCTGTTGCTGTCCTCCAGGCACCCTAGCTGCCTTTGTTTCCCCACATTTGATCTCACCTTCAAAATTGAAGTCCCCTTCCGGCAGCTCGATTGATTCGGTTTGCCCGTGATATGGGCAATGAATTGCGATCGTTGGCATTTGCTTCTTCCTCCCCTGTTAATCCCGAGATAAGGCGCTGGGCTATTTCGCAGCATCCTTTATTTGCAAGGTAGCTAACGCGATTAGCTTACTTCCCTCTTCTAATTTGGCTCCAGCAAGATTGAGAACGCTATCGTCTTCCGTATCCAAAAAAGTGAGAACTAAGGCCCCGGCTTCCGCGTAGGCTTCTAGAGCTCCCATCAACGATTCGTGGGCGTCTTTCAATATCTCAGGAGGCACACGCGACCGAGCCTCATCTCTCGTGGTAATCAATAATGTCGCTCTTTCTCGGACTTCCTCGCGCCACGGTTCATGGCCAGGTAACGGATTACTGAACAATTGCCCGAGCTCTGTAAGGTTTGAGCTAATCGCTGGGACAGCCGACTCTCGAGCCTAAGCAAAATATGGAATAGCTTCTGCACTGCTATCCCGGGTGGGAGTTGGGGGTAAAGGTGTGGCGGTAGGCCGCACTTCAGTGGGGCTAGCCAAAGCCTCCGCCGTCGGTGATGGAGCATCGCCGCTTTGGGCTGTCTCGTCTGACTCTGGGAATGCTATTGCCAGAACAATAACAAGGATAATTAATCCCCCAAAGCCGATGCCGATCCATTTCAGAACCTTCAACATCTAGAGTTCCCTCCAGATCCAGCGGATGTTCCGGCACCGCAGTTCTGCGACGCTTTGCTCCGAACCCAGGCCAACCGGCCGGGAGCAACTGGCGTATCGAGAACAACCGGACTTCCTTGGGGGGCAGTATAAGCTATCGCTGGCCGCCACTCAACGGGGGCTAAACAAAACCTCGGAGTTCCACCGCCCGGGCTACCCGCTCCACCCCTAACTGGAAAGCGGCCTGGCGGTGATTGATGCCCTGGGCGATGCTTTTTTCGTGTACCTCCCGGTAGGCCCGCGCCATTATCTTGGCCAGCTCTTCATTAACCCGGGCCTCTTCCCAGTGAAACTCTTGGAGATTCTGGGTCCACTCGAAATAGGATACGGTCACTCCGCCGGCGTTGACCAGGATGTCCGGAAGGAGCAGGATGCCCCGGTCATTAATTATCTGGTCCCCTTCGTAGGTGGT
>JAKZUA010000059.1:0-4052 GCA_047516825.1 Dehalococcoidia bacterium
GACGCCCTGAAGCTGCGGCATATTAGCAGCCTTCCTTTGCCATATCAGGGGCCTTCCTTAGGGAGGGATATCAACTCCAGCGCCCGGCGCAACACATCCACTTCATTGGCATACTGCAGAACCTCCAATGCCCTTTCGGACGGGAACCACTCCACCACATCGAATTCCGGATCGTGCAGACTGGTATCTCCGCCGACGGGCACCATTAGATAGAAGTGAACCGTCTTATGGTAGCGTGCATCCCCTCCCCGGTCGGCAAACCAGTAATCGATGCTTTTGATGGACGCCTGCATCTCCACATCCAGGCCGGTCTCCTCCCGAACCTCTCGCAGAGCCGTCTCTTCCAGGGTTTCACCAGCGTCTGGGGTGCCCTTGGCCAGACTCCAGCGGACCTCTTCGCCAAGCTCCGATTTAGTTCGTCCGTCAGTTCGTCCGCCAGTTCTTAGGTCAGTTGCGGCTCCTGTGTTATCGGACGGGACCTCCTCCTTATGGGGAGAGCGGGTGGGTAGTAGACGGCCGCACAACACGGTCTCCACAGTGCCGTCGGTCACGCGGTATACCACGCCCCCGGCGGAGACCGGCACCTCTATCCGTCCCCTTTGTGAGCGAATGCTCTCGCCCCGCTGGTATGACCTGTCGCTGGACCTTCCTCTTACCAAAAAACCCCTGCCTCAAATATCCTGCTGCCTTACCGCTGACTGCCAAGAATGGACACTTCTCAGTCGATCCATCAATCGATGGATTCATCACCATATTTTAGGTGCCTCCGCTGAGAGCGTCAACGCCTCCCGACCGCCGGAGGTAAAAAAAGGGGCGGATTCCAAACCCGCCCCTGATTGGTATCCCCTGACTGGAGTCCATGGATTTCGCCGAGGACTTGTCGCCACCCTATCTCAGCTAGAAGAGAGCGGCGACAACTTTAGGCCTTCATCTTTTGCTCTGCGTCCAGCACGGCGCGGATGATTTTGTCGTAGCCAGTGCAGCGACAAAGATTGCCGGCCAACCAGAGGCGAATCCTCTGCTCGTCGGCGTCGGGCTCTCGATCCAGCAACGCCTTGGTGGCCACAATGAATCCAGGGGTGCAGATTCCACACTGCAAAGAGGCGTTCTCCAGGAAAGCCTGCTGCACCGGGTGGAGGCCCTCGGCGGAGGCAATGCCCTCTATGGTAGTGATCTCTTTGCCCTGGGCTTCCACCGCCAAGACCAGACATGAGGTGACGATTCGGCCGTCGAATATCACCGTGCAGGAGCCGCAGTTGCCATCGTTGCAGCCCTCTTTGGTGCCGGTCATGCCGATTACATCCCGCAGACACTCGAGGAGACTCTGGCGAGGCTCGCAGAGGAAGTTAACCGTGTCGCCGTTAATGGTGGTTTCAACGTGGACTAGTCCAGGCATGTTTACTCCTATCCCCTAGCTCGATTCACGGCGTTGTTCAGCGTGCGGCGGGTCAATACGCCCACCAAGTGCACCCGCTGCTTGATCGTTCCGCGCATGTCGTTGATTGGTTTGGCGTCGGCCATCGCTTTCTGAGCCGCTTCGTCTATGGTGGCATCGGAAACCGGCTTGCCGGCCAGGCTGTCCCCCGCATCCTGGGCCAGCACCGGAGTGGGAGCTACCGAAGCCAGGGCGATCCTGCCCGAGACGAAATTCTGTCCCGAGGCGTCCAACACCACTGAGCTACCGACACCGGCCACGGCGATGTCCATCTCATTACGGGGTATGAACCGCAGGTAATTGGCTCCCGAATGGGCCTGGGGCGCCGGCATGTTTATGGAAACCAGAATCTCCCCAGGCTGCAAAACGTTCTGCCCCGGACCAGTGCAGAATTCTGCGACTGGAACCTGCCGAGAGCCGTTGGGTCCGCTGATGTTGGCAACTCCGCCCAGTACGATTATGGGGGGGATGGCGTCGGCGCTGGGAGCGGAATTGCACAAGTTCCCACCCAGGGTGGCCCTGCCCTGAATCTGAATGCTACCGATGAGGGATGCCGCATCGGTTATACCCGGGTATTTGGAGCTAACGTCCTGGTTTTCATAGATCTCATAGCAGGGCACCGCAGCTCCAATGGTCAGACCCCTCTGAGCCTCGTAGGACAGCTCATTCAGGTCGGGGATGAATTTGCTGTCCACCACCACGTCGGCGCTGCGGCGGCCACCCCTAAGCTGCACCAGCAGGTCGGTACCGCCGGCCAGCACCCGGGCGCGATCCCCATTGTCGGCCAGAATCTTCAATGCCTCGTCAAGTGTCTTTGGCGCCATATAATCAATCGCTTCCAAATCGACCCTCCTCCTTGTCTCCGTCGCAGATTATAACATCACGCCCCTAGCCTGTCAGCTATCGTGCAGACACAGCCCCCCCGCCGGTCAGTGGATCAATCCCCGGCTTATTCAGCTACTGAGCCGTGGCTACAGCCCGGGGGCTATTAGTATTCACATTTATTAAGTTGACAGCTACCGAGGGCCAAGCCATAATCCCCTATTACTGGACTGGAAGGCATCTCAGAAACAGCGGCCAATTTCAGCGAACCGGAGAGTGGGTTATGACAACCGAGCTTAAATGGTCTGTAACCGGGGATTATTATCAGGCGTGCAGCTGCGACTACGGCTGCCCCTGCGAGTTTGAGGCGCCGCCAACCCAAGGGTTCTGCGAAGACGTCTCCGTATGGCGGATTGACCAAGGTAATTACGGTGACGTTTCCCTGAACGGCCTGGGCTTTGGTGTGGCCGCCCGCTGGCCCCAGGCGCTGCACTTGGGAAACGGAACTGCCGTGCCCTACTTCGATGAGCGGGCCACTCCGGAGCAGCGAGATGCTTTGCTCAAGATAATAACCGGGGAAGCCAAGGGCGAGGGTCCCTTTGAGATCATAATCACCACCCTTTCCAATGCCTTGGAACCCCAGTACGTACCCTTTCAATTCGGAGGCGAAGGGAGAAACGTTAACGCCAAGATGGGGGACACGGCCTCAGTGGCCTTCGAGCCAATTAAAAATCCGGTTACCGGCGCACCGGAAGGAATCCGTATCGAGCATGAGTCTGGTTTCCTGTTCAAGGAAGCCCAGGTAGTTTCGGCCAAGGAGATGCGGTCCAGCTTCGGTGAACTAAACTTTTCTTGGCCCGACAAGGCCGGGTTCGTTTGTAAAATAAAGTACGGCAACTCTTAAAGCCGAGGGGAGGTCAAGTTATGACAACCGAAGCCAAGTGGTCCGTACAAGGAACCCTACTGCAGGGTTGCAACTGCGACTACGGGTGCCCCTGCAATTTTAACGCCCGCCCGACTATGGGACACTGTGAGGGCACCTGGAGCGGGATTATCGATCAGGGCAGCTATGGAGGCGTGGATCTGGGCGGGCTGAACTTTACCTTGATCTGCGATTGGCCAGCGGCCATCCACGAAGGCAATGGGGAGTGCCAGATCCTGATCGATGAACGGGCCACCGCAGAGCAGCGAGACGGAATGCTGACCATCTTCAAGGGTGAGGCAGGCCCACCCTGGTCGATTCTTAAAAACACTTTCAGCACCTACTACGAACCCCAGTTTGTGCACTACGAGACCAAAATTGACGGAGCCAACAGTTCGGTCAGGGCCGGAGAGTTCTTTCACCTGGAGATGGAATCCATCAAGAATCCTGTTACTGGGGCCGAGGCCTTTCCGGGCATTGTCCTACCCCAGGGGCTGCTCTATCGGGAGAGCACCCGAACCTCCTGCAAGGTTTACGGCGCCAGCGGCAAAATCAACTACGAATACAGCGGCACCGACGCCGCCTTTTCGCCCTTTTCCTGGGGCAGTCTGTAGGAGAGGTAATGCAACCTAATCCTAAACCAAAGCCAATTTGAAAACCGCGTGGTATATAGGACTGCCGATGTAGATCCCACTTTAGCTTTGGTATAGTCAGTCAACCAATA
This sequence comes from Dehalococcoidia bacterium, assembly GCA_047516825.1. Lineage (GTDB taxonomy): Bacteria > Chloroflexota > Dehalococcoidia > Lucifugimonadales > UBA3495 > JADFQT01. The sequence goes on from JAKZUA010000059.1 coordinate 3,904, forward strand.
ACTAAAAACGTAACTGTTCAGACTTGATGAGGTGAATTGGCTCAAAGCCGTTGGAAAAACGCTGGCATGGCCGGGGGAGTTGTGGCATACCAGGGAGGTGGACACTGAACTAGACCTGAACGCGGCGAGTCGCGAAACTCTGCTGGAGA
>JAKZUA010000060.1:0-5115 GCA_047516825.1 Dehalococcoidia bacterium
GCTGACCAGCATGGATGCCGATGGTCATTTGGAGGGCTACGACCTGGCTTTGACCCGAGCCATCTCCCAGTCGGTGTCCGTACCAGTCATCGCCAGCGGAGGTGCGGGTAACCTGGACCACCTGTTCCAGGCCTTCGAAGAGGGTCAGGCCGACGCCGTGCTGGCCGACAGCATTTTTCACTTTGGCACCTATTCCATCCTGCAGGCCAAGGAGTACCTGAAGGAGCGAGGGCTGCCAATTCGCACCCAGCCGCCGTACCAAAGCTAACAGCCCTCGACCATGACACGCGAGGAGATACGAGGGGACATCATATGAACATCAAGCTTGACGAAAGGGGCCTGTTGCCAGCTATTGCCCAGGACTACAAAACCGGCCAGGTATTGATGCTGGGCTATATGAATCCAGGTTCGTTGAAGCGCACCCTGGAGGGCGGCCAGGTTTGGTTTTACAGCCGCAGCCAGGAAGACCTGTGGCATAAGGGAGAGGTGTCCGGCAATTACCTGAACTTGAAAGAGGCCTGGGTCGACTGCGACATGGACACCATTTTGTTGAAAGTAGACCCGGATGGTCCCACCTGCCACACCGGCGAGGTCTCCTGCTTTTTCCACTCGCTACAAGACCTGCCGGAAGACTACCAGCCTCCGGAGGCCGGGCCGGGCATTCTGGACGAGCTGTTCGCCCTGATCAAAGATCGACAGGCGGCCCGGCCGGAAGGTAGCTATACTGCGAGCCTACTCCAGGAAGGAGTCACTCGGGTAGCCCAAAAGGTCATTGAAGAAGCCGGCGAAACGGCCCTGGCGGCGGTGGGCAGCGATGATCCGGAAGGTTTAGTTGGGGAAGTGGCGGACCTGCTCTACCACACCCTGGTGCTGATGGCAGCTTCCGGTGTTTCCCCTAAAGCGGTTTGGGAGGAGCTGCGGCAACGGCGAAGCTGATGCTCCTCAGTAGGGGCTATGGGACACCGCCCTAAACAGATTATTGCGACCCCGGGCTGAACGGTTCTCCGTCAACCACAATCTCCTTGATCACCGCGTTGCCTTGGCTATTGACCGAAGCCTTAACCTTGATGTCTCTGGCCCGCTCAATAATGCGACCGGTGCCTTCGGGCACGAAGTAAGTCCCCAGGCCGAAGTCAAGTCGCCCGGAGTCATCTACCCTACCCTTGATGACCACCTCCCCCTGTACTCTAGCCTTGATGAACGCCTCCGCCTGCCTAAGCTCGAACAGGAGGTATCGCTTCGCTTCCCATACTTCCTGAACTTTAGTCAACTCGACGTACACGGCGGTTCCCTTGGACAGCTTTCGCGTTCCCGATTGGAAGTGGGCGGGCAGAGTCGCTATCTTATATTGCAAGATCACGAAATCGCCCTGGAGCAGTGACCTCGGGCCCACTGGAACGGTCTGTAACACCACGGTGGTCCCGGTTCGAAGGGTATACTCCTTGACCCCGATCATTGCCAGCAGCAGCACCATTTGAGCGGCGACGATGGCAAAGAAAGCAACTTTAAACTTCTGGCTCATACCTCGCCTCCTGACGTTCGTATTCTATCCAACACCCTACGGCGGCCGCGCTCCAGGAAGAATCCCCCGGCCAGCAGAATGCTGCCTGCCCCGATAAAGACCAGGGACCGGTCAAACAGCTCGAAACTAAATTCGAAGTAGCGAGCGAACACGTCCACACCGAAGAATACCAGGGCTATATTGATCCAGGCCTCTTCACTCCGGAAATACCCGCCAAAGACCAAGCCGACGATACCGACGAGCAACAAGGTGTTGAAGATCAAGGGATAGGTAAAGTCATTTTCCACTGGCAGGTATATCAGCAGGAAAACCCCGACCAGCAGAAGAAAGGAAAATGCCAATTCATAGGGAAGAGTCAGCAAAGGCCGGCGAATCTGGATCTGCTGCCATATAGTGCCGCCAAGAAGAAGCGCCGCCAGCATGGCAGCCACAAACAGCACCAGCCAGAGCTCCCAGGACACCGCTCTGCGGTCTGCGAGTTCATAATGACCAAATACATCACTCCAAAAACGGAAGGTCAACAGATACAACGCACCAAATGTGGTCAGCAGCCCAAGGATTTCATAGGCTCTGGCGTAAGGCCGAGTCAGGTCGAACTGGGCCTGAAATCTGCCCAGGCCGAAAAGCATCAGCCCCAAGGCCAGGTACAAGGGAAATACCAGGAAGGGTACAGCGTCCACGTCGTCCAGCCACCGGGGAAGCCAAAATCCTACCGACACCAGGAATAATAAAATACTTAGCACGAGAATAGCCTGGGACCGAGTAGCGTAGGCCAGAGGCAGCACTCCCAGGAACCAGAAGAGGGACAGCCTGGGGTCGTTGACCGGAACATGGTAGGCCTGCGCCACCAAATGAACGCCAGCTCCGTATAATAGCGCTGCCAAGAATATGACCGCCACACCCACTCTCCGGTAGTCCCGGCGGTAGCAAAGCCAATAGCCGATAATGTAGATGGTAGGAACGCCAACCAGAAGCAGGGTAAGTTTCAATGTCTTGGAAATTTCTTGCCAGTTGGAGGCGAAGAACAGAATCACCCCTAGGCCGAGCAGTACCACTCCCAGGATAGCCAGGACAGTTACCAAACGGCCATAAGAACCCCGAGGGGGAGCAGAGGCTGGATAACTGTCGATTATTGCCTGACCTTGCTGTGGGGTAATTAGGCCCTTTCCTTGCCAGCTTTCAATCTCGGCAGGCAGGATGTCCAGGAATCTTCTATCTACGCTACGCTGTTCCAACTCCGCCGCCTCCCAAATGGCGTTCGCCGCCCCTAAACATCTCCCGGCAGATGGGCTCCGGAATCATAAACCTGCCAACCGGCGGTCTGGTATACGGTCACCTTTCCCGAGCCCACTACTCGCCAGCTTCCGGGACGGCCCAGACAGCCGGTGCGGGCATCTATGCCCAACACGGTGAGACGGCCCGAAATCTGGGATTGCAGCTGGCTTGAGGTTTGCGCCGCATCGCTTTTCTCGTGGTGAGGCAGCACCGCCAACCCCGGCGTCACGCCCAGGGCGTCTACCCAGCCGCCCAAGCGGGGCCGGCGCATCAATTCCCCCAATACCATGGCGCCGGCGCTGGAGCCGGCCAACACCGCTCCCTGGTCCACAGCTTCTAGTATAGCCCTCCAGAGCGGGGAGTCGCGCAGAGTAGTCAGAAGATGGTCGGGACTACCGCCGGTAAAGTAAATCACTCCAGCTCCGGACAGGGACCCGGCCAGACCAGCGTCATCCGCGTGATCGCGCTCCAGAACCATTAAACTTTCAGCAGCGCCTCCCAAGCTGGAGAAATGTCTGACGCCGTCATTGGCGGCCTTCTCCGGACCGGTTACGGCGGCGGTGGGGATGATCACCACCCGCGCCGGATCTTGACCCGATGCCCGCATGATTTCCCGGTCCATTTCTTCGCAACCAACGCGGAACTCTTCCCCACCTACCAGCCCTATATCGCCCGCCATATCCTACCTCCAAAGCCTGCGCAGCCCGCCACGTGGGTTTAGTGGGTTGTAGCCCATTCTAACCAGCGGAGCCTGCTAATGGCCAAATGGGCAGCCCGCCGGACCGTTAACCCCTACAATTGACCGCGTACGGCCACCGAGGCAAGAATGCGGTGGCTTTAGCCCCACTGACGCCCGTAGTTTAGGCGATCGGTGTTTATCTGGCAGGAAGGAATATGTTCAACTTCGTACATCACGTTCGCATCCTGGTTCATGACGCGGACAAAATGGTTGAATACATGGACCGCAATTTTGGAATGACCCCGGTCAAAGTGAAGGTTTACGAGAGCCGAGGCATGAAAAACGCCATTTACAAGGTCGGTTCCACCAACTTGGAGTTCACCGAGCCCCTGGACGCCAACTCCAAGATGAGCAAGTTCCTGGCAGAGGAGGGGCCGGGCGTCTACCACATAGCCTTTGGAGTGGATGACGTGCGGGGTGCGGCCAAGGAGCTGACCGCCAAGGGAAACAGGCTAAGGGGAGAGGATGGAATAACCCAAAGCGCGGAAGGTTATTTCACGGCGAACATAGACCCGGAAAGCGCCCTGGGCTTCCCCTTTCAACTGGCTGAATAGACCATGGAGGGGCGCCGCCTCGTTCCCAACTTGCACTAGTACCAGCTCCTAACCTTAATCCAAAGTGGAATCTACATCGACACTGGTTTGGGCAGCCCTGCCAACACCGTCATTCCGGCATTCGCCGGAATGCAGGGAACATCGCGGAATGTACTTTCCTGGACACCGGCTTACGCCGGTGTAACGAAGGTTTTGGCTCCTTCAGGTTGCACAAACTAACCCACTGCTGATTGCCGAAGCAGACTCTGGGAACTAGCTTAATGTGGTTTTCACCTTGGTATTAGTTTAGGGAACCTCTGAACAAGTCGGCATGAGCCGGAATATATCGGTTGGTTCGTGCTTACCCAACCCATATTCTGAACCATTCTACGGACTTATTCAGAGTATCCCTAACTCACGCCAGAGTCGGGACGCATCCCAAGAACACCCCGCCCAACCCGCACCGGGACTACCCTCCGTAGTTCGTCCGGCATCTCATCATCCAAGAGCACAGATGAACCGAAGTCCAACGCGGTCAGAATTGTGCGAAATTAAACCGACTCCCGAAAGCAATTTTGCACAATCCTGAACTTGTGGATAAACCCCCATGACAATCGCAAAAAGAAGACCTCAACCCCTGCCAGAAAAAAGGGAAATGTATAAAAATGGGATGCGACCACCCTCCACTCGTAGGCGGGGAATCGACGCTGAGAAGTGGGAGTAGATGCTGTCCACCACGACCATCCCTTTCGAGCTGCCCCCGGCAGGGGTCAAGATAGCCGTGAGGGTCACCGACGATCCCAGACAAGTCCTGAAGGTACCGCAACCCAAGGCGGAACCACAGCCACGAAAGCGAGCGGGGAACAGAAGGAAATGACCGACGCACCACTCCCCGACAGTTCGGAACTAACCAGAGAAGCCTTCGCGCTCAGCGGGTGGAGAGAAGCCTTAGGTGGATCGCGTATGATCCACTGTGCGGAGGCCGTCGGCGATCTTCAGCAGGCCTCCGAGAAAGCGCGAGACGACGGAGATTTGCCACGGGCGAA
>JAKZUA010000061.1:0-8500 GCA_047516825.1 Dehalococcoidia bacterium
TGCGAAACCTGGTCATCAGCTTGGTACGCCGGGCTGGGCATTCCAACGTAGCCGCTGCACTACGCCGCCACAATGCCCATCTCAGCGAAGCTTTCGACATGATGGGCTTTTCCTACCAGGCAGGAGAATGAAAAGGCCCTGTCTGGCCGCCCCGGCCGCTATGCCGGGATTGACTGCCCGGAAATTCTTAGAGCCTGTGTCAAAAGCATCGACGGACCCGGTGGCGATGTATTCGTCGCTCCGGCGAAAGCCGGAGCCCAGATGCCGCCCGCTGGTTGATGCGCAGAAAACGCTGGATTCCGGACTGCACCGGAATGACGTGCAGGGATTATGCTACGCCCGGATATCTTTGAACACAGGCTCTTAGCAAGCAGCGCCCCGATTGCTGGGGTTATGGTAACTTGCCGGGCCGGTACATATAATGAGCTGAGCCCGGAAGTCGCGTGCTTGGCAGTAATTTGGCAAGAAATGTTTGGGTCGATAAAGCCGGCTATCAGCTACAAATGGTGGGTCTTTGGCACAGTCTCCGTGGGAACCTTCGCCTCGGTGGTGGACCACGGTAGCGTCAGCGTGGCCCTGCCGTCGATGGCCCGATACTTCAATACGGTAATTCCCACCGCGCAATGGATTGTCATTGGGTATGCCCTGGCCATCAGCGCCCTATTGCTGCCCATGGGCCGGCTGGCCGACCTGATTGGATTGAAGAGGGTATACCTCCTGGGGTCCTTGGTATTCGTCTTGGGGGCTATAGCCGCAGGCGCGTCTACCAACCTGACGCTCCTTATCCTGTCCCGACTGGTCCAGGGCGGCGGAGCGGCAATGACCCAGGGCACCGGCATGGCGATAGTAATAGCGGCCTTCCCTCCGTCGGAACGGGGTAAAGCTGTGGGCTCCATGATGTCCATCGTCGGCATAGGCGCTATCTTCGGTCCTGCGGCCGGCGGGTTTTTGGTGGACGCGCTGGGCTGGCGCTCGGTGTTTTTCGCCAACATCCCTCCGGTGGCCATCGGAATAGGCCTGGGTCTGGCCATCCTGGTCAACCAGGTGGAAAGAGGAGAAACCGGCCGCGGGTCCGGTTTCGACTGGCTGGGGGCGGCCCTGTCGACGGGCGCCTTGCTGATCCTGCTGTTAACCATAACCAACGTGCACCGAGCCGGCTGGACCTCTCCACCCATCTTGATAGCGAGCCTGGTATTTCTGATTTTGCTGGGAACCTTTATCTGGTGGGAGCGTAGATGTTCCAGTCCCTTGCTAGAGCTGAAACTCTTCCAACGTCCCACCTTTTCTTTCGCGGTGGCCGCTGGATTCCTGATTTTCCTGGGCAGCTCCGCCGTGTTGTTCCTGACACCCTTCTATCTGCAAAGGGTGTTGGGTTTCAGCCCCAGGGAGGCCGGACTGGTGGTGGTACCGGGAGCGATTTGCATGACCTTCCTGGGTCCCATCAGTGGCCGGCTGTCCGACCTATTCGGCTGGCGTCGCTTCACCCTAGGTGGATTGGCTCTTTCGAGCACGGGGCTTTTGATTCTTTCCACACTGACGCCCAACTCATCTCTGTTTCTGGTTATGCCCGCCCTGGTCCTCCTCAGCTGTGGCATGGGAGTCTTCTATTCTCCCAACGTCAGCGCGGTACTCAGCGCGGTGGAGCGAGAGAAGTACGGGGCGATCTCGGCTTTCCTGAACCTGGTTCGAAACGCCGGGACTGTGGCCAGCATCGCAATTGCCACCGCCATTGTCACCACCACCATGGCGGCCTGGGGTTACCAACCCAGCCTGGAAGCAGTACAAGCCGGAGACCCGGGAGGAGTCGGCAGAGCCTTCACCATGGGGTTGCGCAACGCTTATCTGCTCATGGCTGGATTATTATTTCTGGCGATGCTGCTATCTGCCTTCAAGTTCGCGGTAATTGGTGAGCCGGAGCCGGTGGCCGAAACGGCTTCGGGCGACTGAGCCGCCCATACCAGTGACAGGTTTGGGGGATGCCGGAAAATACCTGCGCCTAGAGTAAACTAGCTATAGTACAAGCTCTGTCCGACACTCGATGCAAAAGTTATAACCCACTCCCACTTGGCTACCGCATTGGGGACAGAAGGTTGGGTCATGCTGAAGGAAGAGGTCCGACTGTTTCTGGACCCGCCGAATTGGCAGCAAAATGGCTAGGAAAGCTCCTCCCGCGAGAGCTACAACTCCAAGGGGGAGCAGAGATAGCCACCACATGTCAAGAACAACACTACGGCCCTCAGATATCATTATGCCCAGACCGGGGCCTCCGGGGGGAACCCCAACACCCAGGAAGGAAAGCGGTGTTTCCAGGAACAGGCCCATTAGGAAGGCCAGGCTGTAAGTGATGGGTAAAAGAACCATGCATTCACGGAGAGCAATTCGCACCGGGAGGCCCGGTGCATTCTCTCCAATGCTGCTTGCTGATAGCGCTAACTTGTTCCGGACCGAACAGTAAATCAGGGATAACGGAAGGATGGCGGCGAAAGGGGTTACTACCAGGGCCAAATTAAATAGTCCTGCCCCCAGAATCACCACGACGAATAACCCAGAGGAGGGGCCAATTAGCAGGATTAGGCCAGCCATCCTCAGCAACGAATAGTTTAGGAAACCTTCAGAAGGTAACTGCCCTGTACCATGGTAAACACTACTTCTAGCGGCTACTCTTACCAAGACCAAGCTGCTGACTGCGCCTAGTAGAAGGGCCAGCACACCAAAGAAAACCGCGAAACGATAACCGTATATGAGGCGGCTCAGCATGTCTCGGCCCATGATGTCCGTACCTAGCAAGTAGGTCAGGTCTTCCCCCGGAGCCAGCTGGGCGTCCAGCATGCTGATTTCGGTGGGGTCGTGAGGGGCCACCAGAGGCGCAAATATCCCTGCCATAGTCATGACCAATACGAATATCACACCGGCTATCACAGTGGGGGTCTTTGGCACTAGCGTCGTCATATGATTCGGGCCAACTTACCATATATGGCGGGCTATCGGAAACACCAAAGAAATCCTAGCTATGGCATATCGGCATATTTATGCCACTGTTCTTGCGACGGTAAGGTAGCTAGGAAGATGGTCCTAGAGGAGACTGGCCTAAATTAGCTCTACCGGTTATTGGGAAACCCGATAGGCCCACACCTGGTGGTACACTTCCGGTTCGCCTTTAGGCAGGGGCTGGAACTTCTCGCTTTCCTCAGCAAGCTGCCATTTGCCCGCCCTCTCCAGCTCCGCCTGCATTTCTTTGAACCCGCCGGTCTCGTAGACGTCTGGCCGCAGACTAAAAACCACATAGCCGCCGGGCCTGGTTATGCGGATCAACTCGTCCAGGGAGCTAGCCGGGGCGTGACCCACCGTGAGAACGCCGACGCTGACCACGGCGTCAAAGTGGTCGGGCGAGAAACCTAGCGGCTCTCCCATTACCATTTGATGAAATTCCTGGTAGACGTTCTTCTTGCGGGCCTCCTCCAGCATTCCCCTGGAAAGGTCCATCGCTACTAGCTGGGAGTAGCCGTTTTCCGATAGGAACTTGCCCACCAACCCAGTTCCGGCTCCGGCATCCAGAATCCGCCCGTCTTTTGGCACATGCTTGGCGAAGACCTCGGCAGCCCTTTGGGGGCCAGCCCACTCAAAGTCCTGCTCCAGGTCGCTGTCATAGTCCTTGGCCCAATCGTCGTAGCGCTCGGCCAATTCCTCGTTGTTGCGCGAGGAGTAAATCCACTGAACGCGGTTCTGGCTTTCCATCAAACCACCTCGAGATACCTCAAGCCCTATTGAATGAATCGCCGATCATTTACGGCATAGGTACATGCCCCAGCCCAGTTCCTGCCCGTCGATAGCCTGTACCATCCGCTGATAGGAGTAGGACAACTGCTCAAACTTGTCATCCTTCCCCTCGCTTCGCGACAGCGCCATCTGCTCCAGGCACTGGTAGCTCCGCTTTAGGTGCGGAGAGAGATCGTGGGCTTCCAATACTTGGAATCCAATGGCCTGGAGTGCATCCTGATAGGTAGAGAAGCTGAACGGGGTATCAAACAGTAATCGCTCGTAGACGTATCGCTGAGCGGTCGGGCTGATATCCGGTTTAGGTTTAGTCAGGTCATCAAAAACGAACAAGCCGTTAGGTTCTAGCGTTCGATAGACCTGCTCCAGTGCTTGCTGCTTTTCGTGGACATGGTAGATGGTAGCCTGGCTCCACACGTGGGAGAAAGACGCCTGCTCAAAGGGCAGCTCGGTAGCGGAAGCCTTTTCAAAAACCAATAATGAGGAGGTTTCTGGAGGGAGCTCCTTGGCAGCGGCGATGGCGTTACTGATTCGGACGCCGCTTAGGTCTACTCCGGTTACCCGGCAGCCGGTGCTTTTGCAAAGCCAGGTAGCGGTGTTTCCGTTTCCGCAGCCCAGGTCGAGGACTCGTGATTGGCTGCTAATGCCGGCCTTCTCGGCCATTATGCGGTTGAGGTTGGAGCAGGCTTTTAGGAAGTCGTCCCCAGTGGTGTCATCGAACCAGCCCCAATGAAGGCTTCCTTCGCTGTCCCAGAAAGAACGGTATAAGGCGTCCTCGGCGTCATAAAACGTTTCGGTATCATGCTCGGTGAACTGACTCCTCATACATTGCCCCTTCGATATACTCTACAAACTCATTCTCGCGGTTCACCAAAATCATCTTTGGTTCAATAGCTACGTCGCTAACTTCGAAGGACAAAATGATCACGCAGTCGTCGATTTGGCACAGCTTGGCTCCAGCGCCCTGTACTGAGACCGTCCCTGAACCCCGATCGCCCGGGAGGACGTAGGTTTCCCACCGATTGCCGTTGGTGACGTCGCAAATCATGACCTTCTCGTATTCCCACAGGTCAATCTTTTCCATCAGCTCGCGGTCTATGATTACACTACCGACATAGTCAGGGTTGGCGTCGGTGATATAAGCTCGGTGGATTTTGGACCTCAATACGTTTCGCATTCTCGCTAATCTCCTTGAGTTGGGCCGGTTATGTGTGCCCCCTGGCTTGCCGCCAGTTTAATTATCCCATTGGCAGGCAGTTTTCTACACAATTTGGCCGCCCGACTTGATAAAAGGTTAGGGAAGGGAGGAGTTGGCCCTGCAAGCTGGATTTATGAGGAAGCTAGGGATTGCAAGGGAGGGCATAATCCAAGCGGAATGTAGTTGGGTCCAAGAAGCGGTGTAACCGTTTGGGGCGCTTCCCAGACCCCGCACCGAAGGCCGGGGTCTCCACTTTTCCCTCAGGAACCATCAAAACTCCGACATAATATCGGTATTTCTGGCAAATTGCAAATTGTGAATAGCTAAAATTGATGAACCATTGCCGTTAACCTAGAAAGGGCATCCCTACCGGCGACCGCCCAAATGTCCTGCTCAAAATGACCACCGGCGTTCTCCTCCAGCCGAAATCGCCCATCCGGCAAATACCTGATCGGTTATGGATCGGGTTCACGGCAGCTTGGCCGGCCGCGGGCCAACTTGGCTGGGAGGCTGGGTTTCCCGGTCTGGGTTTCCTGAAAAACCCTTGGCGTAATACTTTTGTAACACCGTCCCGGTAATATGGCGGGATTAGGATGAGGGAAGTGGAAATAATGCACGGACGGATGGATCGGGTAGGTTTATCTGGGAGGGCTGGCGGGCAGCTCATCTCATTGACACTAAGTTGGCATTAAATTAAACTTGGGCCCCATACGCACCCATTCAGGCACACTAAAAGCAAACTTAAGGTAGTTGGGGAGAAGGTCGCAATGACTCCAGCCGAAGCAGTCAAATTCTGCCAAGATCAGGGAATTGGCATCATCGATCTCAAGTTTACCGACCTGCCGGGCACCTTGCAGCACCTTTCCATACCTTTCAGCGAATTAACCGAGGAGAATTTGGCCGACGGCTATGGGTTCGACGGCTCCAGCATTCGGGGCTTCAAGGCCATCCAGGAAAGCGACATGCTGCTGATGCCCGATACCAACACCGCGGTGGTGGACCCCTTCTGTCAGATCCCGACTCTGACCATGCTTTGCAATATTGTGGAGCCGGAATCCCGGGAGCTGTTCAGTCGTGACCCCCGGCACATCGCCCAGAAGGCGGAGGCCTATCTCAAGGAAACCGGGATCGCCGACATCAGCAACTGGGGCCCGGAGCTGGAGCATTTTGTGTTCGATTCGGCCCGCTTCGACCAGACTGCCAACAGCGGTTACTATTTCATCGACTCGGATGAAGGGGTCTGGAACTCGGGAGCGGAGCGGTCCCTTTCCGGGGGTCCCAACCTGGCAAATCGACCCCGCTTTAAAGAGGGGTATTTCCCCGCCTCGCCAATGGATTCCCTACAGGATCTGCGGTCTGAGATGGTCCAGAAGCTAGAACACTTTGGCGTGGTCGTGGAGAAGCACCACCACGAAGTAGCCACCGCCGGTCAAGCTGAAATCGACATGCGGTATGACACCCTGACCAACATGGCGGACAAGGTCATCATTCAGAAATACGTGGTCAAGAACGTGGCCAAAGCCCACGGCAAGGTGGCCACCTTTATGCCCAAACCCCTATTCGGCGATAACGGCTCCGGTATGCATACCCACCAGAGCCTGTGGAAGGACGGCACCAATCTGTTTTACGATGCCAACGGCTACGCGCTCATTAGCGCCACCTGCCGGCATTACATTGGCGGTCTATTGGCCCACGCTCCAGCTTTGCTGGCCTTCATCGCCCCAACCACCAACTCCTATCGCCGGCTGGTGCCGGGGTTTGAGGCTCCGGTGAACCTGGTCTACTCCTCCCGAAACCGGAGCGCCTGCATCCGCATTCCCACCTACTTCTCCTCACCGGCAGCGCGCCGATTGGAGTTTCGGCTGCCAGACCCCGCCTGCAATCCCTACCTGGGTTTCTCAGCGATGTTGCTGGCCGGCCTGGACGGTGTCATCAACGAAATCGAACCCCCGGACCCAGTAGACGTGAACCTTTACGACCTGTCCGCCGAGGAGGCAGCCAAAATCAAGCAGGTGCCGGGGAGTTTGGAAGAAGCACTGGAGTCTCTGGAGCGAGACTACGAGTTCTTACTCCGGGGAGGAGTGTTCACCGAAGACTTGATAGAAACCTGGCTGGACTACAAGAAGAACAACGAAATCGATGCCATCCGGCAGCGGCCTCATCCCCATGAGTTCTTCATGTACTTCGATACTTAACCGGCGGGTAAGCTAAGCATCTAAACGCCCCATCCGCTTCGCCCTAGCGGCGATGGTGAAATTTCCCCAAATGGGCGCTACTCCGTCCGTGTTTAGCAATAGATTCGCGGCTTAGTAGCTGGAAGGGAAGGCCCAAGGCAGAAAAGAAGGGTGTTGGAAGAGATGGGAGCCGTTGGCTGGGGCAGTTGTAAGGGCGCCTCGCTGAACTATCAGCCGGCGGGATTATTGGCTTAGTCCGTTGGCGGGTACAGGCCGAGCATCTGATTCCGGGTCATGCCTGGCGCCAGCTGGGGTTGGTAAAGCAGCCGGATGGTCGCCTCATCCAGCGGCCCGTACTTGTCGGTAGTGGTCCAGCCCTCGTAGAATATGCTGTCGGAATGCTCCCATGAGTCTTTGAACAACCCCAGGCTCTGGGTTAACTCCTCGCGAATCAGGTGGGTTCGTTCAGCCTGGCTGGTACCGTCGGCAGCGATTAAAACTCTCCCCCGCTGGATAACACCATCTCCATCAAACCACACGCGGAAAAAGCCCAGGTTAGTCGGAACGTAGGTGGGCTCAATGTCGGAGAACCGGGATTCCGGGGAGAAATAAACGTCCAGGTTTGCCTCCTCATCGACCAGTTCCAGGTTTATTTCCCCTACCCTAGTGTTCAATTCCGAAACTACCTGCTCCAGCGTTTGCAGGTCTGCCTCGGTGGGCGAGCCGTGGACCTCTATCCTCACGTCCTGCGCCCACTTATGGAGTACCTGCGCTGCGGAGCCGTATTCCACGCCGAACCCAATTTCCGACAAATACTCCATCGTCCCGGCCTGCCCGCCGGACTGGGTATCCGTCAACGCCGGGCCGGCCGGCTGGAAATAAGCTGCCGCCGGCAAGGCGAAGGCTAGCAGCACCAAGGCGCCTGCTATAACCGCCCGGGGCGGGCTAATCAACGGGAATCGGCTCAACTTCTGCTCCACATCCGCTATCTCCGAGTAACGGTAGAGGTTATCTTGCTTGGTCGGGTACCAGAACGCCGGGTACCAGAACGCTTGGATGCTGGGGCCACGCCCGGACTATTCCTAGACAGGAGACCGCCACCCTTCTTTCGGGGATTGTATCCTAAACCAAGGCCAAGGAGGGAACTACATTGGGCAGTGATGGCAAAGGCACGGCAGGTGTAAAGATCAAAGCATCATCCTTACGATGAATTAGCCCGCCGAAGAATTGATTCATCTTCTCTTGGACTTTGGCTTTTGTTCCCAGGCATTCGTTGGCCGTGACCTCTTCTCTGGCCCAGTCCCAGACGGCTTCGTCGGCGTTGAAGTCTGGACTGTAGGCCGGTAAGGCCACC
>JAKZUA010000062.1:0-32687 GCA_047516825.1 Dehalococcoidia bacterium
TGTCCCTGGAGCAGATTAACCAGGAAATCTCCAAAAAGGCTTCGGAGTTCAACCTGGAGACAGAGTTTTTTCAGTCCAACACGGAGGGGGAACTGGTTGACCGGATTCAAGCGGGTTGGGGCAATATCGATGGCATCATCATTAATCCCGGAGCCCTGACCCACTACGGCTACTCCCTGAAAGATGCCTTGATCGACGCCAACCTGCCGGTAATCGAAGTCCACCTCAGCAACATCCACGGCAGGGAGAGGTGGAGAAGCCGCTCGATAATCGCCGACGTGGCGCAGGGCCAAATTGCCGGGTTCGGGTGGAGAAGCTATACTGCGGCTATAGAGATCCTGGCCGGCTTGATTCAGGATCGGGTAACCGGCACGAGGTGAGGGCGCCGGGTAGTTCAGCAGGTGGCTTAGCGGGCACCTGCCTCTCGTCCAATTTCGGGCAGTTTCGCGCATTATCTCCCGGGCGGGCAGCCATGCGGCGGCGTACCGGGGAAGACACCGGGAGGTGATTGGAAATGACCATCAACTTCGGCGACCTGAGCCGGGGAATGGTAATCGAGCTGGACGGTCAGCCCTGGCAGGTCATGGATTACGAGCGGCACAAGATGCAGCAGCGAGCGCCGGTGACTCGCATTAAGATGAAAAATTTGCTTTCCGGTGCGGTGGTGGAGCGGACCTTTCAGCGGTATGACACGGTGTTTACTCAAGCCGAGGTGGACAACCGCCAGACCCAGTTCCTTTACACCGACACGAACTTCTACTACTTTATGGACCAGGAAACCTTTGAGCAGCATGAGCTGACCAAAGGACAGCTGGGGAACTCGTTGGATTACCTAAAGGAGAACATGATGGTGGAAATGTTCTTTTACAAGGGGAATCCGGTAAACGTCACCATGCCCACCCACGTGGACCTGGAGGTGGTGGAGACTCCCCCAGCTTTTCGAGGCGACACGGCCCAGGGCGGGAACAAGCCCGCCACCCTGGAGACCGGCCTAAAGATTAACGTCCCCATGTTCATCACCCCCGGAACTGTGGTCAAGGTGGATACGCGCACCGGAGAATATACCGAGCGGGTCGGCTAACTTGGCGTCCGTCTACACCGTCAGCCAGGTAACCGCTTATCTCAGGGAGTCGTTGGAGGGAGACCCCATCCTCTCCGACCTGTTCGTGGTTGGCGAGGTTTCCAATCTGCGAGTCTCGGCCGCGGGCCATTCCTACTTCACCCTCAAGGACGGTCAGGCCGTTCTTAACTGCGTCATGTTCAAAGGGCAGCCGGGCAGCGAGCTGCTGGTCAACGGCGCCGCGGTCTCCACCCACGGGCGTATCAGCTTCTACGAGCCCCGAGGCTCCACCGATTACATGGTGGACCTGGCCATGCCGGAAGGCGTGGGAGAATTGGCCCTGGAGTTGGAGCGCCTAAAGGTAAGGCTAGAGGCGGAAGGCCTGTTTGAAGAATCACGCAAACGCCCGTTGCCGGCTTTCCCCCAGGTAATCGGTGTGGTCACTTCCCCCTCCGGCTCGGTTTTTCACGACATACAAAATGTGATCGCCCGTCGCTACCCCTTGGTGGAGCTGCTGCTTTCGCCCAGCCAGGTACAGGGCAACTCGGCGGCGGCCAATCTGGTTTCCGCCATCGAGCGGCTCAACCAGGATGGCCGGGCGGATGTGATCATCCTAGCCAGGGGTGGCGGCGCGTTGGAAGAGCTGTGGCCCTTCAACGAAGAGGCCGTGGCCCGGGCCATCTACGCCAGCCGCACACCGGTTGTCAGCGGTGTGGGACATGAGACGGACCTGACCATCGCCGATTTGGTGGCGGATCTCCGCGCTCCCACGCCGTCCGCGGCGGCGGAGCTGGTCGTTCCCGATGGGGGGGCGCTGCGCCAGGAGCTGGACGAGTTGATCAAGCGATCCCGGCGGGCATTCACGCACCAGCAGGAAATCCTGGTCCGCTCTGTGTCCGATATGGCGCGCCGTCTGGCCGCCGGCTTACCCGACCTGGCTACCTGGCGCCGGCGGGTCGACGACCTGGGAAGGTCCATGCAGCAAGAATTGGCCGCCAGGTTAAAACTCACCCAGCTCCAAGTCGCCAGCTTGGAGCAGCGGCTCCAGGCCCTGGAACCCGCGGCCACTCTGCTCCGGGGTTATTCGGTGGTTCAGCGAGCGGATACCGGGGAAGTGGTGCGTAGCACGAAACAGGTGGACCCGGGAGACGGGCTGAACATCACTGTTTCCGACGGCCAGATACCCGCAGTGTCCGGGGCCGGGGCCGGCTCGTCGGCCAAGCCCCGCCGCCGCAAGGAACGGGTCGGCCAGGCCAAACCGCCAAATATGGAGCGACTGCTTTAGCGCCGGGATTTCCGACCACGGATTTTCCCCCATCGGTTCAGCCCCAAAGAGGCCTCCAACCCCTCCTCATGCTCCTCCCCTAGTGTTAGACTAAGGCCACAGCTTTTCTCTTCCGGTGTACCGATTATTTGGACTAGAAGGGGCCGCTCCGCCTAGTTAGCGGCAGAGGTCGCCTGGGGACACGGTTGCCATGGCCGAACAGCTAGCTTCCGAATCCGGCATTGACCCGGAAGCTCAGAAGGCGGATGGTCTGAGTTTTGAGGAGGCTTTCCGCAGGCTGGGAGAGATGGTGGATTCCCTGGAAAGCGGCGGATTGCCCTTGGCCGAAGCGACTGTTATTTACCAGCAGGGGATGGGTTTGGTGCGACGCTGCAACCAGTTTCTGAACGAAGCCGAGCTTAAAATCACCCAGCTCACTGATGACCTCGGCGACTTCGGGGAGACTGCCCCCGCCGACATTCTGGAATGGGACGAAGACTCAGAGGCATAAAATGCTGCGATTGGACCTCCAGATTCACCCCTGCCATTCCAAGGATCGCCCGGCACCTGTTCATTCGGCGGTCTGCCCCTGCCGGGCGGTTTTCGCCAGGCTGGGCCAAGCGCTCCGCTAAGTTATGCTTCGCATCGGCTGGTTTTCCACCGGAAGAGGGGAAGGGTCCCGGGGCCTGCTGCGGTTTGTCCAAGACTGTATCCTGCGGGGCCAGTTGGATGCCCAAATCCAATTCGTTTTCAGCAACCGCGCCCCGGGGGAAGCCGAGGGGTCGGATGAATATTTTCGGCTGGTAACCGGCTACGACATTCCTCTCCATACCCTGTCTTCCAGCCAATTCCACCGCTCCCGGGGCGGCTCCCTGGCCAGCCATCGGGACGAGTTCGATCGCCAGGTAATGACCAAGCTGCGGGATTATCAGGTGGACGTCTGCGTCCTGGCGGGATACATGCTTATCGTCGGGGGCGGCATGTGCCGCCAGTACTCTCTGCTGAACCTGCACCCGGCGCTGCCCGACGGCCCCATCGGCACCTGGCAGGATGTAATCTGGGCGTTGATCGAGCAGAGGGCATCTCACACCGGGGCAATGACCCACCTGGCCACGGAGGATGTGGACCGAGGACCGGTAGTTTCTTACTGCACGGCGTCGATTACCGGCGGCGAGTTTAGAGCCCATTGGGATGAATTGGAGCGGCTGGACCTGGGGCTGGTCAAGAACTCTCCGGGAGAGGCCTACCCGTTATTCCAGCTGATTAGACAGGCTGGGTACCGGCGAGAACCCTACCTCTTGCTGGAGACTCTACGCGCCCTAGCCGAGGGACATCTGGCCATAAGGGGACTGGAGGTACTGGATAGCAGCGGACAGCCCCTAGCCCGCAGTGCGCCCCGTGGCCTCTGCCTGGACCCGGCTATAGAGAGGGCCATGGCCGAAGACGCCGCCGAACTGGGGAATTAGGACAGCCGGGGTGAGCTACAGGAGGAATTGCTAAGAAATTAGCTCAAATCGTGGTTCGACAGGATCACCACCAACGGATAAAAAACACCGTCCGTTCGTCCTGAGCTTGCCGAAGGACGGTCCAACCGAAATACAAGAGTTTTGAGGTGGTCTCTAGGCCGACTTCTGCATCGGCTCCTGGGGAAGCTGAAAACTGCCGCCGCTCTCGGTTATCAGAGTGGGCGAGCCGACACCTCGTATTGAATCGGCATCGACCACACACCTCGCCACATCGTCCAGAGAAGGCAACTCATACATCACATCCAGGAGGGTTTCCTCCACAACGTATCTCAAGCATCGGGCGCCGGTAGAGTGCTCCAGCGCCTTACCCGCCGCCGCTTCCAGCGCCTCCTGCGTGAATTCCAATTCCACGCCGTCGATACTGAAAAGCTGCTGATATTGCTTCACGATGGCATTCTTAGGCTCGGTCAACACCTGCACCAACTCTGCTCGGTCCAGGGGTTCCAGGGTTGTAACCACCGGCAACCTGCCAACCATTTCCGGTACAAAGCCATACTCCAACAGATCTTCCGGAATGGCCTGGCACACTAGGTTGCTCTCCGGGAGGGACTCTGCCCGACCTCCGCCCAGGAAGCCCATTTGGGAGCCGCTGTAGGCGATCCGCTTGGAAACAATCTCCTCCAGACCGTTAAAGGCTCCCCCACAAATAAAGAGAATATTACGGGTGTTGATCTGGAGAAACTCTTGATGAGGATGTTTCCGGCCACCCTGGGGGGGCACATTGGCCACGCAGCCCTCGATTATTTTTAGCAGTTCCTGCTGAACCCCCTCTCCTGAGACATCCCTGGTGATGGAGCGATTGACGCCCTCCTTACGGGCGATCTTGTCTAGCTCATCGATGTAGATAATGCCCCGCTCCGCCTTGGACAGGTCCCAATCGGCGACCTGAATCAAGCGGAGCAAAATGTTTTCCACGTCCTCTCCGACATATCCCGATTCAGTTAGGGACGTGGCATCACAGACTACAAAGGGGACGGCCAGGGTGCGGGCCAGGGTTTCCGCCAGCAAGGTTTTGCCGCAGCCGGTGGGGCCAATCATTAATATATTGGCCTTTTGCAGCTCAACCTCGGACTTCTTCGCGCCGTTCCAAATCCGCTTGAAATGGTTGTAGACGGCCACGCTAAGGGTCTTCTTGGTCCTTTCTTGACCGATAACGTAGGTGTCCAGATTGGCCCGGATCTGCCGGGGAACCAACGGCGTGCTTGGTTCCGGCGGGGCAGGTTCCGGGGTTTTTTCGGCTTCTATCAGCTCCCCGAGGACACGGATACACTCATAACAAACGGAAGCCCGCCCTTGGCCGGCGATCACCAGGTTGGAGCGGGTCTGTCCCTTTCCGCAAAAGGAGCATTGCAATGCTCGAGTTCCCCCTTTAGTACTACTCACTCTCACCCCATCACCCAATCTAGTCGGTTGTAGTTAACTCTTGTCTGCCTCGTCGGCGCCTGCCCCGTCGGCGTCTGCCCCGTCGGCGCCTGCCCCGTCGGCGTCTGCCCCGTCGGCGCCTGCCCCGTCGGCGTCTGCCCCGTCGGCGTCTGCCCCGTCGGCGTCTTCCTTCTTTTCTCCCAGAATTTCGTCAACCAAGCCGTATTCCATCGCCTGGTCGGCAGTCATGTAGAAGTCCCGGTCCGTGTCCCGAGCTATCCGGTCATAGTCCTGCCCGGTATTTACGGACAGGATGGTGCGCAGCTTGTCCTGCAGCCGCAGAATCTCTCGAGCGGCGATCTCTATGTCGGATGCCTGACCCTGAGCGCCTCCCATAGCCTGGTGCATGTGAATCGTCGAGTTGGGCAGGCAGTAGCGTTTGCCCTTGGCGCCGCCAGAGAGCAGAACGGTGGCCATGCTGGCCGTCATTCCCAAGCAGATGGTGGATATTTCGCAGTTGACCAGCCTCATGGTGTCGTAGATGGCCAGGCCGGAGCTGATTACCCCGCCGGGACTGTTGATATAAACGCTGACACCCTTGTCGGGATCCTCCCGCTCCAGGTAGAGCAGCTGGGCAATGATGACGTTGGCCATGGGGTCGGAAATTGGCGTTCCCAAAAAGATAATTCGTTCCCTGAGTAACAAAGAATAAATGTCGAAGGCCCGCTCGCCCCGGGGACTGGTCTCAATAACCATGGGGATAATATTTTGGGGAACGGTTAACGATGAATCCGGAAAGTAAAGGTGTCCATCGGCGGGGTTGCTTAGCATTGGGTTGCGCTCCTTAATCGGTTATCCTGTTCGTCTACTCCAGTAGAACTTCTAAGTAGATTCTTCCGGGTCGGTGCTATCCAGGGGTTCGACATCAGCAACCGGGACATTCGGTTCCAGGGCATCCTGGTCTGGAGGCTCCCGGTCCGGTTCCGTTGCCACGGGCTGTTCGGATTCCGGCTTTTCCTGAGATCCGCCATCCTCACCCTGGAATATCTGCAGCAGGCGCTGTATGACCTTGCGATCGGTAAGGGACGACTGGATGTTCCCCTTGGCGCTCTCCGAGGATAGCGCCCGCCGCATCGCTTCTTCCGAATCTCCGGCGGTGGATAACAGGGAGACTATCTCTTCCTCCACTTCCTCCGGGGAGACCTCTATATTTTCTTCCTCGGCCAGCTTGCGCAATACCAGGTATCTGGTCAATCGATCTTCCGCCGTTGGACGCAGCTGCTCTCGGAACTCTTCCGCCGTTTGGCCCAGATAGCCCAGGTAGGTTTCCATCGGTATACGGTTATTCTGAAGCGACCGCTCCCGATCCTGCTGCATCATATCCACCTCCCGTTGATACAGCATGTCCGAGGCCCGCACCGTGGCGGCCTTGACCAACTCCTCCAGGCTTTCCTGCTCCAGCCGACGGTTAGCCTCTACTTCGGCTTCTTCCTCCAGACGCTGCCTCGCGTGTTGCCGCAAAGCCTCCAAATCGTCAAAGCCCTCACCCACCCCTTTGGCAAACTCGTCATCCAGATCCAGCAGGCGCTTCTCCTTAATGGAAAGTACCTGCACGTTAAAGATACAATCCTTGCCCGCATGCTGTGGTCTGGGGTAATCCTCCGGTATGGTCAGGATGAACTCTTTCTTCTCATCCTCCACCATCCCTTCCAGATACGCGGCGAAGCCTGGGAAGGGCAGCACGTTCTCGACCTGGGGCACGTAGTCCACAGCCTGGTCGTCGACAACCTGCTCATCATCGATGGTTCCAGAAACGTTCAGGTTGAGAAGATCGCCGAAGTTGACCGGCCGTTCGGCGGGTTCCCAGGGAGCCGACTCTTGGCGCAGCTGTTCCAGGACCTCCGCCACGCGCTCATCGTTTATCTCCGGCACTTCCTTCTGGACGCGAATGCTGCGGAACTCCCCCAAATCGACCTGGGGTTCCAGGGGCACCACCGCCGTGAAAGACACGGGTTCGATTTCCGTTACCTCTATCTGGGGTTCAATAAAGGCCTGCACATCTTCATCTTTCAAGACCTTATCCAGGGTCTCCGGAATCATGAATTCCAGCGCTTCCTGCACCAGAGCCGTGCGGCCTACGTAGCTCTCGACGATGGACCTGGGTGCCTTGCCCTTGCGAAATCCGGGGATCTGCAATCTACCCACCGTCCGGCGATAGGAACGGTTGACGAAGGGGTCTTCATCCTCCGGGTCCATCACAATATTAAATGTGAGTTCCGTGGAAGTGACCGATTCCCTGGTGACCTTCACCGGCTATTCTCCCGTTGTTTTGTCATCCCCAGATCTCCAACCGGTCCAGCCGGGCGGGTAGGACGTAGCGGTTCTGGGGCAGTTCAAGTATAGCATAATCGATAGTTGGATAAAAGATTCGGGGGTTGGCCGGAACCCGGCGTTCTCGGCCCGGGTGCGCCCAGTTAACGCCGTCATGGGGTGCTGACGAGCCGGTGGAAACTCCCAGAATCCGCCGCCAACCCGGTCAACAACAGCTTGATTTTATAGCTGTTATTTATATTGTTTTCAAACTCCGTACAATATTGAAATTTGCAAAAATGGCCAAAAGTGGGTTGATTGTTATGTTGACAAGGTCTTGACAAGGTTGATAAGTTCTGGCTGTGGAGTGTGGCGAGGGATTAGGGGCGGTCACTTCCCCGGTTCTCTCTACACCATTGCCGGTCGAGCCCTGAACCGGGCCCGCGCTGGCTGGACTGGATCAACCCCCACGCCGGTGGGGGGTGGCGCCAAAATCAGCAAAAGGCGCTTTTCAGGCGGGTCTTTCCAGGAAGGGGTCCTGTCCTCCGTTTCGAGGAAATTTTTGCCCCGAACTTACCTATGGGGTCAACTTGTGCCAAATTTTGACCCCTATTATTCGGAGCCCGGGAAATGGGCAGAGAGTGAGGTTATCCTCAGGTCGTATGGTAGCTCTCGCGGCGCAAACCTTAAAGGGAAATCAAGTCGAGAGGATTCGTCCGGTGGGCATAGCCCGCCGCATCGGATTCAACGCCGGCGTGTCTGATTTTCCTTTATATCAACCGGTGCATCAACCGGTGTTGCTGCGGGAAGCGTTGGAGCAATTGGCGGTGCGGTCGGGTTGGGTGTGTGTAGACGCCACGGCAGGGGAGGGGGGACATTCCATGGCCCTCCTTCAGGCGTCGGCTCCATCGGGTAGGGTGTTGGGCATCGACTGGGACCCTCGCTCTCTGGCCCGGGCCGAAAGAAGGCTGAACCAGTTTGGCGACAGATTCATCCCGGCCCAGGGTACTTATGCCGACTTGGGCCAGCTGGCCCAGGAGGCCAACATTGCCGGGGTGGACGGAGTATTGCTGGACCTGGGACTTTCCTCCTGGCAGCTGGAGGCCGGCGGGGCGGGGTTCAGCTTCCAGCGGGACGAACCCCTGGATATGCGGTTCGACCCCAATGGTACCGGGCCCGACGCTGCAGAATTAGTCGATAAGCTTTCTGAAGATGAGCTGGGGAAACTGCTTTTCCAGTATGGCGAAGAGCCCAGGGCCAAGACCATTGCCCGGGCCCTGGTACAGGCGCGGCAAGCGAACCCCATACGCACTACCGGCCAGCTAGTCAAGCTGCTGGAAACCATTCCCGGGCTGGGGAGAGGCCGGCGGACCCATCCGGCAACGCGCACCTTCCAGGCTTTGCGCATGGCGGTGAATGACGAGCTTACCAACCTGGAAGCGGGGATAAAAGCCGCTGTCGAACTGCTGAAACCAGAGGGCAGGCTGGTGGTCATCAGTTACCACAGTCTGGAGGACCGGTTGGTCAAACAAACCCTGGCCTACCTAGCCGCCGGTTGTGTCTGCCCGGCCCAGATCCCGGTCTGCGTGTGTAGCCACCAGGCAACTGTCCGAATTACCAATCGCAGGATTATCCGGCCCACCCCAGCAGAAGTGGAGACTAATCCCCGCAGCCGAAGCGCCCGCATGAGGGTTGCCGAAAAGCTATAGTCAGAAATTTGTATCGAGCCCTATCGGGCTCACCTACCCAACTCTAAGGAGGGTAACAACTTGGCCAAAGAACTGTTTTACACCGCCATCGACATCGGTAGCAACAAGGTTGCCTCCGTGATCGCCCAGGTGGGCACTGAAGGGGAACTCAAGGTATTGGGCGCCGGACTCGCCCCCTCTCAGGGTGTTCAAAAAGGCCGCATCGAAAGCATCGAAGAGGCCAGCGACGCGGTGAGGGCTTCCTTAGAAGAGGCTGAACGCTACATCGCCCGGGGGTTGATCGCCGGGGTGTACGCCGTAGTTAGCGGAACTCACTTGTCCTGCATCAACACCAAAGACGTCATTAAAGACGTGGGCGACTTGGGCACCATAACCCCCCAGCAGGTTCACCGGTTGCTGCAGTCCTCCTACCCCAAGGTGGACGACTCCAAAGAAATTTTGCACATAATCCCCAATGGCTATGAAGTAGACGGACTGCCTGGAGTTCGCAATCCCGCCGGCCTGCACGCCAACGAAGTGCAGGTGGAGTCCCACGTGGTGATGGGCGAAGCCATTACGCTGAAGAATACGGTCAAAGCGGTGGAGGCCAACAAAGTCACAGTCAAAAGCTTGGTGCTGCAATCTCTGGCATCGGCCGAAGCAACCCTGACCGGCGACGAACGGGAGTTGGGCGCAGTGTTGGTGGACATAGGCAGCGGAACGGCTGACCTCTCAATATTCCGCTACGGCTATCCTTGGTATTCGGCGGTTATCCCAGTGGGCGGTAGCCAGCTGACCAGAGACTTGGCCGTGGCGGCCCGGATACCCTATCACCTGGCCGAAGATATAAAGGTGAAATGGGGCCACGTGGTGCCGGATCTGGTGCTTCATAATGAAGAGGTAGTTGTCCCCGGATATCAGGGACAGCCTCGGAGGGTGGTCCTACGCCGCGCCCTCTGTGAGCCTTTGAATCTACGGATGCTGGAGATACTCAAGCTAATCATGCTGCGAGTCACCCAGGCCGGCCTGAGGCAGCTGCCCACCGGCGGGCTGGTGCTGACCGGCGGAGCTGCGGATATGGCCGGTCTAAAGGAGTTGGTGGAAAAGACCCTGGGCGGACCGGTACGGATAGCTCAGCCCAGCGGAATCGCCGGCTTGCCCTCCCATCTACGCAAGCCCGCCTTTTCCGCGGCGGTCGGAGCCCTGCTCTGGGGAATCAAGCACCAAGGGGAGAGCCGCCGCTATCAAAATGCCTCGCGAACGTTGTGGGGATATAAATCTTTGGTTAAACGGCTTGCCCGGGTCAAGGAGGGCGCTTTCCAGTAACCCCAGTTACACCAAGGGACCTTCCTTCCCAGAAGGGTTAATGGACTGGCGGGGAAAGCAGCCTGGCCCGGCTCTGACTCCAAGCCTTTCAGGAAGGGAACAAAAGAACTACCCAAAGAACTACTCAGGGAAGTTAACCCGGATCATAAGCGATGCGGAGGAGATAAGGATGGTACTTGAGAACTCGGCGTCTTGGGAGCCCGGCACTGACACAGGCGAGCTGTCCAACCTGGTGCCGGAAATCGCCCGGGGTGTCCCACAAATTAAGGTGTTGGGCGTCGGTGGCGGGGGCAGCAACGCCGTAAGCCGAATGTACAAAGAAAAGCTGCCCATGGCGGAATACTACGCGGTGAACACCGACGCCCAGCATCTGTTTGGATGCGACGTTGGCCACCGTCTGGCCATTGGCCAGAATCTTACCAAGGGCCTGGGCTCGGGAGCATTGCCTGACCTGGGCCGGCAGGCTGCCGAGGAGAGCCGGGCCGAAATTCAGCAGGTTCTCGATGGCGCCGACATGGTTTTCCTGGCCGTGGGCATGGGCGGTGGTACGGGAACCGGCGCCGCTCCGGTGATCGCCCAGCTGGCCAAAGAAGCCGGAGCGCTGACCGTTGCCGTCGTTAGCAGACCCTTTTCATTTGAAGCGGCAGCCCGGCGGAAAAACGCCGAAGAGGGCATTGGTAAATTAAAGGATCACGTCGATACCCTGATTACCATTCCCAACGACCGCCTGCTGGAGCTGAATCGGGACAGGGAGTCGACTTTCACTTGGGAAGAAGCCTTGAAGATGGCCGACTCGGTTCTGCATCAAGGTGTTCAGGCCATCGCCGAGGTGGTTACCGTGCCCGGCGAGATTAACGTGGACTTCGCCGACGTTAAAACCATCTTGACCAACGCCGGGCCCGCCTGGCTGGCCATCGGCCGGGGCAAGGGCGAGAATCGGGCGGTTGACGCCGCGAGACAGGCTACCAAGAGTCCTTTGCTGGACATAGCCATGGACGGAGCCAAGCGCATCCTTTTCGTAATAACCGGTGGCACGAGCCTCACCCTGCAGGAAGTCCAGGACGCCGCCCGCGTGATTGAGGAGATGTCGGACCCAGAGGCCAACATCATCTTCGGCACCAGTCGGGACACGCGGCTGGAGGACGAGGTAAAAATGACCATGGTCGCCGCCTCGTTCCCGCTTATGCAGGAATCCCAGCAGATGCGGGAGGCCGAGCTGCAACGTCTCCTTCAGGACGTCAACCCAGAGATTGAAAGCGAACTGGACGTTCCCAGCTTCCTCCGGCACCAGTCCGGCGGAAAAAGGGGCGGACTATTCCGCTGAACCGGGCGTTTACCCATTTAGTGGAGCAACCTTCAAGACTTGACGCCTAATCGATGCCGTAGGAGCCCATCCGTTAGTAGGCCTGGGATGGGCGGAAGGGACGGGCCGTTCATTCGGCGGCCCGGAATGGAAGAGGGGCACTAACCGGCCACGTTGGGGCTCCTACGGCAATTTCCCAAAATCTCCTGTTCCGCGAGTAATATTCTCGGAGGTCAAGTAAGCCGCACTCCTCATAAAGTATCGACCACTCCACCCTTGGCACCGAGAAGCTGCACCGAGGCCGCCCTTTAAAGGGCGGCCTCCTCTATTTGGGTAATTAGGTGCACTTTCTCAGCGAATCCGAGGGTCCACCTCCTTTTACGCCAGGGCCATAACAGGATATTCCAACCAATTTCACCTTAATTTCCATTGACTTTCCCAAATTGCGCCTTCTACAATAAAAGCTACAAGGGATTGTACCTTTAGGTTACAATAACACATTATATAGTATTCTAAGAAAGTTTTCAAAATAGTTTAAGAAAGCGTGCAAATAAATGCGCTGCCCTTTTTGTGGATTTTCCGATTCCAAAGTGACCAACTCGCGAGAAGCGGATAGCGGCATCCGCCGGCGCCGCGAATGCCGGAAATGCGGGGTACGATTCACCACTTACGAAAGAGCGCAATCGACGGCTTTGATGGTATCCAAGCAAGATGGCCGTAGAGAAGAGTTCAATCGGGAAAAGCTGGTGGGAGGTCTCCGCAAAGCCTGTGCCAAGCGCCCCATTCCCTCCCGGACCGTAGACAAAATGGTGGAGGAAATCGAAGCGGCACTGCGCCATCTGGGACAGGGGGAGGTGCCCAGCAGCAAAATCGGGGAAATGGTCATGGAACGGCTCCGCAAGGTGGACCGGGTGGCCTACATACGGTACGCCAGCGTGTACCGGGACTTCCAGGACATCGAGAGCTTTGAGCGGGCGGTCAAGGACCTGCGGGAGGGAAACACCCAGCTTTCTCTGCCGAAAATTACGCCGGTACAACCCAGGATGAGAAGCAGACGCCAGTCCAAAGCAACGGTCCAACCCTCATCCACAACCCGAGGAGAGGTAGCTTCAGACCATGACAAAGGGCAAACAGCGATATTAGGAGGAAAAAAGTAGGTAATGAATAACAACGTCCAATACTCCGCTCTCACCAGGTTATTGGCCCACAACAATCGGATTCACGACCTGGGAGAAATACTGAGCCGCATGCCGGTGGTGTTGGGGGAAGAGGAGGCGGACGGGATGGGTTACAAGGGAACCGGCTTCAATCCATTTCAGGATTTGCAGGAAGAGATAGACCGGGAAGTGCGGGCTAGTCTGGTGACATGCTGGCTGGCCATGCCGGAGCCCCTGGAAGAGTAGCGAACCAGTGCCGGCGGACAGGATGTCCCTATAGCACCCACTGACAGCAGCCGTGGGCCAATCCAGGGGGGAAATGGTACAACTGTAACCACAAAAACCAATGTGTCGCCTGAGTGGGCCACGGGTCAAGTAACTATCTCAAAACGACCCATGTCATTCCGAAGGACGCAGCGACGGAGGAATCTAAATCCTGGGCCCGTAAAACCTCATGAATCAGTATTACAGTTACACCATAACCAATGGCGTCAGGACCATATTCCCAGAGACTTTAGAATCCTCGCGGAGTTTATCCTGAGCAACGCCGAAGGGCTCGGGGTGACATTTGGAGAGAATTACCAAGGGGAGGGGCACCGTAAGCCCGTTCCAAGTCGAAAAGAATCCTAACTGGGAAAGGAAGGAAACTTGTCACGACACAAATACCAGGTCCAGTTGCAATGCCAGCCTCTGACAGCCAGCGACGCCCAGGGAATCGCGCAGTCGTTGAGCCAGCGCTTTCCGGTCACCGGATTCCGCTGCCACGGAGCGGCGATGCTCATAGATTTGGAATCCAGATTTCCCCTGGCTTACGGCGCGCTGAAAGACCTGGCAGACCTGGTGATTGACCAAGCCACGGAGATGAACCTACGTCTGCTTTCGGCAGTGATCCAGCAGGTGGACTTGGGACCGGAGGCGTTTTCGGCTGAACCGCTGGGCGGCCGCCTGGGGCGAATGTTTGGCAGGACCTTGGGCATCAAGCGGTACACTCCGGTAATGTACTTCTACCAGAACATGGTTGTAGACCTTCAGTTGGCGGCCAGGGTTGACAACCGACAGATGAAACCCGTCGCCGAACTAAATTAAGAAAAACATTTAATGGTATTGTGGCCAGCCCGGTGTATACGGTGTATGCCTGGAATAGGCATTAGTGTGAAGGCGGGTGGCCACAGTGTGGAGGGGTGGTATCTTGGCAATTTTACAGAGGAATCCCATTTCAACTTCGGAAGACACTAGGCACCGCATCAGGCAGGCCCTGCAAGAGGCGGGGATAGCCCGGCAAATCAACGAGCGCTCGTCGGAGCTAACCGACAACTCCCAGATAGTCCTAAAGCGCCGGTATCTCTCCAAGGACCGGGAAGGCAATGTTTTGGAAAACGCCGACGGCATGTTCCGCCGGGTGGCCCAAAACCTGTCTCAAGCCGACCTAAACTACGGCGCGACCGAGGACCAGCGGCTGGCCACCGAGGAGGAATTCAGCGACGTAATGCGCCGGCTGGAATTCTTGCCCAACTCGCCCACATTGATGAACGCCGGACGCGAGCTGCAACAGCTGTCCGCCTGCTTTGTATTACCGGTGGCAGACTCTTTGGATTCCATTTTTTCCATGGTCAAGAGCACCGCGCTGATTCACAAGAGCGGCGGTGGCACTGGCTTCTCCTTCTCGCGGCTCCGTCCCGAAGGAGACGTGGTGGGCTCCACCGGCGGCGTGGCCTCGGGGCCGGTCAGCTTCATCAACGCCTTCGACGCCGCCACCGATGTAGTCAAACAGGGCGGTACCCGCCGCGGCGCCAACATGGGCATCCTCGACGTGACCCATCCGGACATCATCAAGTTCATTCGGGCCAAGGAGGACGGCCAGCACCTGGTCAACTTCAATGTTTCGGTGGCTTTAACCGAAGAGTTCATGGAGCGGGTGCAGGGGAACCAGGAGTACGACCTGGTCAATCCGCGCACCGGCCAGATTACCGGGCAGCTCAACGCCAGGGAGGTTTTCCAGCTAATTACCGAGCTGGCCTGGCAGACCGGCGACCCGGGCATCGTCTTTTTGGACCGGATCAATCGGGAGAATCCCAACCCCCAGCTGGGCGCCATCGAGTCGACCAACCCCTGCGGAGAGCAGCCCTTACTGCCCTTCGAGTCCTGCAACTTGGGGTCGATCAACCTGGCCCGCATGGTGCGTTACACCGGCGAGGACACGGAGATTGACTGGCAGCGCCTGGCCCGGGTGACCGGCACCGCGGTCCATCTGCTGGACAACGTCATCGACATGAACAACTATCCTATTCCGGAAATCGCGGAGATGAGCCGGACTACCCGCCGCATCGGCGTAGGGGTCATGGGCTTCTCCGACCTGCTGGTCCAGCTGGGCATCAGCTACGACTCGGAAGAGGCGCTGCAGCTCGGCGAAGAGGTGATGCGCCGGATTCAGGAAGAAAGTTATCGGGCGTCCATTGAGCTGGCGAAAAAGCGGGGGCCCTTCCCTTCCTGGGATGGCAGCGCTTACAGCCAACCCGGGCCCAACGGCCGTCCCATCCTGCGCATGCGTAACTCCGCGCCGGTAACCATCGCCCCCACCGGCACCATCAGCATCATCGCCGGAGCATCCAGCGGCATCGAGCCCCTGTTCGCCCTGTCTTACGTCCGCGACGTCATGGACCATACCCGCCTGGTGGAGGGCAACCCCTACTTCGAGGCGGTGGCCCGCCGGGAAGGGTTCTACTCCGCCGAGCTAATGGAGCAGCTGGCCGAGAAGGGCAGCCTGGAGGAACTGGACGTCCCCCAGTGGGTAAAGGACGTGTTCCGCACCTCTCACGATATCACTCCCGACTGGCACGTGCGAATGCAGGCCACCTTCCAGCGTCATACCGACAACTCGGTTTCCAAGACCATTAATTTCCCCCACAGCGCCACCGTGGCCGACGTGGCCGAGGCCTATATGCTGGCCTACGAGACCGGCTGCAAGGGAATAACCGTTTATCGGGACGGCAGCAAATCGGAGCAGGTGCTGAGCACCGGGGACACCGGCCGGGAGATTACCCAAGAGCTGGCGCCGGCCTTCCGCACACCCCGAGAGCGGCCCCGGCAGATTCAGGGCATCACCGAGCGGGTGCGCACCGGCCACGGCAACATGTACATCACCATCAACTTCGACGAAAATCAGCAGCCTTTTGAGGTCTTTGGCACCCTGGGCAAGGCCGGCGGCTGCGACTCGGCCCAGCTGGAGGCCATATCCCGTCTGGTCTCCCTGGCCCTGCGCTCCGGCATCAGCCCGGAGGAGGTCATCGCCCAGCTTAAAGGCATCACCTGCTGCCCGGCCTGGGACGACGGCACCTTGGTGCGCTCCGGCCCCGACGCGGTGGCTCTGGCCCTGGAACGCCGCTTGACCAGCGATGCCGAAGCCTTGCCATTAGCGGCCGCCGACGCGCTGCAGCTGAGCTTTATTGCCGACCCCCACCAGGCCAACGGCAATGGCAGTGGCGATAGCGGCTATCAGGTCCGCAAATGCCCCGACTGCAACGGTACCCTTCACTACCTGGAAGGGTGCGTCATGTGCGTCTCCTGCGGCTGGAACAAGTGCGAGTAGAGGCGGGCTGGGAGGCCCGAGGTCGAGATAGAGTTAGGCACGTAGAAATAAAATCGGGGAGCTAGAGAAATGCCAAATCGAAAACCCAGCAACCCGAGCACCCATGACAAGCTTGTAAGACAGGAGTCCGATAAACTAAAGCAGGCCGGTTGGAAAGTACAGGCTGACATTGCAGGATTCGATAAACCTGATCCCGTTGGTAAGGATAATCGAATTCCTGACATCCAAGCTACAAAAGGTGGCCGAGTCCAGCTGCTAGAAGTAGAGACGCCGAAAACGCTTATTCAAGACAAGAAACAGCAAGAGACCTTTCGGCGAAGCGCAGCCCAAAAGAAGAATACGACGTTCAAGGTAATCAAGACAAAATAATTGAACAGCTAAGCGGTTTCTGCCTGGGGTTGGTGTTCCGACGAAGATAGAGCCAACTCCGCCGCCCAACCCCATGGGTCAATCACGAGAAAGCCCCCGGCATCCGCTGGGGGCTTTCTATTCTGGCTTGGGCCTGTGCTACAATCGAACCAGAAGTACAGGGCTAATTGAACATGAAAGCTGATTTCTCCAAACTGCTGAAAAGCCTGACCCCCGCCGAGCAAGCTGAGGTGGAAACCTTCGCCTCCTTCCTGTTGGCGCGCCGGAAGCTGAAAAAAGTCCACGTCTCCACGGACGATGTGTCCACCGAAGAACTCTTGCAGTTGGTAACAGATGCAGAGGGTTTCGAATGGCTGGACGCTCCTGAAGAGGATGTGTATTCCGCCGCAGACGGTGATGCAGTGCAGTGGCCCGGTCATTAGTCCCCGGTCATTAATACCAAGGGGTAGGGTAGTTCTGGTCCGCTATCCCTTCACCGATCTATCCACAGCAAAAGTCCGCCCGGCGGTTGTTGTGACCTCCAACCTGCTCCTCTCCCAGATGGAGGACGTTCTCTGTCTCTTTATCTCCTCGGTGATCCCCGGGGAGCTATTGTCCACCGATTTCGTCTTGGAGCCCAGCCATCTCGCTTTCCCAGCAACCGGTTTGAGATTTCGTTCGGTTTTTCGCACCCACAAATTAGCCGTGCTCCACCAGAGCCTGGTTTTGAGGAAATTGGGTGACCTGGAGGATACATTGATGCACGAAATCGACTCGAGATTGCAGCTCGCCCTGGGCTTACCGACACATCTCTGAACATGTCAGCGGCTCCGTGCTACAATCCGGCTCATCGCCCCACTGCTAACCAGGAGGCTTCCCATGACTAGTCCAGAAAAACCGGCCATCGCAATTACCATGGGAGACCCCTGCGGCATCGGGCCGGAGGTGGTGGTCAAAGCCCTAGTCGACCCCCAGGTGTACGCCTCCTGCCGTCCCCTGGTGGTGGGCAACATCTTCGCGATGGAACAGGCGGTTAAGCTGACCGGCCTGCCGCTGCAAATCAAAGAAACCGGCGACCCCTCCGGGGGCGGGGCAGACCCGGGGGTGGTGGACGTGGTGGACATCCACAACCTCAACCCGGAGGACATCACCGTTGGACAAATCAGCGTTCCCTGCGGGAAAGCCGCCATGGAGTGGGTCACCAAGGCCGGCGAACTGGCCCTGGCCGGTACCGTCGATGGACTGGCCACTGCGCCGCTGAACAAGGAAGCGGCCAGCCTGGCCGGATACCAAGCCATCGGCCATATGGAGCTGCTCCAAGAACTGTCCGGCGCCGAAACCGTGGGCACCATGCTGCTGGCCAAGAACCTGCGGGTAGTCCACCTTACCACCCATCGCTCTCTGCGGGTGGCCTGCGATTATGTCAAGCAAGACCGAATTCTCAGCTACCTGCAGCTGACCCACGACAGCTTCGTCCAGTGGGGTTACACCAATCCGCGCATCGGAGTGGCGGCGCTCAACCCCCACGGCAGCGACGGCGGCCTGCTGGGCAACGAGGAGGCGGAAGAGATAGCCCCCGCCGTGGCCGCGGCCCAAAGCCTGGGCATCGGCGCGGTGGGTCCGGTGCCCGCCGACATCATCTTCCACCAAGCCATCAACGACCGGTACGACGTGGTATTAGCCATGTTCCACGACCAGGGTCATATCCCAGTCAAAGTGTACGGGTTTGCAGAGAGCATCACCGCCAATCTGGGGCTGCCCTTCGTCCGAACCTCGGTGGACCATGGCACCGCCTTCGACATCGCCGGGAAAGGGGTGGCCGACCAAACCAGCATGCTGGAATCAATCCGGTTGGCGGTGGCGCTGGCCAAGGGAAAGGGACTTTCGGGATTTTAAGCCAGGGCCAAAGTTAAAGCCGCCGGGTTCCGTATGCCAAGGCGTCTATATCCCGGCTTGGCGATGGGGGGTGATCCAAGCCCTCCCAACCTCCTCTTCACCCTTATCTCAAAAGGTCACCCCGAGCCCTTCGGCGTTGCTCAGGATAAACTCCGCAAGGGGTCTGAAGCGCCTGAGCACATGGTCCTGACGCCATTGGCAATGGCTTAGTTGGCATACTGACTCATGAGGTTTTAAGGGCACAGAATTTAGATTCCTCAGTCGCTTCACTCCTTCGGAATGACATGGGCCGTTTCGAGATAGATTCTTGGTAAGGGGGAGCTTTTCCCTGCCACTCAAGCCGAAGGCTCCTAGACGCCCCTCCTTGCCTCTTCCTGTCAGCGGACATTTCCAACTGTAACTAGACATTTCCTCCAGCCTGCCCCGGGTCGGGTCGGTGTTATAATCCCAATAACCCCGTTTAATAATCCCGGCACCAACCCCCGGGTGGAGAAGGTCCTGATGAAAATAGCTTTCGTCGGCGGCGGCACCATGGCCGAGGCCCTGATGGGCGGAGTTCTCTCGGCCGAGTTGGCCCGGCCCGATGAGATAAGTGTGGGCGAGCCGGTGAAGCTTCGCCGCGAGTACTTGGCGGAAAGATACGGCGTCGATACCCACGCGGCCAATGACACGGCGGTTGACGGCGCGGACCTGGTCCTGCTGGCCATCAAGCCCCAAGACCTGCCTGCGGTTGCCCAGGGTTTGAAGAAGCAGTTAAAGCCCAACCAGGCGGCCCTTTCCATAATCGCCGGCGCCAAGATGTCCACCCTGATGGAGGGACTGGGTCACTCGGCAATAATACGGGTCATGCCCAACACGCCGGCTCAGATTGGCCATGGAATGAGCATGTGGACCTGCACTCCCCAGGTCGATTCGGTCCAAAGAGCCCTCACCCAATCCATCCTGGCCACCGTAGGTCAGGAGATCTACGTGGACGACGAGAAATACCTGGATATGGCCACCGCCCTGAGCGCCAGCGGCCCAGCCTATGTCTTCTTGTTCATAGAGGCCCTAATCGACGCCGGGGTCTACGTTGGGCTGCCCCGGGACACGGCCCGTAGGCTGGCCTTGCAGACAGTTTACGGCAGCACCAAGCTGGTTATGGAAACCGGCAAGCATCCGGGCGAGCTGAAGGACATGGTGGTCTCGCCGGGTGGCACCACCGCCGAAGGCCTGCAGGTCCTGGAGCGCGGCGGGGTGCCGGCGACCGTGGTGGAGGCGGTAAACGCCGCCTACCAGAAGTCCATGAAGCTGGGGCGAGAGTAGGGAGGTATCCACTGAGCACTATCATCGAGATTATAAACAGACTCCTGTTTTTCTTGAGCCTGGCGATCCTGGCACGAATCGTCCTAACGCTGATTCTGCAGTCATTGGGAGGCCAGCCCAATTCTATTCTGGTCAGAATTACCATGTTTCTGGTCGCGATAACGGAGCCGATTTTGGGTCCTCTGCGAGACCTGCTGCGGGAACCGACCCGCAAAATCCACCCAATCTTCGAACGACTGGATTTCAGCCCTATGGCCGCCATATTGCTGATATACCTGGTCCAATGGGCTCTGCGCCGCCTGTTGGTTTAGATGTAAATTCCGGGCCAACGGCAGTACGCCCCCCGGCTTCCGCCGGCGGGTTCCTCTCCTGAAACCGCCCTTAACTGTAGCAGCCGATAAATGAACCGCGAAAGGGATGCCGAACCCCGGCTGGCCTCCGATGTGACCGTGATCCGGCGCGCCCTCGAACAGGAATTACCCCGAGGACAAATCCCCACCGGCGCTCGACCCTTTCTCGTGGTGTTGAGCGGACTGCCGGGAACCGGCAAATCCCACTTCGCCCGTCAGCTGGCAGGTTGCCTCCCCCTAGTGGTGGTAGGGAGCGACCGGGCGCGCAAGGCGCTGATCCCTGAGCCCGAATACACCAGAGAGGAGCACCTGCGAGTTTTCTCCGCCTGCCACCGGGTGATAGAGGACTTGCTAACTCAGGACCAGACGGTCGTTTTCGACGCTACCAATCTCACGGAGGGATTCCGGCAACCCTTACTGGACCTGGCCCATCGCCGGGGAGCGCCGGCCCATATAATCCTGTTCACAGCTCCCCTCAAGGTGATCCGGCGACGACTAAAGCATCGGGCCGCCGGTATCGGCACGGACGGACTCTCCGACGCCGATTGGAGCGTCTTCGCCCGGCTGCGGCCCGGTCAAGAGCCGATCTCGGACGCCCACTGGGTGGTCGACTCTTCCAAAGCTATCCGCGGCTACCTGGACCGGCTCGTCCGGTTGATTCGGGACGCCCGAACTGACCCCATGACCTGACAATTCATAGTCTTTCCTTTGGTGGTAAAATGGGGCCAAGCCAACCCAACTACGACATTAGGCCAATACGTCATTAGGAGGAATGTTGATATGCCCCAACTAGCAGGATTGGGCCACGTAGGGATTTATACCGACGACTTGATGAAGCAGCGCGACTTTTACACTCGGGTGATCGGCTTGACTGTGGCTGACGAGGACTTAGAAGGCCGGGGTATGTGTTTCATGAGCGCCGACCCCGTGGCCGAGCACCACGAATTTGTTCTGATGAAGGGACGGGTAACTTCGGAGGACGCCAACCTCATCCAGCAAATTTCCTTCAAGGTTCCCAGTATCCAGGATCTGCGGGACTACTACCAGCGTTTATTGGCGGAGAACGTAAAGGTCGAAAGAATAGTGAGTCACGGCAACGCCTTCGGAATGTATTTCTTTGACCCAGAAGGCAATCGAGTGGAGCTCTATTACAAGACCGGCCTTCCGGTGCCCCAGCCTCACGGCGACCCCATCGACCTGAGCCGGACCGATGACGAGTTGTTGGGAGACGCCAGAGAACTGCTGCTGGCGAAAACACCCACCAAGTAACGCTGGCTTTTTGAATCAGTGCCGGATATTTTGCGTACAGCATTGGTCCGGCTTGGGAGCAACCGCTGGAGCCTGCGGGCTTGCTATTACCCCTGGCGCGTCCTGCCCTATGCTCTGCGGCACCTGGTCACCGCCGGGTACATCCTGCTCAGCCTTGGGGTCAAGAGGATGCTGAAGGTGGATTCCCAGGATGCCCTGACTGCCATGGATCAGTTGGGAACCCTGTGCCTTTGGGGAGTTCCCGAAATAGCCGTGGAGGACTACCGGCTGGTGGTAGAAGGCGAGGTGGAGCTAGCTCTGAGCCTCTCATTAGAGCAGCTACAATCGCTGCCCGCCGTAACCAGGCAGGTGCGCCAAGACTGCGTTGGCGGCTTCCGGAATAACTCGATGATGGAAGGAGTGTCGCTCCAAACGCTGCTGGACATCTCCGGCGTTGGCCCCGGCGCTCGCCGGGCGGTTTTCCACTGCGCCGACGGCTACTACTCCTCCCTAGAGTTGAGCGATCTGCTGGATCGGGAAGCCTTTCTGGCCTACAGCATCAACCGCCAGAAAATCCCTCAGTGCGGCTATCCCCTGAGGTTGGTTGCCCCCGGCAAATATGGCTACCAATGGGCCAAGTGGGTGCGGCGCATAGAGCTGGTCCCAGACCAACGCAAGGGACATTGGGCTCGGTTAGGTTTGCCCGATAGGGGAGACGTGGGAGACATCTGGTAGGAAATGCGGCGAAGGGTCTGAGAGGGTGTTTATATAGCTCTTAATCTCCCCCTTAATAAGGGGGAGATTAAGAGGGGGTTGTTGTGACCCCTACCAACCTGCCCTTGATAAGGGGAGGGACATTTTAAACACCCCCTTAGTACTACTTTGTCACCAAGCAGTTATGGCCTGTCCGACAGCTTAAAGCCAGGCGCCCAAAGCGTTCAGCATCACCCGCCGACAGATTGCCATTCCAGAGCATTGAGGGTACCTAACAAAGTAGTATTAGGCAAGAGAGCGTCAGTTGCGGTGGCGGGCCTGCTCCAGTTTTTCCACGGTGCCGGGAACCTTCCAGTCGATGTAGAGCAAAACGTGCTCCTTGATCGCCTCCTCATGCACCCGGCAGGGGGCGCAATGGGCGTCGATGCAAAGTCCATGACGAGGCTTGAGGCTACCGCGCCAGGCTTCCAGCTCCGCCAAAACCTCCTGGCTACCGGCGCTACCGGCCTCTAGCGACACCTTTAGCTGGTCCAGCTGGCCGGAAATCTGGTCCAGCAGTTCGATATGCCGCTGCAAATTTTCTTCGGCCCAATTTTTCGGCTCGCCCCGATTTGGATTGGGCAGGGTGGGCATGCCGGCAGCGCCGGAACCGGGAGGCTCCAGTTCCTTCCCGCAGGCCGGGCATTTTGCCGGTTGATTAGTCATCACCTTCACCTCGCCGAGCAACTGTCTGGCGGCGCCGCCAGCAGCATATCCCGAAGGTCTTCCCCCGGAAGTTCTCCCTCGATGAAGGGGAGCGTTACTGGGAAGCGGCGCTGGGAGTATAACATAGGCCCCACGAGGCCGGGAGCATTCTGCGCCTATACCCTGGGAGCCGGCCCGGAGCCGCCTTGGCCGGGCGATAATCCGGCAATTCCCATTTCATTTATTTGAGGCTATCCTTAGGCCATGCGGCAGGCGATGCGGCCCAAATTCATTGTCGATGTTAACGTCGGGCGTTTGGCCACCTGGCTCAGGATTATGGGATATGACGCGGCCTTTCCCCGCAGCGCCAGCGACAATGAATTGGTACGACTGGCCCTCAAACAGGACCGGATGCTGATTACCCGGGACTCGGGTTTCCTGTTGAGAAGGTCCGTCCGTTTGGGTCAATTACGCATGCTGTACGTGGTAGCCGATGACCTGCGGGGCCAGTTGCGCCAGCTGATTCGGGAGCTGAATCTAAACCTGGACAGCGGCTTTTCTCGCTGTCTGCGCTGCAATGATCCGCTGGCGCCGGTGGACAAAGGGGCGGTGGCTGACCAGATCCCCGACTATGTAGCCCGCACCCAGACCGCCTTTAGCCAGTGCTTCAGCTGCCTTCGGGTCTACTGGCCCGGCACTCACTGGTCCAACATGATCAGTGAGCTGGCCCGGGTGAATCAGGAGGAATAATGCCCCGAGCCGCATTTATCTACGAGAGCGCTTTATCCCAGCACGTGCTCCGCCCGGATCACCCCATGCGACCGGCCCGCCTGCGCCATACTTACCAGCTGCTTCAATCCTACGGAGCCTTCGACGACGGAAAATCCCAACTGCTGGCTCCCCGCCCCGCCACCCTGGAAGAGCTGGGGTTGCTCCACACCTCCGAATACATCGCGGCGGTCCAAGGCCTGAGCACAGGCCTGAGCATACCCAACGCCGAGCGATTCGGCTTCAGCGCCAGGGGAGATAACCCGGTCTACGAAGGAATGTACGAGGCGGCGCTGCTCAGCACCGGCGCGACCCTGATGGCCGCCGAACTGGTCGCCAGCCACCAGTTGGATGTAGCCTTCAACATTTCGGGCGGACTGCATCACGCCGCCCCGGGCCATGCCTCCGGGTTTTGCATCTTCAATGATCCGGCCGTGGCGATCAAATACCTGCTGGGCCTGGGGCTGCGGGTTGCCTACGTCGATATCGACGCCCATCATGGAGACGGAGTCCAGAACGCCTTCCTCGATGATAACCGAGTCCTGACCATCTCGATCCACGAATCGGGTAGATACCTCTTCCCTGGAACCGGATTCGTGGACGAGTCGGGAACTGCGCCGGCCATCGGCTACTCGGTGAACCTGCCCCTTTACCCCTATACGGAAGATGAGGTTTATCTCCAGGCCTTCCAGGAGGTGGTTCCGCCGCTGCTGGCGGCCTTCGCCCCGGACATTTTGGTTACCCAACTGGGCATCGACAGCTACCACACCGACCCGCTGACCCACTTGCAGGTAACCTCCCGGGGCTTCGTGGAGGCTGTCCGATTCTTCTCAGGGCTAGGGCTGCCCTGGTTAGCTTTGGGAGGGGGAGGCTACGACCTGGGAGCGGTGGCGCGCTGCTGGAGCCTGGCCTATGGGGTGATGGTGGATGCGGAATGGCCGGATACCATCCCCGGAGAGTTATCCCAGGAGCTGGGTGCTACTCAGCTAAGAGACACCGTAAAACCGGAGATACCGGAGGAGGTGCGGTTAGAGACGAGGCGATTAGCCGAAGAAGGTGTGGCCGCAATCAAGAAGGATGTGTTCCCTCTCTTTGGAATCGGGGGACAGGGGGGCATCAGGGTATGAACGGGCATCAGGGGATAAAAGTCCGCCCAACCCCGGCGATCTCTGGTTGGCTCGAGATCGGCGCGGAGCGGGCCGGGTGTTTTGGCTTTAATTGGCCTTTTTAATTAAATCGCTTAGTTAACCTGGTGAGTTTTCCGCAGCAACTCCTTGGCGGCCTCGCCGATATTGGCTTCTATCGAGTCGCGCAACGTGGAATAGATCGCCTTGTTGATGGCGTTCATCATCCAGGTTTCATAATCCGGATCTACTTGATAGCTGTTCTGAAGGGCTATCACTCTTTGAAGCAAACTCAGGTAGTGGTACTGCAATGGCGTTAAGGTCAGGTCAATTCCTTCTATGGTCCCGGTCGTTCCGGTTTCCCCATTTTCCGCCAATTCCTGATCTGCGCTTTCTGATTGGGAGCTCATCTATACTCTCCTAGATGGAGCCGTGTACGGCCTTGCCGGCCGACGTGGGAACATTATAACAGATAGTCCATACCAGCCGTAAAGGGGATATGCTCCAGTTTAGACTTCCCTGAACTCGCCTTCAACAGTGCTGTCACCCTCCTCCGCTTCGGCGACTTCGCCATCAGCCTGGGTTTCGTCCTCTGAATCCGCGCCGTCGCCCGATAGGTCACTGTCTATGTCGCCCGTATCCTCCATATCTCCCATCGGGCCATCCGCGGGCATGTCGCTAGCCGCGGCCTGGCTATAAACCGCTTGCCCCAGCCGTTGCAGCGCGCTGTTCAGGTCCGCCATGGAGGTCTGCATCTCCGGCACGCTGTTGGCTTCAATAGCGGATTTCAGCGTGGCCAGTTTCCCTTCCACCTCTTCCTTCAAGTCCTCCGGGACCTTATCGGCGTTATCGGCTATCATCTTCTCGGTGGTGTAAACCAGCGAGTCGGCCTGGTTTCTTGTTTCCACCTCGGCGCGACGGCGCTGGTCATCGTCCTCGTGGTTTTTAGCGTCATCGACCATCTTTTCGATATCTTCTTTGGCCAGACCGGAACTGGGCTGGATTACTATCTTTTGCTCCTTGCCAGTACCCTTGTCCACGGCGGAGACGCTGAGGATGCCGTTAGCGTCAATATCGAAGGAAACCTCAATCTGGGGCACTCCTCGGGGCGCCGGCAAGACTCCGTCAAGGATAAACCTGCCAATGGACTTGTTATCCGTGGCCATCTGCCGCTCGCCCTGCAAAACGTGAATGTCCACACTGTTCTGATTGTCTGCGGCGGTGGTGAAAGTCTCGGCCTTCTTGGTGGGAATGGTGGTGTTCCTGGTAATCAGGTTGGTCATTACGCTACCCAGGGTTTCCAGGCCCAGAGTCAGCGGGGTGACGTCCAGCAAGACAATGTCGCCCACTTCACCACCCAGGATCCCGGCTTGGATCGCCGCGCCCAGGGCCACGGCCTCGTCCGGGTTGACCGACCGGCTAGGCTCCTTGCCGAATATACCCTTGACCTTCTCCTGGACGGCGGGCATGCGGGTCATCCCTCCCACCAGCACCACGTCATCGATCTCGCTGGGACTGATGCCAGAATCGGTCAGGGCCTGGCGACAGGGATTCTCGGTACGGGCTATCAGGTCTCCAACAAGCTGCTCCATGCGGGACCGGCTCAAAGTTTTGACCAGGTGCTGGGGACCGCTGGCATCGGCGGTAATGAAGGGCAGGTTAATCTCCGTTTCCACCGTGCTGGAAAGCTCCACCTTGGCCCGCTCCGCCGCATCCCGCAGCCGCTGCAGGGCCATGCGGTCCTTGCTCAGGTCGATTCCGGTTTCCTGTAGGAACTCGCGATTCAGCCACTCCAAAATCTCCTGGTCGAAGTCGTCACCACCCAAATAGGTATCTCCGTTGGTGGACTTGACCTCGAAGACCCCATCTCCCATTTGCAGGATGGTTACATCGAAGGTGCCCCCGCCCAGGTCGAACACCGCCACCGTAGCATCCACCTTCTGCTTGTCCAAGCCGTAGGCCAGGGAGGAAGCCGTCGGCTCGTTGATGATACGCAATACTTCCAGGCCGGCGATGGTGCCGGCATCCTTGGTGGCCTGCCGCTGGGCGTCGTTAAAATAAGCGGGTACAGTGATTACCGCCTGGGAAATCTTCTCGCCCAGCTTGGCCTCGGCGTCCTGGCGGATCTTTTGCAGGACCATGGAGGATATCTGCGGCGGCGCGTAGGATTCACCACTCATCTCCACGTGAGCGTCACCATTGGCCGCCTTGACAATTTTATAGGGCAGCCGGCCCATGGCCGAGGAAACCTCCGGGTCTTCGAACTTGCGGCCCATCAGTCGCTTGACGGAGAAGACGGTGTTCTCCGGGTTGGTCACCGCCTGTCTTTTGGCGGTTTGCCCGACGTATCTCTCGTTACTCTTGACATTGACGGCGACCACCGAGGGTGTGATCCGGCCTCCTTCAGCGTTCTCAACCACCACCGGCTCGCCCGCCTCGATGACGGCGGCCACCGAGTTGGTCGTGCCCAAATCTATACCCAGGACCTTAGCCATAGTGTGTCTCCTTTTTTCCTATACGTGGGGCGGATGCGACTGGGTTTACCGGGTTACCGGGTTATTTACCGGGCTACCACCACTTGGGCCGCCTGGATGACCCGCTCGTGGAGCCGGTAGCCGTTGCGTACTACCTGGATAATTTGGCCTGAGGCAAACTTCTTATCCTCTTCTTCGGTTCCCACCGCTTCATGCTCCACCGGGTTGAAGGGCGCTCCTATTGCATCTATTTTGGTAACGCCTTCGGTCTCCAGCAGGGCGGCTACCTTGCGTTGAATCAGCCTGACCCCTTCCACCCAGGATTTGCTGGGTTTCTTCCCATCGGCATGATTAACGGCTAGTTCCAGCTCATCTACCACCGGCAGCATCTTGACCAATAATCGACTGTTGGATTGACGCTGCAACGCGATTCGGTCATCATCGGTCCGCTTACGGAAGTTACTCAGCTCGGCCTGGGCCCTTTGGGCCAGTTCCTTGCTCTCCCCGGCATCCTTCTTAATCGAGTGCAAATCCTTAAGAAGGGCCAAAACCTGCTCTTCCAAACCCAAATGGCCGTATTCGTTCACCAGCTCTTCATTCAAATCATCCGGCAACTCTTCCGGCATCTCTCCCAACAAAGCTCCAGGGATCAATTCCTCAGGGGAGTCCGGTTCGCTACTTTGAGCTTCTTCCCTATCTTCCGTCATTCGTTAATCCTAGCCTTGGCTGATTGGGTTAGACCGGCAGATTCAACCTGCGGTACAGTCTGATCACTTCTTGCTCTATTGTCTCTACTAGGGTTTCACGCGGCGCGGTGTCAGCGACGGCGGAAGCCAGCCGACGCTCCAACTCCACCAGATTCTCCACCAAGTTCAGGGCGAATTCAACCCCGGCCAAATTCAGCCCCAAGTTGTCCATCAAGTGCCTGATGAGCAGTATCTTCCGGATATCTTCCCGGGAATAGAGCCGCAGCATTCCACCGGTCCGCTCCGGGTTCACCAGCCCCAGCCGCTCGTATTTCCGAAGGGTCTGCGGGTGCATCTCCAGGATGCGCGCGGCCACGCTGATGATGTAGATCCCTTGGATCTCCACCACCGGCCTCCCCGGGGATTTCTCCGCCTGGGATTCAGTCGGGGAGCCGGTGGCCGGTTCCCGCTTTACCACCTCGGGAAAGACCTCCTGGGGCCAGGATGGCGGTATCTGGGGCGGCGCTGCCTCCCCCTCTTCTATTATTCTACGCCTAGACCTCTGATACATGAAGGATTTTTCGCCCGAACCTGGTTTAGTTTTTTGGGATTAGTTTGCTTAGGTATTAGGGTAATGGTTGACACGGTTTATGTCAAGGTTTATTATGTGCTTCACACATGGTTATTAACACAAAGGAGGTCAAGAACTGGATTCCTCGGCCGAGGGGATGGATGATGATTAAACTAAAGGCTTGCCCTAAATGCCACGGAGACCTATATCTGGAAAGAGACCAATACGGCAGGTACCTGAGCTGCCTGCAGTGCGGCTATATGATGGAACTACTTGAGGAACTACCGGAAAATAGACTTTCCAAGCAGCCTCCGCGGACTCCCGCCGAGGCGGAACGCCTGGCGGCATAGAACTCCTGCCGCCATCCGGGTTGATTCTAGCGACAATCTCACCAATGGCCCAGCCCGCTG
Organism: Dehalococcoidia bacterium; assembly: GCA_047516825.1. Taxonomy (GTDB): domain Bacteria; phylum Chloroflexota; class Dehalococcoidia; order Lucifugimonadales; family UBA3495; genus JADFQT01. The sequence goes on from JAKZUA010000062.1 coordinate 29,161, forward strand.
GCGGTAGCCGGGGCGACTACGCCTTTCTACCACTGGCGGCAACCGGGGCGACTACGCCTTTCTGCCAATGACAGCTTTGCATCGTATGGGTACACTGAGCATCTAAGCTGGCGTAAACGGTATTGGCGGGCTCAAAGGTAGCCAGGTCGAAATCTTAAGCAGACACAGAGGAGGTAGTATGGCCGATTATTCTAATCCCGAGTCTCTGGTAAGCACCCAGTGGGTAGCGGATCACGGCAGCGACGCCAACGTGCGGTTGGTGGAGGTGGACGTCGATACCGCCGCCTACGAGCAGGGCCACGTCGCCGGAGCGGTAGGCTGGAACTGGCAGAGCCAGTTGCAGCAGTCGGTTCGCCGCGACATTCCCAGCAAGGCCGAAATGGAACAGTTGCTGGGTAGCGCCGGGATAGACCAGGATACAAGGGTAGTGTTATACGGCGACAACAATAACTGGTTCGCCTGCTGGGCTTTCTGGCAGCTGAAATACTACGGGCACAACGACGTCACCATCATGAACGGGGGCCGGGCCAAGTGGACCGCCGAGAACCGCCCGCTGACCACCGACGTGCCCAACCAGGCCGCCAAGACCTATCGAGCCAGTGAGCCCAATCAAAGCCTGCGGGCCCTCCGGGACCAGGTATTGGCCTCGGTCAACGCGGGCAACGTCGCCCTAGTGGACGTCCGGTCTCCCGACGAATACGCCGGCAACCTGCTGGCCCCGCCCGCCCTGCCTCAGGAAGGCGCCCAGCGGGGCGGTCATATCCCCGGCGCCGCCAACATCCCCTGGGCGCAGGCGGCCAACGAGGACGGCACCTTCAAGTCGGCCGACGATCTCCAGGCGCTGTACGACGGCAAGGGCATCGACGGCAGCAAGGAAACCATAGCCTACTGCCGCATCGGCGAGCGCTCCTCCCACACTTGGTTCGTGCTGACCCAGCTTCTGGGACACGGCAACGTCCGCAACTACGACGGCTCTTGGACCGAGTGTGGCAGTATCGTCGGAGCGCCCATCGAGAAGTAACCCGGCCCCGGGCGTAGGCCGCTAGCTAGCCATCAAAAATCAGTAGGGGCACGGCATGCCGTGCCCCTACTTGGCTTGTCCGAACCCGATTCTCCATGTTAGCAAGGACGCCGCCGGTCAGCGCGGGCGGGATTTCTAGCCGCCGGCCGGGGATGGGCCGGCCGGGGAAGGAATAACATCGAATCCGGTGTAGGGCCGCAGCACCTCCGGAATCACCACCGACCCGTCCTCCTGCTGGTAATTCTCCAGCAGCGCGATCATCACTCGGGGCAGCGCCAGCCCGGAGCCGTTCAGGGTGTGAACGAAGTCCGGGCGAGCCCCGCTGGCCGGCCGGTAACGGATGTTGGCCCGCCTGGCCTGAAAATCGGTGCAGTTGGAGCAGGAGCTTACCTCCAGCCATTCTTCGCAGCCCGCCGCCCACACTTCTATATCGAAGGATTTGGCCGAGGCAAAACCCATGTCCCCGGCGCAGAGCTCCAGTATCCGGTAAGCCAGTCCCAAACGCCGGCAGACATCCTCAGCATCGGCCAGCAAGCGGCCCAGCTCCTCGTCCGAGGTTTCGGGGGCGACGAACTTGTACATCTCCACCTTGTTGAACTGATGCACCCTCTTGATGCCCCGCGTGTCCCGGCCCGCCGCCGCCTTCTCCCTACGAAAACAGGGAGTATGGGCCACGTAATAGCGGGGCAATGATTCGTGGGCCAGTATCTCATCCCGATGGAGATTGGTAATGGGGACCTCGGCGGTGGGTACCAGCCACAGGTCATCTTCGTCGTCGTGGTAAAGATTATCGGCGAACTTGGGCAGGTTCCCGGAGCCTTCCATGATCTCCCGCCGCACCAGAATCGGGAGCAGCATCTCGGTGTAGCCGTGCTCGGCGGCGTGGAGGTCCAGCATCCAGGCAATGAGGGCCCGTTCCAGCTTGGCGCCAGCGCCGGAAAGGGTGTAGAAGCGGCTGCCGGAGAGCTTCACCCCCCGCTGGAAGTCTATAATTCCCAGCTCCTCGCCCAGCTCCCAGTGGGGCCGAGGTGGGAAGGGCAATGCCACCGGCTCTCCCCAATGCCGCGCTATCACGTTGCCCTCTTCGTCCAAACCCGGCGGCACGTCGGCGCGGGGCAGGTTGGGCAGGCTTAGCAGAATGCTCTGGATGGTCTCCTCCAGCTCCTTTACCTGCTGCTCCAATTCGGCGATGCGCTGGCCGACCTGCCGCATCTCTTCCACCGCATCTGGGGGAGGTTCCTGGCCGGAGGCGCGAAGCTGGCCGATGCGGCGGCTAACCTGGTTTCGCTCCGAACGCAGCTCATCGCCCTGGGAGATGCCCTGACGGCGCCGGGCGTCCAGCTCCAGCAGCTCCCCCAGGGGGTTTTCCTCCCCCCGGGACTCCAGCGCTTTTATGACGTAGTCTGGGTCTTTGCGAATCAGCTCAATGGATAGCATGCTGTCAATTACTGAGTCTTGAATCCCTAGCTAACCCCAGTGGGGTGAGCTTCCCTTCGCGAAAATCCCCCTATATCTCCCTTTTCAAAGGGGGGCTTTGGAGAAAGAACCGGCCGGCTGGCCGGCAGTCCCGACAATGACTACCACACCCTTACTCCTCGTTCCCTTCCACTTCTTCGGTCTCTTCCTCATCTGTCTCTTCGCCAGGCCGCAAGGTACGCATCTGGGGGAAAAGCAGCACATCCCGTATGCTGGGCTGGCCGGTCAGCAGCATGACCATCCGGTCGATGCCCACCCCCAGGCCTCCGGTGGGCGGCATTCCATACTCCATGGCCAGCAGGAAATCATCGTCCCGCCGGTCCACTTCCTCATCCTGGTAAACCTGCCGGACTTCTTCCTGGGCCTCAAATCTGGCTCGCTGCACGGTGGGATCGTTCAGCTCCGAGTAGGAGTTGGCCACCTCCATGCCGGCGGCGAATGCCTCGAAGCGTTCCACGTAACCCGGGCATCCCGGCTTGGCCTTGGCCAGTGGAGACATCTCTTCAGGGTAATCCAGCAGGAAGGTAGGCTGGATCAAATTGGGCTCGACAAAGGTGGATATCAGCTTGTCGATCAACCGTCCCCGGCTCTCCCGGGGTCCGATGTCCAGGCCCAGAGACGCCACCCGCTTGACCAGAGCAGCGTCGTCGGGAAACTCATCGATGTTTATTCCGCTGCGCCGCTCCAGTTCCTCCCTTAAGCCCAGGCGAGGCCAGGGAGGCGCAAAATCGATGACATGCTCCCCGTAGGGTATCTGAGTCGTGCCCCGAACCTCTTGGGCCACCGTGGCAAACAGGCCCTCCACCATCTCCATCACCTGGGTATAGTCGGCGTAGGCCTCATAGCTTTCCAGCAGGCTGAATTCCGGATTGTGGTCCTGGTCGATGCCCTCGTTGCGAAACACCCGGCCCAGCTCGTAGACTTTGTCGAACCCCCCCACTATCAACCGTTTCAAATACAACTCGGTGGCGATGCGCAGGTATAGCTGCTGGTCCAGCGCGTTATGATGGGTAACGAAGGGGCGGGCGTG
>JAKZUA010000063.1:0-6975 GCA_047516825.1 Dehalococcoidia bacterium
TCCAGAGCAAGCCAGTGTTTATTACCGGCGACGGAACCTACTTTCTTCTGGAGGTTAACCCCTCGAACCGGTTCCTCCGCGGCGACCTCATCAGCTTCTACCTGGTCAACGCCCACGGCCGCATTCAGGCGGCGGAGTCGGCCCGCTTCGAGGGGGCGTATGCTATCGCCAGCCTAAATCTCAGCTTCGACCAGCCCCTTCCAACACCCTTACCGCCGCCACTGCTTCCTCAGGTAGGGGACTCAGTGCTGCCGATCTTGCCGCGAGTGGCCCTTGCTCTGGGAACGATTATCCTGGCTGGGGGATTGGCTTTGCTGATGCTGGACCGCCGCCGGATGGACCAGCCGGCTTCTGAAACGCGAGAATCTTGACCGGGCCAACGTCTCGGCCGGAGCGGCGGTTGAACCGGACTGGCTCATGGACAACCGGCTGCAATCCCAAGGATTAAAGAAGGAGACGGCGAAGCTGGGGGATGCAACGCTGGGCGGCCGGCGGCTCCCGCGGATTGCGGAGGCCTGGGTGGGGTCAGACCGCCCTGGCCTGAGGAGCCAGCACCACCACTCGGGTATCCGGAGGCAGGTTAGCGGCGGTCAAAGCCAGCCGGGACTGCGGCTGTACATCGCTTACTCCAGTCAACCGCAGGAAAGCATCGAGGCTGCCCAATTCCACCGCCAGATTCGGAATGCTGTAGTGCATGGGTATGACTACCTTGGCATCCAGGTCCTGCAGCATTTGATGCACTCGTTCCACTTCCAGAGTACAGCCTCCTCCCACCGGGGCTAGGAGGACGTCCACCGGGGATAACGCATCGATTTCCCGGGGAGTCAAAGGTTCGGCAATATCCCCCAGGTGGCAAACATTCACGTTTTCTATTTCTATACAAAAGGCCACGTTACGGTTTTCTCGAGCCTCTCCAGCGGACAGGGGGGTCATCACTCCCCGAACGGTTATCCCGGAATATTCGTATTCGCCCGGGTTCTGAAACACTTTGGGTTCTCCACCGACATCGGGCCAGTTGCTGTGGTGAGGATGGGGATTGCTTACGGTAATAGCGGTGGCGGGGCGAGAGTCGGGTCTTAGGCCCACCAAGGCGGGATAGGGGTCGGTAATTACCACCAAATCTTCGGACCGCAGGCGAAAGCACGAGTGGCCCAGCCAGGTTATTTCCATTACTTGCGCGGACCTCTTATTTGTACCAAAGACCAGGCCGCAGGCAGAGCCAGGGAAGCAAGAAATAGTTTCATGAAGTCACCTACTATGAAGGGGTAGACACCCCCAATCAATACCTTCTCCCAGGTGCCGGAACCGGCGATAAGCTCGCCCAGAGGCTTTCCGGCGCCTGGGTGAATCCAGTCGGTGGCCAAGAGGTAGGCGAGCCACAGAGTGCCCGGAATATACAAGAGAACGTTGCCCAGGAACATTCCTAAGAGAATCCAGGGTTTGCGGTCCCAATGCCTCTCCGCCAGATATCCCACTATACCAGCCGCAAATATAAACCCAACGATATAGCCAAATCCGGAAACCTCCAAGGGCAATCCAGCACTTCCGCTCCAAGGCAAAATAAAGTGAACGTCCCAGCCGCCGCTAGTGGCGCTGGAACCTGGAGCGAAAACTGGGATGCCAACCATACCCAACAGCATATAAAGCGATAAAGAACTCGCACCCCGCCAAGCACCCAAAGCCCCGCCGGTTACCAACACGGCAAAGGTCTGACCGGTAATGGGGACCGTGGTCCAGGGCAAGCGAATAGCTATCTGGGCACAGAAAGCGACGAAAATGGTGAAGCCGGCGATAAGGGCCAAATTACGTATGGCGTCTTGCCGCCAAACTCCCACTCGTGGCCAAATGGCCTCGGCTAGAGTGCCGTAGCTTGTTAAAGTCACCAACTTCCTCCGTTGACGGCTAGGAGCAGAAACTCTGGCAGAGTATAATGGTCTGGCAGCTAGGCGGTCAATTCCTTGACACACCCTTTGGGGTCATGCTAATTTCCAAGCAGTTTTCCTAGCTATTGGAGACCCCCCAATCTAGATGCGGTTGATCTGATAGGTCATGCTCTCGGGACGCGCAGGAACGATCTTAAACATTCTGGTAGCGGAATATATCAATTCCGCCGCCCCGGTGGCGTCGGAAGAAATCGCCCGCCGTTCTCCGGCCAAGGTCAGCCCCGCTACAGTCCGGACCGCTATGTCCCGCCTCGCCGACGAGGGCTACATCTCCAGGCCCCATGTATCCGCCGGAGCAATCCCCTCCGATTTGGGATACCGGCACTATGTTCAATCGCTGGAGGAGCCTACGGAGTTGCCCGTTATGGTGCAGCAGAAAATATACCGGGATTTCTCCCAGGCAGAGCCGGACCTGGATACCTGGAGCCGCCAGTGTGCCACAGTCCTTTCAGATCTGACAGCTAGCCTAGCGGTGGTCACGGTGCCGTGGGCCAAAGCACCTCGGCTAAAACACATACAATTAGTGTTCCTGGAAGAATTTCTGGCTCTGTTGATAGTGGTCTTGCAGGAGACCCGTTTGCTTCGCCGCCTTTTACCGGTGACTCAGTCCTTGACCCAGGGAATTTTGGACCAATCCGCCAATCGTCTCAACGACCTTTTTTGCGACCTGGATTACGACGACATAAAATCGAACCAACTGGAGTTGACTCCGCTCGAAACGAGGGTCAGGCATGAGACTACCCTCATGTTGAAGGATGCCTCCGGTGAAACTGAGCCAGACCACCATGTGGATGGACTCAGACGCCTGTTAGACCAGCCGGAATTCGCCCAGAGCGGGAGGGCCAAAGCTATCGTGGAGATGCTGGAGGAGCGAGTCCTTCTGGAAAACCTGCTGCCCCAAATGCCTGAGACCAGTGACGTGGCAGTATACATTGGCGAGGAAAACCAGGAGGCCAGTCTACATCCCTACGGTGTGATTCTCTGCCAATATGGGGTTGCCAACCGGGCCACCGGTACCATCAGTGTCATTGGCCCCACCAGAATGGGCTATGCCGAGGCTATCGGCGGAGTCACATTTTGCTCCTCCCTGATGAGTAATTTAGTTGGAGAGTTGCACCGGGTTTAGACTAGCCGCGGCGGCGGCCTCGCTCCATTGGCCCATCAATCTACCTTAACCCTAACTCTTACTCCCTGGCCATCTACTTTATCAAAGCTATGGTGGGATCAATATTGAGAGTCATACCGCCCCCTGCGGGTTTCACTAGGGCTCTAATTTAGGAATAATTCAGCTAGTGTCATGCCGGTAACCAACGAAGAAATAGCCGCGATTTTTGAAGATATGGCAACCCTTCTAGAAATGAAGGGCGACTCCGTATTTAAAATTCGTGCCTACCAGCGGGCTGCCCGTACGATTGGTGAGCTCTCCTTCTCCTTGGAACAGGGGGTGAAGGATCAGGTAGATTTCAAGAAGATACCGGGCATAGGGAAAGCTATCAGCGACAAGATTCAGGAGTATTGTCAAAGCGGGGGAATAGTCGCTTATGATCGCCTCGTGGGTGAGCTTCCTGATGGCGTGCTAACCATGATGTCTATACCCGGAATTGGCCCCAAGACCGCCATGCTAATCGCCCGGGAATTGGGGGTCAGCACTATCGAGGGAGTGGAAAAAGAGATCCACGCCGGGAAATTAGCCGCACTGCCCGGCCTGGGAGCAAAAACCGCCGAGACCATTTTGCGCCACATTAGGCTAATGGGCAGCAAGGATGGCCGCACTCCCATCGGACCGGCCCTAACGGTGGCCGAAGCCACTGTGGATTACTTAAGGGATCAGTGTCCCGACCTGGGCGAGTTGCTGCCGGCCGGCAGCCTGCGCCGCTGGGAGGAGACCATCGGGGACATCGACCTGGTGGGAAACTCCTCTTCCTCTCCGGAGGCCGTCAGCGAGGCTCTGGTGTCCATTCCGGGCCTTCGAGATGTGTTGGGCCAGGGTCCAAAGAAAACCAGCGTGGTGCTGGAGTCGGGCATCCAAGTGGACCTTAGAATTGGGGAGAAGCATTCTTTCGGCGCCCTGCTCCAATATTTTACCGGCAGCCAGCAGCACAACATCCGCCTGAGGGAACTGGCCAACAGGCAGGGCTTTTCCTTAAACGAGTATGGGATTACTGGGCAGAAAAACGGTCTGGAAACCGGCAAGTTGGAAATCTTCAGCAACGAAACGGATTTCTACGGGCGCCTGGGACTCCCCTACATCCCTCCCGAACTGCGGACCGGAATCGATGAATTGGCCGCGGCACAGGAAAACCGGCTGCCCCACCTGGTGGAAGAGTCGGACTTGCGGGGGGATCTGCATCTCCATAGCGAATGGAGCGACGGTCAAGACCCGATAGAGACCATGGTTCAAGCCGCGGTCGACCAGGGATATGAGTACATGGCCCTGACCGACCACTCCTCGGGGCGGGGCATCGCCAATGGGCTGTCCGACTCCCGGCTCCTGGAACAGATAAAAATCCTCCGATCATTGCAAAACCGATACCCCATCACCATCCTATGTGGCTCGGAGGTGGACATCCGCGCTGACGGCACCCTGGACTATTCGGACGAACTGCTGGAACAGCTGGACGTGGTGGTGGCTTCCGTTCATTCGGCCATGGGCCAGGATCAGACGACCATGACCAACCGGATAATCAAGGCCATGCAGCATCCGGCGGTCACCATCATTGGGCACGCCTCTACCCGATTGCTGGGTCGCCGGCAGCCGGTGGATTTTGACCTGGGGGCCCTGCTCCACGCGGCCAAAGAAACGGGCACCGCCATGGAAATCAACTCCTCTCCGGAACGTCTGGACCTGAAGGACGTCCACGCCAGCCGGGCCCGTCAGCTGGGAGTACCTCTGGTTATCAGCACCGACTCTCATCACCACACCGGACTGCAGCAAAGACGCTTTGGTATTGGCCTGGCACGGCGGGCCTGGTGCGAGCCACCACACATACTAAATACCCGGCCGCTGGATCAGTTCCTGGCCTTTATTCGTACTCCCAAGCCTCGCCGCATGGAAATCTTCCAAGCCGGGCTGAGCCAGGCCGTTGCGCCATGAGCCAACCTCTGGGACCGGATAGCAGCACTCCTCGGGAGGTTGAGCCCCCGTTCGAGTCCCCGGCTGAGCCTCCGGTTGAGTACTCCGAGGACCTGGCTCAGCAGATTCCGGAGGCCATCTTGCACCTGCAGCAGGCCCTATTTGCGGGCGTGTCGTGGCACCAAGCCTTACTGGAAGCTGTTGGGCTGTGGACCCGCCCCCAGGAGACTTATCAAGGCCGGAATTACCAGTATTTGATTCATGGTGAGGCCCTGGACTGGCTCTCCCTGGCCGAGCGCCTTTGCTGCGAGATGGACGGGGCTATTCCGGAGGAGGAAAAAGAGGACTTGCTTTTCCTCGGCAAATTGCCTGAGGAGGTATCGGAGGAGGTCTTTCGAGAGTCGATCGGCGCCACCAAGCATCGGGCGTACCTGAATTATTGGTACGGTGTTACCGTCGAAGAGGCATTGCAGCTGGCCACGGAGGAGGAAGTTCGCAAGAGGCATCGCGCCAAGGGATATCCCGACAGCGAGGATTTCGTGGAAGAAGCCTTCACTCACTTATATGACGCCACTAGATCGGTCCTGATAAGGGAGTTTCGTGAGGCGTTCGGCCTGAGATACCGGCAGCAGCTAGCTTTGTCCGACCTGAAAGAGTTTACCTATTGGCTCTTTAAGCGACGGATCGATATGTGGGATCCGGCCAGGGTCGCCAGCGATACCCGCAAGGGCATCCGGCGGCTACGAATGCTGGAAGAAATCGGCGCCTCCCAGCCTGACCACGCCCAGGTTTAGGGCCAACCTCCTCTTGATCGAACTGCCTCCTGGAGCCAGCCATCATGAATACCCAATCCGCCAACAGCCGTTAGCCTATGCCCAAGCCAAGGTGGGATCTACCTAGACAGCCGCCCGATCCATGGGGGTTTCACCTCTTCCTTAGTTTGGGAAACGCCGCCAATTCCAGCTTCCTTTACATTGATCCACAAGTCGGCGGCCGTCTAAAATTCGACGCATAGCAAGGGCGGGGAAATCCGGCAGACTGGCTGGGCTAGCCCTTTATAGCGCCGAATGTTCCAGCACCCTATTACCAGGAGCAGAATTACTATGGTCGAGCCAGACCAGAACAACCATCCCCAGATGTCCGACCTGCTTGAGGAAGAGTACGCTACCCAGATGTCCGACCTGCTGGAGGAAGAGTACGCTCCCCGGATTTACCAGCCGGAGGAGCTGGTGGAAGGCGAGGTAGTCCGCGTTGACGAAGACGGAATCGTGGTCAGCGTCGGGCTGAAAACCGAGGGGATTGTTACACCTCCGGAGATGCGGCTGCTGGATCGTTCTGAGCTGGACGGTCTAAAACCCGGCGACACGCTGCCGGTGGTATTCCTAGGTGGCGGGGGCGTCAGCGGGATGGTTCTACTCTCTTACGACCAGGCTCAGCGGCAACGCTTGTGGAATCAGCTGGCGGAGCACTTCAGCGAGGGTACCACTCTGCTGGCCCGGATAGTAGAACGAAACCGGGGCGGCCTGGAGGTGGACTATCAAGGCATTCGGGGATTCGTCCCCCTTTCCCACCTGGCTCCCCAGTCCCCGGACGCTGGCGAGAGAGATCTGGATGCGCGGATCGGCCAGGAAGTCCAATTCAACGTTTTGGAGCTGGACCAGTCTCAACAAAGGTTGGTTATGTCGGAGCGGGCCATCTGGCGGGCCCGCAAAGATGAAGCCCGACAGCGGTTCATTGCCGAGCTGAAAGAGGGGACGCTGGTTACCGGCAAGGTCATCTCCCTGCGGGGCTTCGGCGCATTTGTGAACCTGGGGGAAGCCGACGGCCTGATTCCCATGTCTGAGCTATCCTGGTCCATGCTGAAATCCGCCGACGAAGCGGTGAGCCTGGGCGAGGAGGTGACGGTGCAGGTTCTGCGGGTAGACCGGGAGAGCCAGAAGGTATCGCTCAGTCTGAAGC
>JAKZUA010000064.1:0-5805 GCA_047516825.1 Dehalococcoidia bacterium
GATGGTAGTCATGGTTTTGCTGGGAATGAAGCTGGGGCGGCGTTCCGTGTAGTCCTGACCGAACTGTTAAAAACTGAATGCTAAAAGGTGGGGAATGTCCTGGGCGTTTCCGTAGGGGCACGGCATGCCATGCCCCTACCTCCGCGAAACCCGCGTCCTGCCTACAGAAATGGTATTATGTTTGGCGGGTGTCAAGCCTCCGCCTGCCGCTGGGAGACTGCCGTAGACCCGCCAGAAAAGACCCTGAGGAGCATCATGTTTGAAGGATTTGAGCGGCGTCAAATAGAGGCCGGTGGGACTACCATCAACCTGGTCAAAGGAGGGGATGGCCCCCCCTTGTTGTTGCTCCACGGCTACCCTCAAACCCATACCATCTGGCACAAAATAGCGCCGCGACTGGCCGAAGAATTTACGGTGGTCGCCGCCGATCTGCGGGGATACGGGGACAGCGGCAAGCCCCACGGCGATTCGGAGCACCTGGCCTACTCCAAGCGTACCATGGCGCAGGACCAGGTGGAGGTGATGGAGCAGTTGGGCTTCGACTCCTTTTTCCTGGTCGGACACGACCGGGGAGCCCGGGTTGCCCACCGGCTGACCAAGGATCATCCCCAGCGGGTGCGAAAACTAGCCCTGCTGGATATAATCCCGACCCACCGCATGTTCCAGGTCGTCAACAAAGAGATGGCAACCAACACCTATCACTGGTTCTTCCTGATCCAACCCTACGACTTTCCCGAGCGGGTGATTGGAGCGGATCCCGATTACTTCATACGCTCCCGTTTCCAGAGGGTGAACAACGCGGCCACCGTCTTCCCCCCGGAGGCCATAGAGGAATACGTGCGCTGCTTCTGCGACCTGGCGGCGATTCACGGCGCTTGCGAGGATTACCGGGCCGGGGCCAGCATCGACCTGGTACACGACGAAGCCGACCTGGACCAGAAGGTCACCTGCCCTGTCCTGGCTTTATGGAGTGCCACCGGATACATGGGCCGCACCCAGGACGTGCTGCAAGTTTGGCGGGACTACGCCACCGATGTCCGCGGCCATTCTCTGGACAGCGGGCATTACCTGGCGGAGGAGATGCCGGAGCAGACCTACGCCGCCATCAGGGGGTTTCTGCTGGAGTAATACAAATTCTATTTGGAAACCGCCTGTTTTGGATCAATAGTAGGGGCGCACGGCCGTGCGCCCCTACTGAATCACCCAGTAATATTAGGCAGACTCGCTTTCCGGATGAAAAACCATGTCATTCAGAGCCGGAACGTAGTGGAGGCGAGGAATCTAAGATTTCTCGGTCGCTTTACTCCCTCGAAATGAAATGGTTCGTTTTAAGATAGTCCCTAAGAGAGGGGGTGGACGACCCTTCTAACCCGCCTTGTTCATAGGAGAACTATTCTAGGCACGCTCTGTTTTAAGAGGCGGTCAGGGCTGGCCCACGGCATCCAACACCTTCAACTCGCTCATGATATCGGTAATCTGATTCCAGGTCTCTTCTTCGACCTCAATGCCTTCCACGCGCCGCCTCAGCTCGGTTTTGTACTCTATCTCTCCTGGGTATAACACCTCGGAGAATCCTTCCGCCGGTGGTGATGTTTTGACGAACTCGGCAAACTCCTTCATCTCCCGCTTGAAGTCGGCCAAAGGCCGGAAATTCTCCACCTGATACACGGAAATGAATACGCCGTCGTTGTGCCGAGCCTGGGGGTCGATTCCGAAGCCCAGTCCGGTCAGCAATCCCGAGAACATCTCCACCATGAAGGAGAGGCCATATCCCTTGTGGCCCTGGTCCGCTCCCACCGGGAGGATAGCCCCTCCGGCCGCGTAGTCCTTCGGGTCGTTGGTGGGATTGCCCTCCTTGTCTATAATCCAGCCGGTCGGCACCTGCTCGCCCCGATTGCGAGCCAGCGAAATTTTTCCGGCAGCTACGGCGCTGGTAGCCATGTCCATCAGCACCTGCCCCTCCATGTCGCTGGGAACGCCAATGCAGATGGGATTGGTGCCCAGGCGGCGGGCCTTACCGCCGAAGGGGACTACCGCCTTGGGCCCGGCGCCCGAGTCGGCCGTAATCAATCCGATCATGCCTTCCTGAGCCGCCATGGTGGGGTAATCCCCCAGGCGGCCAATGTGACTCTGCAAATGTACGGTTATGGCGGCGATTCCCTGGGTCTTGGCCTTATTGATGGCCATCCGCATGGCTTTCTCGGTGACCACGAACCCGAATCCCCAATTCCCGTTGATTACCGCGGTGGTTGGGGTTTCCCTTTCTACAACGAAGGGAGCGCCGGGAACTATGTGCCCCTTGTCGATGCGCTCACAATATTCGGGTATGTGGATCACACCGTGGGAATCGTGGCCCACCAGGTTCGCCTTGACCTGATGGGTCGCCACGATTTCGGCCTCGTCCTCCGGGACTCCCTTGGCGATATAGATGTTATAGGTAACCTTGTGCAGATATTCCGGAGTAAAAACGGGCATGGTCAGAACCTCCAGATAATTAGCCAGGGATAGTCAGCCCCCAGTCTATTACCGGGCCTGGGGTTTGTCTACAGACTCGGTTGTAGCTGGTTTCGGCGCGTGGTATTCTAGTGCGGCGAAAGCCCCCGTAGCTCAGTGGATAGAGTGCTGGCCTCCGGAGCCAGAGACGAGAGTTCGACCCTCTCCGGGGGTACCACATTTTCGGTCGTGCCCTGGCCCCTATCTCAGAGGGTGTGTCAATAGCGTTGATGGGCCCGGTAACGGTGTCTTCGTCGCTCCGGCGAAAGTCGGAGCCCAGATGCCTCCCCCCTGGTCGATGGGTAGGTGACGCTGGATTCCGGCCTGCGCCGGAATGACCTGCCGGGAATTATGATATGCGCGGGTATCTTTGAACCCAGGCTCTCAGGTCACCGGGCTCAACTGCCCTCGAAGAACCTGCGGGGATTCTCCTTCATGATCTGGTCTATGTCTCCCTCCGAGACGCCCAGCTCCCTGAGACGGGGCAGCACCCGTCGGGTAATGAAGTTGAAACCATCGGGATTGGCCCGGCGTCGCTCTTCTTGGACCTGGGCGCCGTATCGGGCCTTGGGCACCGAGTAGTCATGGGAGAGCAGGATGCGATGGGCGTGGCCCGCGTCTATTAGCCTTTTAACTATCTCGGTGCGCTGCTCCCAGTTGGGAGTGTCGGCAACCCGCCCTCCTGGGTAGCGGTCCAGCCCCAACCAGACGCCCTTCTCGAGCAGACCCAGCAGGTAGTCCATATCGATATCATCGTTGCTGTGGCCGATATAAACCCGATTCAGATCCACTCCTTCTTCCTGGAGAACCTGGACTTGCTGCTCCCCCACCCGGTCCGGCGACCAGGTGTGGGTCGATATCGGAGTGCCGGTGCTGAGATGGGCCCGGGCGGCGGCTCGCAGCACCACCTCCTGCGGCTGGGTGACTCCTCCCCGGTCGCTGGCCACCTTGATAATGCCGGCCTTGATTCCGGTTCCCTCGATGCCTTCCTCGATTTCCTTCACGAAAAGGGGGGCGATCACATCGGGAGAAAGCTCGCCGAAGGGTCGGGGCACCGCCAGATGATTACCGGTGGCGGCGATTATCTGTACGCCGCTGCCCCGGGATACACCCTGTATCAACTGAATGTCCCGTCCCAGGTCGAAGGTGCTCACGTCCACCATCGTCCGCAGGCCCTCATCGTAGGCCTCCTTCAAGGCGGCTATGGCCTGCTCCTCCACGCCCGCGCGGTCGATAATCTCTGGATAGGTATGCCGTAGCCCGGCGGCGTTGGTGCCCACATGCTCATGACTCAGGGTGAAGCCCAGGTTTGCCGTATCCACGGGTCCCAAAACAGTGTTCACTATCGGCATGACGCCACCTCTGCAAGAGAGATTTAAGGAATATATGCCCCAGTATAAAGTGTAGCGGGTTCTAAATGCATCTTCGGGCCATTGCTGGGGTCAGATTCAGCGGGGAAGGCCGGCGAAGCGCAGCCTGAAATCCTGATTGGCCATTCCTGCTTAGCCACTTATGGTAATATCAACCAAATACTCTCCATCCAATGGCGGCTTCGGTGGTTGCTCGTCTGCTCAACCAGTAGCAAATAAACATGGTTAGGAGGATTGCAATGGCGGATTTAGTATTGGGCCTGGCCTCATCCCATAGTCCGCAGCTCAGCACGCCATCCGAGGGCTGGCGGGATCGGGGAGAGCGGGACAAGGGCAACCAGGAGCTGATCGGCACCGACGGCATGGTGTCCAACTACGAGGATTTGCTGGCCCGCGCCGAGGTTAGCCGCATCGCAACCGAGATAACTCCGGAAAGAATGGAACAACGGCACCAGCGTAACCAGAAGGGGATTGCCCGGCTGGTGGACTCTCTATATATTGCCAACCTGGACCTGCTGGTAATGATTGGGGATGACCAGCAAGAATACTTGCAGGGTGACAACATGCCCGGGTTCTGCGTCTTTTGGGGTGACCAGGTGAAGGTCGCCGCCCACGAAGCTGGTCCCTCAACCGGCAACCGGCTTCTGATTGGGTATTCGACCGAGGACCGGATAGTTCCCACCGACTCAAACCTGGGCCGGCATCTGATCGAGTATCTGGTGGAGGCGGAGTTTGACGTCGGCCGCTCTAATTTTCTCGACCCCAACCGGGGGGGCCGGGCCAAGGGTGGCATCGGGCACGCCTTTGGCTACGTCTACCACCGTCTGATGAACGATGGGTTGATCCCCACCGTTCCCGTCATGCTCAACACCTACTACCCGCCCAATCAGCCCACTCCCAAGCGCTGCTACGACCTGGGTCGGGCTATCAAAAACGCTATCCAAGCCTGGCCCAACAAGAAGCGGGTTGGAATTCTGGCCTCGGGCGGGTTGAGCCACTTTGTAGTGGATGAAGAGCTGGACCAGATGGCGCTGGAAGGCATGAAGGAAAAAAGCCTAACCAGCCTGTCGCAATTGCCCAGAGAGAAGATCAACTCGGGCAGCTCCGAGATCCGGAACTGGATCGTGGTCACCGGAGCAACGGAGCACCTGGACATGGAGGTCGTCGACTACGTGCCCTGCTACCGGTCTCCGGCCGGCACCGGCTGCGCCATGGGCTTTGCCCAGTGGAAGTGAGATAAGCAGCCTGCCAGAGCTAGGGGTTTCGGCAGGGAATGATTACGCCGGACCGGGGCAAGCCCTGCTAAGCCAGCGCCTCCAGGCGCCGGCTGACCAAGCTCTCCGTAAACCCTCCAGCAAACGCAACGAATACCAAAAAGAGGTCGCCGTTGGTCCAAGTACTGTACCTCGATAGGGCTCCAGAATCAGAGATTGGCAATGTCACGAACCCTGAACTGAAGGCTAAGACTAACGCCACGGCTAGTATGACTCCCACGGCGGGACGGATAAATCCGATAAAGAGCAGACCCACTATACTTCGTGACGTATGGCCCCGTCCCAGCGAGGTTAAAAAAACTCTTAAAATTCCGCCAGCTGAACCGGCTAGAAGTATCCACAGAAAGGTGGCGGTTTTGAAGCCCATTAAAAGTGGGGTCACAGGAAACTTGCCCAGTGTTGCAAAAATGACTAATGCAACTATAAAGGCGAAGGCGAGAAATCCTGCGACCGGAAATAGGACCTGTCCTGACCCAGCCGCGAGGTAATGGTGACGCCGTATAAACCGGGATTCCCCAGATCAAACCACCTTTCCTGGATATAGCTCCCGCGGGGATACCGCCAAATATAATCCCGCATTCCAAGGGCGTCAAATGCGGCCTGATTCACTCAAAGTCCCCGCTTTCATAGGGCAACCACTGTACTGCCAAGCGTAAAAGCCCCAAACC
>JAKZUA010000065.1:0-2981 GCA_047516825.1 Dehalococcoidia bacterium
GCAGAGGCATGACCGTAACTTCTATCAGCGCCCTGACTTTGGCGGTATCCAACATGGCCCAGTCCCTCGACTTCTACCAAACCCGGGTTGGGTTGGAACTGTTATACGGCGGGGAAACAGCTTCCTTCAGCAGCTTCCGGATTGGCGGCGGTTTTCTGAACCTAATTTTGGAGCCCGACGCCCGGGTGGAATGGGGGGGACGGGTCATCCTGTATGTAGACCAGGTGGACGCCCTGTACCGACGGCTGGTCGACACAGGCTGGACGGTTGCCCAAGCGCCGGAAGATGCGGCTTGGGGAGAGCGCTATTTCCACGTCCAAGACCCGGATGGCCACGAGATCAGCTTCGCCAGCCCCCTGACTAATTGACGCCAGGCGGAGTCGCCGAATTCCGGGCATGATCCCCACGGCGCACACGGCGCACAGAGTTCTCCAGTATCACATTTACAGTTGCCAAAACCCATATCACCCCCATCCTAACCTTCCCTCTGGATGGGGAAGGAACTTGGCTCCCTCTCCCGATGGGAGAGAATTGGGGTGAGAGCAACGCCTGATAAGTGCTGCTGTAGTATTAAGAAGGCCGTGTAACTGTTCCTTGACGAAAGTTCTAAACTTGTAAGATCCAAATCCCCCTATATCCCCCTTTTAAAAAGGGGGATATAGGGGGATTTACAACCAACGGCGCCGGGCCCCGGGGCTCAGTCATCCAGCCGTTTTACAAAATGTTGCCCAGCTATCTCGCCGTACTGATCTTCTCCGGTCAGCTGGTATCCATATCTCTGATACATGGCAACGGCCGGTTGCAGCAGGGTCACCGTCGTCAGCCGAATTTGCTGGTAGCCCTGCTCCCTACAGAATGCTTCGGTGGTCTCCAATAATGCCCAGCCGATGCCCTGGCGGCGAGCGTCTCCGGCCACACTCATGCGGCGCAGTTCTGCCTCCCTCTCGTCCTGCCGCTGGATGCCCACCATGCCCTTGATCTGGCCCTCAACTTCGGCGACCCAAAAGTGGCCGCCGGGTGACCGCAGGTAATGAAAGGAAATATCCGACAGATCATCGGCCAGCGAGCTTTCAACGTAAGATTCCACCGCTTGAGCAGAATGCCCAGCGAAGTCCATCAGACTCTGGGCGAAGAGAAGACGGACCGCTCCGGCATCGTTCGGGCGAAAAGTACGAATAATCAACATGGTAGAGGCAGTCTCAGATGAAGGACCCGACGGGACCCAGGCATAATAACTAACTCAAACTGACCCATGTCATTCCGAAGGAGCCCTTCGGCTCCGCTCAGGATAAACTCCGCGACCGAAGAATCTAAATCCTTGGCCCGCAAAACCTCAAGAATAGGCAATACAGTTTCACAGTAGCCAATGGCGTCAGGACCAAATTTCCAGGGACTTCAGACCCCTCGCTACGCTCGGGGTGGCATTTTGAGATAATTACCCTAAACATTTACCAGGAAGTTGATGACGTCGCCATCCTTGACCGGATAGGTTTTTCCCTCAGACCGCAGCAAGCCGTCCTTGCGGCCCTGAGCTAAGCTGCCACATCGGTCCAGGTCCGGATAGCTAATTACCTCGGCGCGTATGAATCCCCGCTGGAAGTCGGTATGGATGGTCCGGGCGGCCTCCTGAGCCGGAATACCGCCGGGCACACTCCAGGCCCGCACTTCATCGCTGCCCACCGTCAAGAAGGAGACCAATCCAACGGTCTCGTAGCTGACCACTATGACTCGAGACATGGCGGACTCGCCGAGACCCAATTCCTTCCGAAATTCGGCTTCCTCTTCGCCGGTCATCAAAGCCAGCTCCGCTTCCAGCTTGGCCGACAGGTTCACTTCGCCGAGACCTTCCCGCACCTCAGAGGACAAGCCGAGTTGGTCCAGGGTCAAGTCCGGCGTCGCTTCGGGCGTCGCTTCATCGGTATTGAAAGCCACGATAACCGGCTTGTAGGTCAGCAGCTGATAGTCGGCCAGGAAGTGGGTCTCGGAATCGGAGAGTGTCTGCCGCCGCATGGGGATACCTCGTTCCAAAGCCTCCCTAGAAGTCTGGCCGGAAAGCCATTGGCCGGGTTTCGCGCTACGCCAGACAGACGTATTATAGTCTTATGTGGCATGATAGTGTCTGTAATATGGTTCAAGAACCCACTGTTACATCGACAATCGTCGCCAAGAAAACGACGACTTGGGGAGAATCGGGGTTTCCGTCCGAGTTTCTAGCCTTCACCATGGCCTCCAGATGACGGGTCATAGCCGGTCTTTCGGCAGCCTTGGCCTTTTTGATGCCGTCTTCCAGCCGGTCCACCGCTCGCTCCAGAATCTCCAGGTCGGAAAATATCAGCTCTCCCAGCATGGTCTCCAGATCCCGCTGGGGACTGGAATCGCCCAGGGGGTGGACGACTGCCGGGTTGCTAAAGGCCCGAACCACCAGCAGGAAGGCGTCGGCGGTTTGGAGCGCGTTTCGCTGCAGACCGGTAACACCCTTGGCCTGAGCCACCGAGCCCAGCCCGGGTAAATCGAAATACTTTACCTCGGCCGGCACCACCTTCTTGGGGTTGAACATCTTCGCCAGGCGGTCCAGCCGGGCATCCGGCACCTTAACCACGCCCAGATGGGTCTCAGTGGCCGAGCCGCTGGCGCCGGAGGATTCGGCCTGACCCCGAGTCAAGGCATTGAAAACCGTGGTTTTACCGCTCTGGGGCAATCCGATAATTCCTATATCCATAACTCGATTATACCCGGCAGTTCGCGGTTTGAGCAGCCATCTCGCAGGACCCGAACCCGGAGTTTAGCGGTGGCCCCAACTTGGGCGGGTACTGGCTCCAAAACGCGGACCAATAGGATTTAGGGTGTATTCCCCTTCCGGCGGGGTCAGCGCGTCCGAGAAGGAAGCCGCGAGCCCCCAGCACTCTGCGGTGTTATCATCCCTCACCCCGCAGGAGAACAGGAACCCCGCGCTCACCGATATGAACCAGCCTTCGGGAGGA
>JAKZUA010000066.1:0-5486 GCA_047516825.1 Dehalococcoidia bacterium
AACTCCTCCAGGGTGCGGTGAAAGGGTAGATGGGCCAGCCGAGTGCGGATCTTGAGGTACCGTTCCCGCCGAGCGGCCGCTTCAATGCCCAACAGGTCCGAAAGCACCTCTGGGTAGGAGAGCTTCTTCTGTGCTGCCAGGCCGACCTTCTAGTGGTTATGCTCGGTGCTGCGGCCACAGCAAACCTGCTCTATTACCCGGTTCCCATCCTGGCCCGGTTACTCGAACCTGATCCTGGGATTGACGTAAGCGTAGAGAATGTCTACCACCAAGGCGGTGACAATGTAAAAGAACCCGGCGGCCAATACAGTGGCCTGGACGATGGGGAAATCCCGCTGGTTGATGCCCTGGAGCATCAGCCGCCCGATGCCGGGCCAGGCGAAGACTACCTCAATGGCCACCGAGCCGTTGAGCAAGCCCGCCAGGGTCAGGCCGGAGAAGGTTAGCACCGGTATGACGGCGTTCTTCAGCGCGTGCTTGTAGATTACCAAATTCTCGCCCAAGCCCTTGATTCGCGCAAACTTTACGTACTCGCTGTCGAGCACCTCCAGCATGCTGGAGCGGGACAGGCGCAACACCCCGGCCATGCTACTCCACGAGAGCACGAAAGCGGGCAGAATGAGGTGGTCGAAACCACCGCGGCCAAAGGTTGGCAACCAGCCTAAGATAGCTCCGAAGACCAGAATGAGCATGATGGCGATCCAGAAACTGGGGGCCGCAATGCCCGCCACGGCGAAGAACTTGCCAAATTGATCCAATATCGAGTCCCGTTTTACCGCCGACAAAATCCCCAGGGGTATGCCCACTATAACGGTTAGAACGAAGGCAACCCCGGCGAGCTGCAAGGTGGCGGGGAACCGCTGGAGGAGTATATCCCGTGCTGGACGATGCATCATGTGGGAATCGCCAAATTGGCCCCGGACAATGTTGCCCAGGAACAGCACGTACTGTGTGGTAAGGGGCTTATCCAGGCCCATCTGTTTCTTCAGCAGTTCATATTCCACCTGCCCATCGTCGGGCCCCAACAAGTAGGACGCCGGATCGCCCGTCAGGTGAACGCTCAAGAAAACCGCCAGGCTGAGGATCAGCAGGGTGATTATCGCCTGAAATATCCGTATAACAATGTAGCGCTGCATGGGCCACCTACGTGCAGAATGCCAGCCGGTATACTTAGGCCCCACCCTCTTCCGTTTTTGGCCGGAGGGTGGGGCTTGACAGGACCTAGGCTATATACAACCCGGTAATGGCAAGGTTGCGCGCCAATATCTACTTCAGGGTTATAGTGTGCAGGCCCGAGGGATACAACGCCAGCGGTAAGGGCTCCCAGGTCAGAACCCGGGGCCCCACTCCCCAGGGAATATTGATATACCCAACGGGTGTGTAATAAGCCTCCTCCCGCAACCGCAGGTAGGTGCTATTAAGCACTTTCTCACGCTCTACTGGATCGAATACGCCCATGGTTTCTTGCGTCAGGGCAAACAACTCGGGGTCCTGATGCGCCGGATTAAATCGCTCTGGGTTACCGTACAAACTCCGCAGATGCGACGACCCATCCAATCTGGCCTCGTCATCCGCCCACCGGATCTGGCCGTCGAGCTGGTCGGTTGTCTTGAGGAGCTTGCCCAAGGCCACTTTGTCACCCACCCTTACCTCTGTATCGATCCCCAGCTCCCTCTTCCAGAACTCGGCGGCCAGTTGTGCCGACTCCGGCATCATGGGCATCGATACTGACACCCAGGTGTTGATGATCAGCTTGCCGAAGTCTTTCCCCGAAGGATTGTCTGGATTCTTAAAGCCGGCCTCGGTCAGTAGTTGCCGGGCCTTGGCGGGATCGAATGGGTGGGGGTCCAGCTCCGGGCTGTACCCAATGGTGCTGGGGGTGGCGGCCCACCACCCTTTTATCTGCATCACCTCAGGCCCACCGAAGAGTTGGTCCCGCATCAGTTCTTTGTCAAGGGCGTAGGAGAGGGCCTGGCGCACCCGTATATCGCTGCAGGGGAACTCGGCCTTCCAGCACCCGATCAGGCGAACATAGAATACCACTCCTTCCTGACCAAATATCAGGCGGCCGCCCCCGGCTTCTATCTGCTCGCGAGCAGCTAGGGTGACAGGACCGACGTCGGCCTCGCCGGCCCGTAAAGCCGCCACCCGGGTAGCTTCTTCGGGTACGAGCCGCAGGTCCATTTCCGAAAAATTCACCCTTCTTTCTTCGGCGTAATAGTCGGCGAAGCGCTCCAAGGTCATGGAGTCCACCGGAACGTGGTTGGTCAGCTTAAACAGGCCAGCGCCGATGGGGTTGCGGTCGTAAGCCTTCTCCGCCTCCACATCGTGCAAAGCCTCCCTCTTGGGTAGGATGACGCCGAACCAACTAGATTCCGCTTCCGAATAGTTTATAGGGAAGTCGGGGATGGGGACCTCGCTGGTCACACTGATCTGGTTGGGCCCGGTCTGCTCGATCCGGTTGATTAACCTGGACATGGCGTTGGATTTCGAAGACTGAGACCAATCAGGAGCCTGGGGATCCAACAAACGTTGAAGGTTCCACAAGACATCCTCCGCCTCTAAATCCGTCCCGTCGTGCCATTTGATCCCCTCCCTTACGGTCAGTGTCCAGGTCAGGCCATCACTGGACAGCTCCCAATCGGTGAGGATGCCGGGAATGATTACTCTGCTCCCCTCCTCGACGTCGGAGGAGATGAGGTGTGCGTGGATTAGCCGGCCGTAGTCGTGGCTCGAGGATGAAGAGAAGGCCGGGTCGAACCGTTCGTTGCCAAAACCGGTCATCAACCAGGTTAATTTGCCTGGGTGGACCTCCATCATCGCTTCTGCAGGTTCTGACATAACCTCAGGGACAGCGGTGGGCGCACTGCCACTCGCAGTTGGCACCGGCGCTGATGTGTCTGGAGCCGTTGCCTCGGGTGCGGCCGCGGAGCCGCAGGCCATGGCGAATAGCAGGATCAGCAACAATGCGGTGAATGAGAACGCCCAAGACTTTTTGGACCCTTTGTTTACCATAATTCAACCTCCCTAAAATTCCTAATCAGACTTGTCCCGATTTTTCTGGTATCCCTACGTATCAATGGCAAGGAGGACCATACGAATGACGGGTCGACCGTCGTTACCCGGCGAGGAGATGGGATGGTCCCGGCTCCTGTGGAGGTGAGTGCTTCGATTCTTGGCGCCATAGCTGGTTCAGGGCACCGCAGTAGGTCCAAACAGAAAAGCGCATCCTGGCTCTGAACCTGACCGACGGAGTACCATCCCATAGGCTGTCGCCGGGGAAAAGTCCGTCGATAGTGCTCAGTCCGAGGGTGCCTTCGACGGGGTGTACTAAGATGTTTCTGGGACGCGTTAACATCACGTTCCTTTGGGCGGCCTCAGGTGCTTGGTTTGGGAGAATGATTCACCTGGAGCCGATCTGTTTAGCTGCGTAATGAGCCAGCTATTTAGCTACCCCCGCCCCTTGCCTCTGTTCCCGCCGCACCGGTAAAAAGTGCGCCTAGTGTTTACGGCGTTAATCGACGTTAACCTGACCATTCGCAAAGGAGTTCGTCACCTAAATGGCGTGATCAATACTGAGCGATTTATCAATTACCTATTTGGCAATGTATTCTGGTTGAGAAGTGCGGGTAATATATCTCACCAATCCTAGTAGTGTCAACCTTTGGAAAGTTTAAGATCCTTAAGGCTGTTACCGACTCGACTGACTACCGGCAGGTTGAAGACGGAATAGGGGTGATCAAGGCCTGCATCTCGGTTACCCATGGTCGCTACTCTTGTTACCAGCTTGAAAGGCCTTTATCGAGGCTAATCTATGCTTGGACCTCGTCGATATGGGCCTCAGGAAGCTCCAATCGGACCATAACCTCGGCCACGTTGCTCACCCTATCCAGCCGTTGCAGTACCTGAGCAAGTTCCCTAACTTTTTCTTCTCCAGCCCGCAGGCCCACGAGATAGGAGAACTTGGCATCCAGCTCTGCCTCGGTCATCTGCCGGTCCTCGCTCTCCTTGTTCAGCTTTCTACCATCCTTGGTTATGACGGTTACCCCCGCGTAGAAACGGTCTTCCAACCCAGCCCAGACGCTCCTAGCGGAGATTTTAACCCGTTCCCGCATGGCGCTGAACTCGGAAGTGTTGGAAAACTTTTCGTCATGAGCCTCACGTAACCCCATCCCGCCATGCAGCGCGGCCAAGGCCAGCACCTCCCGGCCAGAATGGGAGAGGCTGGTATTAGAATGGCGGACACTGCTGGTAAGGCCCTCATCACGCCTGGGCACAACCTCCGTCTGGATTTCAGCTATGTCCGCAGCACTTAAGCCGTTCTTGGACATCAGCTCAAGAAGAACTAGCCTGGCGACATGGTAGACCCCGCCCGCATTGTGCCTCTTGAAGATCAAACCCGTGATGCCGTACTCTTCGCCAAGTCCCCTCAGAAACTCAGGGCCCGGATCACGAATACCCAGGCGGCTATGGAAGAAGCTCGGCGCCCCGTCAAAGATGTCTCTCGGAGCATCATAACCGGCTTTGGCCATCAGCGCGGCGGCCACTCCATTTCTGGCGCCCACTCCACCACGCAAGAAAGACGCGGTCATGTGCGCCGTTTCTCCGGCATAGGCAGCAATGTTGCAGGACATATGAGCTGCCACACCAAGGGCTACTTCCAGCCGGTCTAGCGGCAGCCCTAAGGAAATTCCGGCCGCGACAGTTGCTCCCATAGTGTTGCCTGCATCCACCGGACCAAAAGCTTTTCCAGTTTCCCTTTCCACCTGGGTGGCTACCCTAACCAATCTCTTCGACAATTCATATCCCAGAACCACTCCTCGCAGTACCTCTGGTCCAGGGGCTCCCACGAGTTGGCCTGATGCCAGAGCCCCAGCCATAACCGCAGCCAAAATATGGGTCCCCCGACCATCACCGTCGTGGGCATCCATCTCATCACCGTGCCCCAGGGTGCCGTTGACCTGGGCGGCATTTAATGCCGAGGTACGCATCGGGAAGCCTATCATGGTACAGTCCGGAGATCCTCCGACCAGGTTAGAAAAATCTACCATTCGGTGGGCTGAAGGTAGCATAGAGCAAGCCAGATTGCAGCCAATGCCATCGTACAGCGCCAACAAAGTCATCTGCCTCACCTCGGAGGGTATGTCCTCGAATCTGGTGGCGTACATCCAGTTGAGAATGCTCTTTGTCGAGCTGAGCTCCGCCATCGCGTTGCCTCCAAATGAAAAAGGGTGTTTAGGCCTACCGCAACCATATGAATAGCAACATGGTCAGTGGCAGTTAGCGAGTATCGACCCGACCGTAACACTAATCTGGCGGATCTACCAGGTGGTGGCGAGGACAGGCCAGGGCCTTTTCATTTTCTCAAAATAGTATAAAATTATTACCAGTTTAAGCGGGAGGGGAGGATGATGACTTTGAGAGAAGCGCTGGATTTGGTGCCTGACTTCCGGAGTAGCCAAGGGCGACGCCACTCTTTGGGGGCG
>JAKZUA010000067.1:0-2584 GCA_047516825.1 Dehalococcoidia bacterium
ATGTGACCTTCGACGAGGACCGCTCTCAGGTGCGCACTGGGGCCGCCCCTCAGGTGCTGGCGGGCCTGCGGAACCTGGTCATCAGCTTGGTACGCCGGGCTGGGCATTCCAACGTAGCCGCTGCCCTACGCCGCCACAATGTCCATCTCAGCGAAGCTTTCGACATGATGGGCTTTACCTACCAGGCAGGAGAATGAAAAGGCCCTGCTGGACTAATTGCGGGGTGTGATAGGGTGGCCAAGAATTCAATCCATCCGGGGGAAGCCGGCGTATTTCCATTAGCGCCGCGTCGGTAACCGGTCGGTAACCGCGTTTGCTCGGCTGGCGCTGCCCACTGGCCGCCTGATTATTTATTTTTAAATTCCCCAGGCGGCCTCGTCTTTTGCCATCATGGCCATCAACCCGGGGCCTGGTTGCTGAAGAGATTATTGGGGTTGGCCGGGAATCGATGGCGCCAGATCCCGATACCACTTACCATCCGATAAATCCTGAAATAGCCGGAACTGCCGACCGTCCTCGGCAATTGCCCGGAAATCCATTCGCAGCGGCGGCCACCCTGCATTTGGCGCTTCCGTGATTTTCCAAACATTCTTCATGGCCGCCAGAACGGGAAGCTGCCCGGCTTGTTGGAGCCAAATCTTGCCCGCTTCTTCAGCCGGATTAATCTCTACAGGTAGCGCTGAGGTGTCCAACCTTGGGGGAGCAATGGGAGGTGGGGTGCTTGTGACGGTGCTCATGAAAGGCCATCCTTAAAAGAAATAATCGGTGAGGGTTATTACCATATAGAACAGATGTACCAATTACAAGATGAGTGTGTCAGTGGCGCCGGTCCCAGGCCATGCTCACCTATCCGAACCTATGGACCGTGGTACATGGACCCGGCAGGGCGGCTGGTTGGCCGACGACAAGGATGTCGCCCTTGACGAAATGCGGTGGCTGGTGGTTACAGATACTTCTGGAACCAGCCCAAGGTGCGAGCCAGGTACTCCTCCCGCAACCTGGGGTGTCCCAGGCGCAGGAAAAGGTGGGAGCAGTCGGGGAACCGGACCATCTCCACCACCTTGCCCAGTCGCTTCAATACCGTGAAGTAGGCCTCACTCTGTCCGATGGGGCAGCGTAGGTGCGCCTCGCCATGGAGCAGCAGCACCGGAGTGTCTACCGCCGGAGCGTGGGTAATAGGGGAACGGCGCAGTAATTTGAGGGCGAGCTGGTCCAGCGGCTGGCCATCCAAAAGGGACAGGTCGCTGTTCCACTGGGCCTCACCAAAGGTCACGCCGATGTCCGATGTTCCGTACATGCTGAACAGGTCGATGCAAGGCGCTCCCACCACGGCTGCCCGGAAGCGGCTCGTTTGTCCCACAATCCAGCTGGCCATGTATCCGCCGTAGCTGTAGCCGTGGACGCCCAATCTGGTTTCATCCACGTAGGGCCGGTCCGCCAGCCGGTCCACCGCCTCCATTAAGTCCAGGTAGTCCTCGCCTCCCCAATCGTCCAGAACCGCCATCATGAAGTCTTCGCCGTAGGTAGAGGAACCCCGGGGATTGACGGCCAGCAACAGGTAGCCGTTGGTCGCCAGCAACTGCTGCCACGACAAGAAAGAATCGTAAAAGGCGCCGTTGGGCCCCCCGTGGATATCCAGCACCAGGGGATACGTTCGAGCCGGGTCGAAATCTGAAGGGAGGAACAGCCGGCAATCCAGCTGGTGATCGCCCTGCCCGACGCTGAGCCGTTCCATGCCGGCCGGCGGATGCTGCTGAAGATATTCTCGGTTGGGTTGGACAGGCTGGCCGGGAGCCATTGAGGGAGGCTGGTAGCTTGGGGCTAGGCGATAACACCGCAACTCGGCTGGAACGCCGGGGGATGAAGAAAGGATGGCTGCCATGTCTGCGCCGGCATCCAGCGTCAAATCGGTACTCTGGCATCCGCCGCCCAGCAGGGCTGTCGCTTCCCCGGTAGTAGCGGACACCTGGTACAGATAGGACTCCCCGCGGCGGTCTCCCAGCAAGATAATGCGATCGTCTCGGGTCCAGCGGATTTCCGGGGATCTGCTCCAGGGAGGGAACCCCAGGCAGGGCCGGAATGAGTCATCGGTAAGGCGTTGGGGAGGGCTCCCCGGTTCCAGGAGGTAGAGCCAGCCCTGCCAGACAACCATGTAGCCCGGCGACTCCGAGGCCACGGCTACCAGCCTGTCGCTGTGTGGGGACCAGGCCAGGGCTCCCACTCCGGCCAGGCCCTCGGACCACAGCTGGGGCTCGCCGCCCGAGAGGGAAATCACGTAGGCTTCGGTTCCAGCCCGGATGTCCCGATCCTCATTTCTGCCGGATACGAAGGCTATATGGGCTCCGTCGGGAGACCAGAGCGGGCCGGTGTCATCCCAGTCTCCATCGGTGAGCTGGGTGGTTTCCCCACTGGTAGCGTCGGCCAGAAACAGATGAAAGTGGGAATCGCCTCGCCAGCCTAGTACTACAACGACGAGTTGTCTGGTAGGATGGCTGGACAGATGATGTTGGGTGGTTTGGGTGATGGATGCGGCGAGCTTCGAGCGGGTCTACGACAGCCTTCAGGAATTCCACGCCTTCTTTGC
>JAKZUA010000068.1:0-7816 GCA_047516825.1 Dehalococcoidia bacterium
GCAGTCTTACACGACATGCTAGTGTATGTAATACGTTGCACAAACGCTCTATTATATCGATAATCGACGTTAAGAAAACGACGACTTGGGGAGAATCGGGGTTTCCGTCCGAGTTTCTAGCAGCACCCGACGCTAAAATCCGGTAATTATCTGCTCGCAGACCTCCGCCCCCCTTAGTACCTCCGATATCACCGCGGTTTCATCCTTGGTGTGGAAAGAGTGGACACCGATCCCCACCGGCAAGGCCGAAATCCCTTTTTCGATGAAAACGTTGGCATCGGAGCCGCCGCCGCTGGCCTCCAGGATGGGTTCCAGGCCGACCCTTTCCAGCGCTCTGGTGATCATTTCTACCGACGGGTCCGAGCTTTCCAGGTGGTAGGCCTGGTAGCTGTTCTGGATGTCGAGGGATACTCGGGCTTCGGGGTATTCTGCCGCAACGCGGTCGAAGACCTCCCGGAATTGCTGGGAATACCGGTCTAGCTTACCCCGGTCCCGGCTGCGGATCTCCCCGTCGAGAAAAGCCGTTTCTGGGATGATGTTTCGTTTTAAGCCGCCCTCGGCGCGGCCGATATTGGCGGTGGTCTCTTCATCTATTCTTCCCAGAGGCAGCTGGGTGAGGATCTTGGCGGCGATTAGCAGCGCGGATATCCCCTTTTCCGGCTCCACGCCGGCATGGGATGCCCGCCCCAGGATGTGGGCGGTAACCACGTTTTGGGAGGGAGCCGCCAGGGTCAGCCGGTTCACCGTGCCCTCGCCGTCGAACACCACACCGCGAGTGGCAGATAGTCGGCTGAATTCCAGGTTGTGAATCCCCACCAGGCCCCCCTCTTCGGCCCGGGTGAAAACTACTTCAATCGGTAGATGGGGGGCTCCCGATTCGATCATTGCGGTGAGAGCCTCCAGCACTATGGCAACGCCGGCCTTGCAGTCCCCACCCAGGATAGTAGTGCCGTCGGACCGGAGGATGTCCCCCTCCAGCACCGGCTTGATGCCCCGGCCCGGCTCCACCGTATCGAGGTGGGCCGAGAGGATTACCGGCTCTCCTGGGCCATCCAGCTTGGCGATAATGTTCTGGAAAGAGTCGTGGTAGGCTTGGAAACCCAGGGCTTGGAGCCGCGCCGACACCTCCCGGTCCACGGCGTCTTCCTCGCCGGTGGGGCTGTCGATGCGAATCAAATCCATCAAAGTCCTGGTCAGGCGTTCTCGGTCGGCCAATATATACTCCGTGGGGGAATCGCCTACGTGTAAGAATCGAATCAGCCCATTATACCGCCGGCATTGTCGGCCGCCCAGTTTGAATTGATCAACTCCCGAGAGTTGCCTTGGTTACCCTAGCCAGCGAGGAGTTATAAAGTGGAGCGGTCTGCGATCCTGAGCCGGATTCAAGGCATTTTGGGAGACCGGTCCCAGCCTGGCCTGCTGGATGAAACCCAGGTGTTCTGCATTGAAGATGGGGAGGCCATACGCCGGGGTTCCTGGCGTCCCGATTGGTTTGAACACAATGGTCATGGCAACCGGCGGGCCTTTCTGTTCGACCCGACCATGAAGTGGGAGTTTCGGCCGGACGGAGAGCTCCGGCATTTCTCCGCTGGGGCCATTCTATGGCGGCCAGAGCCGGAGGGGGACCGCTACTGCCTCTTTCGCCGCCGCCGCTATCCGGTGGGCTATTACACCATTCCGGCAGGACATATAGAGATGGGTGAGGAACCCCAGGAATCGGCTCTACGGGAAGCTTATGAAGAGGTTCAGCTGGGCGTCGTGTCGGTAGAACCCCTGGGCGGAATACAGGCTCCCGATGGGCTGGAATTATACGACCAATGCCGGCGGGGCTGCGATTACCACGTATGGTATGCCTATCTTTGCCAGTGTGTGGGAGAACCCCGCCTTAGCGAGGAGGGCGATGTGCTGGGGTGGTTCACCCGGCAGGAAATAGTTAACGACCTGAAGCTGAATAAACCGACTGGCACTTTTTTCACCCAGCTTTTTAGCGAGGAACCCCGGTACGTTAGGAGCCAGTAGGCTAGCCATGATTGAGATGAAGACAGCCTTGCCGATATGCCCGGAAGATACCTCAAGGGTGGCCGCCGGTATAGGCGAGCGTAGCGACCCGACGGCTGCCAATATGACGTTTTCGACCCAAGTTAGTGATTGAAACGCCGCTGGAGGGGTTGAGCAATTGCCAATATTGCACGTGGAGATTGTTGTCACAACTGGGTTGCGCCTGGATCCCGGGTTAACCCCAAATATCGCGGAAGCCGCCGGCCAAATCTTTGGCACGCCTGCGGGTGGAACCTGGGTGAAGCTGCACACCCTGTCTTACGAGTTCTACGCGCAGGACGGGGCTCCAGCACAGGATAAAGAATGGCCGGTTTTCGTCACGGTACTGAAAGCCAAGATACCCGAGCCGGAGGCGTTGGAGCGGGAGGTGATTCACTTGACCACCGAGATCGCTCGAATCTGCCGGCGCCCTCGGGAAAGCATCCATATTTTGTATCTGCCTGAGGGAACCGGCAGAATGGCCTTCGGCGATAGAATAGTTGCCGAATAATGGATGACCGGTTTACCCAGCCCCAACCAGGTTTCCGTTAAGCCGCAGGGCTCCGGATTCGGGGATCATCCCGGAGAACAGCTCGGGATGAATCATCTCGGCCAGTATTTCCAAGCCCTCGACCAGCCGAGGCCCGGACCGGCTGGTGTATGCGCCCGCGTCTATTACGTAGACCCGATTGTTCTGCACGGCCGGCAGCGAATTCCAACCCTCTTTTTGGGATAACAGGGGCAAGTCCTGCAGGCCTCGTTTCACGTCGAAGCCGCAGGGCATCAGGATGATGACCTCGGGTTGGCTCTCCATGATTTTGGACCATTCCAAGGGAAAGGAGCCGGTCTCTTTGTCGCCAAAGCAGTTGGCCCCCCCAGCCAGCTCTACCATTTCCGGCACCCAATGGCCACCGCACATCAGCGGGTCGAGCCATTCCAGATGCAGCACCCGGGGCCTGTCGAGGGCCTGGCCGGCCTTTTCCACCACGGCGTCCATACGGGCTTGCATCTTCCTGGTCAGGGATTCGGCCGCTTCTTCGGCGCCGGTGGCACGACCGATCCGGCGAATGTCTTCCAACACGTCGGACACGTACTGGGGGTCCAGCGAGATGACTTCCGGCTCTTTGGGCAGGTCCAAACTGGCCTCGGCAACCTGCCGAGAGGAGATGGCTCAAACCTCGCAGATGGCCTGGGTCAGCAGAAGATCCGGTTCGGCTGCCCGCATCACCTCCTGGTTTATATCGTAGATTCCCAGCCCCTGCTCCAGCCTTTCCGAGATAACCTTGCTAATCTCGCCGCTGGTCGGCTCGGTGCCGTCAAATACGCTGCGCACCACCCACGGCTTATCTTTAGCAGCCATGGGAAAGTCGCATTCGTGGGTCACTCCATAAAGCTGGTCTTCCAGCCCGAGGGCATAGACCATTTCAGTAGCGCTGGGCAAGAAAGAGCATATTCTCATTGGTTTACTCCATTAGCCTGATTTCTAGTCCGCCGCCGACGCGGTTCGCAAATTCTCCAACCCGTCCAAGAAACCCCACCAGGCATCCAGCGCTTTCTGAAGGGCACTTTCCACGGCTGGTTCATCCTGAAGCCCGGTATGGGCGATGATTCCCGCGGCCTCCCGGGCCGAGTGTTCCTCGTCCAGAGTGCTGTGCTCCTCGAAAAACTGGAGCGACGCGTCCCTTTGGAACCCGTAATTCTCCACCAGGCCGCGAATCTTCTCCAGAGACACCGCCGGCACCTGGGCTTCGTAAGCGTACATGGCGGCCAGGCCTTCCTGGAAGCTGGCCCCGCCGCAGATATTGGTGTAAGTATCTAACAACTGTTGAGTCTGGGGGTGAATGCTGGAGGCCACAACCTCGGCCTCGGCCAGCCCCAGACCCCGGCAAAAGGCGAGCCACATGGCCCGGTGGTTGTCTTCGCCGTGCTCTTCATCCCAAAGGTTATCCAGAATCGTTTGGCGCACCTCCCTCTGCGGGCAGCGCGAGTGGATGGAACTCAAAAACCTGGGGAAATTGGCTTCAAAGAAATAGTACTGGCGGGCGTAGGCGCGCAAATCGTCTTGGCTCAAGATGCCGGCCTGCCAAGCCTGATAAAAGGGATGGGTCAACAGCGACCGAGATTCGATGCGGCGGTCCAACCTGGACAAAAGCGATTCTTCCATAATTCCTACCTTTCTTACTGGTCTTGTTCGCCCGGTTTCAAAACTCTATCTACGAAATATCCCGCTTACCGGAATTTCTCCGGATAGAACTTGGCGGTAACGGCGGTATTGGGGGTCGCCACGGCGACCGAGCCATACAAGGGTCAACGCTGCTTCCAGAGGTCGACCAAGTGTTGCCCCTGGTCGTCGTCGACGCCCCACATCTGGAAATGAATTCGCACGTCGTTGTAGACCGTAATCTCTCCCGGTGTCTTATCGGGATCTCGATACGATTCGGCGCTAACGTCCATCCAGTCCAGCAGAATATGCTCGGTATCAGCGATTCCTTCTACCATGTTAACCGCGCAGGCCGTGATTCCCGAGAGGAATAGCTCCCCAGCTCCCACTTCATCACCACCGCTGCCGTCGGCGACCCAGTGGTGATTGCGGGTGTTACATATGGCCCGTCCTCGAGTCCCGGTGCTGTAGCTGCGAACCTGGTATGCGAGAGTAAGCTGTGCCATATCCCTTTCCTGCCTTTCCCGAAATTTGACCCAGACTAGCCGGCCACCCGGTAGGCGATGCACTCCACAATTTCTATCGTCAAAGGTTTTTGGGCCAAGCCGGTGGTGCCGATGACCGCCCGGCAGGGTTGGCTTGGGACGAATTCTTTATAAACCTCGTTCAGCAACGGCCACTGATCCATATCGGTCAAAAACACCACCAGCGTCACCACCCGGCTGAAGCTGGTGTGGGCCGCCGCCAAAGTGGTCTGTACGTGATGGAAAGCGGCCCGATATTGCTCTTTGGCGGATTGCCCCACTACCACTCCGTCAAAACCAGAGGAAGTGGTGCCCCGGCACAGCACCTTGATCGCCCGCACCTTGAGCATCCTGGTCAAGTCCTCATCAAAATAGTCGCTGTAAAGGCCGGTGCGGTAGGAGACGGACTCCGTGGATTGGCGCCGCCCCTCGGCAAGGATCAAGTCCAGCAACCCGTCCCGCTGCTCAAAGGGCAGGGATTGGGCCCGCTCAATGGTCATGGCATCCAACTCGGACAGGCTTAGTGCTGCCATGACTGCTCCCCGCTTGGGGAAATCTTTAGCGCCAACACCGGCCATCAACGATCTGGCCCGGACTGTCGCCAGTAATATTATCCGCCCTCGCTGGCTCGCGCAAGTTTTCTCATGGAGTCACGACTTGGGGTCCGCGACCAGTCAATTTGGGGAACCCGGGAACGCCCATTCTGCTTGGGATCGGGTTTCTGGAACTGCGGAGATAGCTGCTTCCTCAATCTAAAGATTTGTGCTATGCTCTGGATGATACCAGCTACCTTGGCCCTTCTGTACGCCTGGCGCAGGGTAAAGATAATTGTTTGAGATTTGGACCGTACGAGTTTTGGGAGCCGGCGGCTTCGGCGTCTTGGGTTGGAGAATGGGCCGGGTCGTGTCGGAGTTTTCCACCGGCCAAGAGCGGCTTCTTTGGCCCTGGGGGCTGCTGCTCGCCGGCCTGCCTTTGGGCGCGCTGGTGGCTCCTTACCTTACCCTGAAACCAATGCACAGGACCATCGACTACATCAACTCAATTCCCGGTTCCACTCTGGTTGCCGGGATTCTCGGCCTGCTGGTGGGGCTCATCGTGGCTTCTCTGATCGCCATTCCCCTGTACACGCTCACCGGCTGGCCGGGCTGGGGCCTTCCCTTTATTGTCACCTTCACTCTGGGTATGACCGGTCTGTGGCTGGGGGTGCAGCGGGGTCGGGATATGAGAGCGATATTCCCTGCCTTGGAGAGTAGACGCAGTCAGGAGACTCCCCAATTTGGCCGTAACGGCTCCATCCTGGTAGACACCAGCGCCATAATCGACGGACGGATAGCGGATTTAACCTCCACCGGATTCGTGGAAGGAACTCTGGTCGTTCCCAGATTCGTACTGGACGAGCTGCGGCATATCGCCGATTCCAGCGACCCCTTGAGAAGAAATCGCGGCCGCCGCGGTTTGGAAGTGCTTGGCAAACTCCGGGGTGAAGATAAAGTTTCGCTGGAAGTGCTGGACGTGGGGGTCGACCCCGGAGACGAGGTGGACTCCCAGCTGGTGAAGCTGGCCCGATCTATGAAATCTTCCATCTTGACCACAGATTACAACCTGAATCGAGTGGCCGAGCTTCAGGGAGTCCAGGTCCTCAACGTAAATGAGCTGGCCAACGCGCTGAAATCGGTGGTGCTTCCGGGCGAAGAGATGCAGGTCAACATCGTCCAGGAAGGCAAAGAAGCTGGCCAGGGCGTGGCTTACCTGGATGACGGCACCATGGTGGTTGTGGAAGGAGGCCGGCGCTACATCAATGCCTACCACGACGTGGTGGTAACCCGAGTTCTGCAAACCGCAGCGGGTCGAATCATTTTTGCCCAATCCAGGAACGGCTGACCAGGGTATGTCCTCTGGCCCTCTTCCCGGTCCTCTTCAGAGTCCGGAGAAACCGCCTCCCACCTTAGGAGCCATAGTGGTGGCTGCCGGATCCAGTACCCGGATGGGGGGCATCGACAAGGCATTCGCTCCCCTTTTGGGCCTGCCCCTGATCGCCCATTCCTTGGACCAGCTGGACACATTCCCCCCCGTCGCTCGAATCGCATTAGTGCTTTCCCAGCAGTCCCTTGGCTTGGGCAAAGAGCTGGTGGACTCGCGAAAATATAGCAAGGTCTCCAGGGTTTGCGCCGGCGGAGCCAGGCGCCAGGATTCGGTGAGGCACGGGCTGGAATCTCTCGGTCCCCACGACTGGGTGCTGGTGCACGACGGCGCCCGACCCTGCCTGGACCAATCCCTGCTGGAACGCGGCTGGGATGCGGTCAGGGGTTGCGGAGCCGCGCTGGCCGGGGTGCCGGTTAAGGACACCATCAAGGTAGTTTCTCCCGAAAAGATGGTTAAAGAAACGCCTCCCCGGGAAGGGCTCTGGGCCGCCCAAACCCCCCAGTTTTTTCGTTACGATCTGTTGCAGCGGGCCCATCAGCAGTGCCGGGAGCCGGTGACCGATGACGCCGCGATGGTGGAGCAGTTGGGCCATCCGGTACAGATGTTTCTGGGTTCCTACGAAAATTTGAAGATAACGACTCCGGATGACCTGATCATTGCCGAAGCCCTCCTGACCCGCAGATACTCGGAACAGCCAACCCCATGACTTCTATTCCTCTCGGCGACTGCCACAGGCCAGGTTGGCAATCTCGCCCATTTTTACAGATTGGCTTGTCGTGACATTTAGAGTCGGCATCGGGTTCGACGCCCACGGCTTGGGGACGGAACGCCGGCTGGTGCTGGGAGGAGTAACCATTCCCCACAATCAAGGAATGGTCGGCCATAGCGACGGCGACGTGCTGATCCACGCCATGATGGACGCCCTGCTGGGAGCCGGAAATTTGGGGGACAAAGGCGCCCACTTTCCTGCCACGGACCCCGCATATAAAGATATTTCCAGCCTGGTTCTACTGGCCAAGGTGGCGGAGCTGCTGGAGGCTGCTTCTTGGCGCATATCTAACGTTGATGCTACAATATTGGCGCAAAAACCCCGGCTGGCGCCCTTTGTCGGGGCTATGACCGAGCAGACTGCCGGCGCCCTCTCCATTCCCGTCGAACGGGTTAGCGTCAA
>JAKZUA010000069.1:0-5451 GCA_047516825.1 Dehalococcoidia bacterium
ATTCCAGGCGGACTTTGGGGTTGAATTGGAGCCGGAGAGGGGCTTTTTCGCCGTCACCCATCAGGTGCCTCCATGATGCCTACGGCATTTTACTGCAAAGTGACATATCATGGAGTTATTATAGCTGGGAACACGCAAAAAAGGCCCATAATTAGACAATAGTTGAAATACCATCGACGAATTACTGAGAAAGCTTTTTAGCCATATGGGAAATGTGGGCTTACGACTACGCCGGGGACTTCTCCTCACCGCGCGCCATCCCGTGACGCTTCTCCCGTCCTGGAGGCGGACCGGCTGGAACCGGCTCTATCGGCCCGGGCCTAAGCAGGACCAGGGCGAGAACAGCCGCCATTTGGACCGGAGTTAGTTGCCCTAGTCCCGGGCTTCCAGTTCCTCCAGTTCAGGGTTGGTCAGGCTCGGCGGGCTGCCGAGCCTGACCGGAACTTCCCAAATCCCGTTTATAGCCAGGGATTCCTCCAAGACTTCAACAGCCCCCTCTGGTAGTGCTATCTCGATATAAACGTGGGCCTGTTGATTCTGTAATAGCTAAACTGCACAAGCGCTCCTGCACTTCAACTCGGACCTTTAGAAAGGCCGCATACCCATTGGACTAGTGAGCATAATGGATTGATACGTCGATCGCTAGCGTAGCAAGCCCCAATTGCCCCAACCAACGGCCTTCGTGGGCGTTGGCCAGCGGAAAATTCGATGTATCGCCAGCTCGGGTGTTGTGAAGCACCGGCAACTAATGTATCGTGATTACCTGCCCCTGCTGTATCTGCGCGCCAACCGGACCGGTTCCGCTCTCCGCAATGGGGCAGGCGATGACACGCGACATTGCCCTAGGAGGAAGCCTAATGGTGGGTAAGGAACTCCGTCTGACCGAGCTCTCCCACTGCGCCGGTTGAGCCGCGAAGTTCAGCCTGGAGGACCTAGTTCAGGTCCTGAAGCATGTCCCGATAATTACTCACCCCGATCTGTTAGTCGGGACGGAGACAGGGGATGACGCGGCTGTCTACCGCATAAACGACCATGTCGCCCTGATAATGACCGTCGATTTTTTCCCGCCGATAGTCGATGACCCCTTCCAATTCGGCGAGATCGCGGCGGCCAACTCTTTGAGCGACGTTTACGCCATGGGCGGGACCCCTCTATTGGCCATGAATATCGTTGGGTTCCCCGCGACGCTGGATAAGGACATTCTTGGGGAAGTGCTGAAAGGCGGCTACTCCAAGGCGGCCGAAGCTGAATGCTTGATCGTCGGGGGCCATACGGTGGATGACCCGGAACCCAAATATGGCCTATCAGTGGTGGGCACGGTCGAGCCGGGCAAGCAGGTCACCAACGCCGCTGCTCAGCCCGGAGATGTGCTGGTGCTAACCAAACCCTTGGGAACCGGCATCATAACCACCGCCGGCAAGCAGGGTGTTTGCCCGCCCCAGGTCCTGCAAGAGGCCGTGGCCACCATGTCCGCCCTCAACTGGAATGGTGCCAATGCCATGGTCAAAGTTGGGGTGCATTCCGCTACCGACGTCACGGGTTTCGGTCTGATGGGACATTTGCAGTCCATGGTAAAGGGGAGCCGGGTGGGCGCAGAAATCCAACTGGGCAAGGTGCCCGTGCTGCCGGGCGCGTGGGAGCTTTTGGAGCAGGGGGTGGCGCCTGGGGGTACCCATCGCAATCTGCTAAGCGTCGCCGGGTCGGCCCAGTGGCATCCCGATTTAAGCGAACAGGAGCAGTTGTTGCTCTGCGATGCCCAGACTTCGGGCGGCTTGCTGATAGCGGTGGCCGCTGAGAAGCAGGAGGAGTTGCTGGACGAGTTGAAATCTACCGGCGTCGCGGGCGCCGTGGTGGTTGGGCGAATTACCGAGGGACCGGTGGGGCAGATTCAGGTCATCCCTTAGGGTTGACTCGGCGTCGTTTGACACCCAATTCCCCCAGCACTACCATATTCCGGGCTGATCTCGGCTGCCCCAAATAGGACCCTCAGCTGCAAAGCCAGGAGTATCTGTATTGGAACCTCAATTCGGGATGAAAAGGCCAGACCAGGTGAAAGCGGCTCCGGACCAGGGGGAGCGCGTGCCACCCGGCCAATTTCTGAGCCAGAAGTTTCCAGTGCTCACCTACGGCTCAACGCCAAAGGTAGACCTCAAGAGTTGGAAAATAAGGGTTTTCGGGCTGGTGGAGCAGGAGGTAGAACTGGATTGGGATCAGTTCTCCAAGCTGGATTGGGTCCGAATGACCGCTGACTTCCACTGCGTTACTCAGTGGAGTTCCCTGGATAATAGCTGGGAAGGGGTGACTTTTGCCAGCTTGGTCGGACTGGCCAAGCCGCTGCCCCAGGCCAACTTTGTGATGGCTCACTGTTTCGCCAACTACACCACCAACCTTCCCCTGGAGGTGGCCCTGAATGAAGGGTTGTTGGCCCACCGCCAGAACGGCGAGGAGTTGGGCCGAGACCACGGCTGGCCCTTACGTTTGATAGTGCCCAGTCGCTACGCCTGGAAAAGCGCCAAATGGATCAACGGAATCGAGTTGATGGCGGAAGATTCCCCCGGATTCTGGGAGCAGCGCG
This sequence comes from Dehalococcoidia bacterium, assembly GCA_047516825.1. GTDB lineage: Bacteria > Chloroflexota > Dehalococcoidia > Lucifugimonadales > UBA3495 > JADFQT01. The sequence continues at coordinate 2,576 of JAKZUA010000069.1, forward strand.
GCTACAGCAACAACGCCGATCCCTGGAAGGAAGAGCGATTCTGGCCGGAGTTGACCCGATAACAGCAACTCCCTCGACGGGAAAGTGGGCTGGCGCATCATACTTACGTAATCGATGCGGAATTGCCAAGGCCACTCCCAGCTGCCAGGGGGAGGCCTTTTTGTTTAACGTCCCACCCCTTTAACCGCCCGCTATCATCTCGGGAGTACGAACTCGGGGTTCCGGGCTTCGGTTACACCAATCATGCTGTCCCGAGTTACCAGCCCCGCCAGCTCTTGCTCGCTAAGGTTGCCGGTGCCAACGGGCCGGCGCGGCAGGACCAAATATCTGAGGTCGGCAGTGCTGTCCACCACCCTTACCTCCACAGTGTTATCGAGATCCAGGCCGAACTCCCGCATGACGCCCCGGGGGTCGACCACGGCTCGGGAGCGATAGGCCAGGCTTTTGTACCAGTCGGGAGGCCTGCCCAGCAGCATTCGCGGATAGCAGGAGCAAAGAGTGCAGACCACCAGGTGGTGAACCTGGTGGGTGTTTTCGACCACGGCCAGCCGGGGAGTAGCCTCCGGCAGGCTGTAGCCCAGCTCAACCAGGGCTGAGGGAGCGTCCTCCAGTAGTCGAGCCTTAAAATCCGGGTCCAGCCAGGCTCGGGCCACCACCCCTGCGCCGTCCATTGGAGATTTGGCTTCCATTTCGTCGACCTGGCGTTGGACCTCTTCCCGGGTGCAAATTCCCTTCTCCACCAGCAGGGCTTCCATCGCCTGGGCCCGCCGGGCGTAGTATCCCAGATCTCCATCCGGCTCCTGGCCGGGATGCTCCGGATGATCGCCTAGCCCCTCCTGATGGTCGCTCATCAGCGCCTCCTGTGCTTTTGAGAGTGTGTCCAAGTCAGCCGTTTATGGTTCGACAGTCTCAGGGCGAATGGCACGCCGCCAATTACTTTCACCCAGCCCTTAGGCCAGATCCAGCCAATGCTGGTAAATGTCCACCAAGATTTTGTCAGCGGGCGGGCCGCCATAGTTGTCCCAGATCTGGGATTGAAGGAACTCCACCCGATACAGGGGCTGCTTGGGCAGTCCGTCCCCACCGTGGGCCAGGGATTCCGGATTGGGAAAGGCCCCGCAATAATCGACCACCCGCCCAACCTGGTTCTGGATGTAGAAGGGCGTGCGAAAGTGGCCCGGAGGCGAGCCGACCCGCACCCGTACTCGGTCCTCGAGCCTGAACCTGACCGGAGCGCCGTCAGGCATCGCTACCGCTCCCGCGCTTCGATTGCCGCGACCATTCGGTCGATCTCCTCGGTAGTCAGCACGCCCTTTTCCACCATGAGTATCTCTAAAGCCGCAGTCCAGCGCTCGTAGTAACTGAGGGCCTCGTACTGCTGGGGCTCCAGGCCTTCAATGGCGCGCCGCATCTCATCGACGGTTCTGTATCCCTTGGCGCCCAGCACCCCGTGCAGGGCATCCATGCGCCGCTCCCAATCCATCAGCTGGTGCTCGCCCTGATCAATGGGCTCGATGGGCTCTTTGGGGGTCCAACCGCCTCTATCGTGGACTCGAGCCATGCTTTTTCTCCTTCCGCTCCCGCCATGAAATTTCGGTGCTTGCTAACTGCTCCCGCTATACCCAGGCCAGAGCGGGACAGCCGGGCCGACCCCGGCGGGTTTCCCTTGGGTTTATTTTAGGAGCTAATCCTCGGGAGTAACCAGAGACTGGGGCGGCTCGCCGGCCAGCACTCGCAGGATGTTGGAGTAGGCAAAGTCGGCGGCTCTCAAGTCGGTTTCGTGGCTGGTGCCCGCCATGTGGGGCGTGATAACCACGTTGTCCAGGTCAAATAACGGATTGTCCTCCGGCGTAGGCTCCACTTCCAATACGTCCAACCCCGCTCCGGCAATCTGGTTGCTTTTCAGGGCGTCATACAATGCCATCTCGTCCACCACCGGCCCCCGGCAGGCATTGATAACATAGGCAGTCGGCTTCATCATGGCCAGCTCCCGGTCGGAGATCAGGCCGCGGGTCCGGCGATTCAGCGGAACGTGCAGGCTCACGATGTCCGACTCATGTATCAACTCGTCAAAATCGACCGGCCTGGCATTGAGCCGCTCTTGGACATCGGTCGGGATATCTACAATGTCGTAGTAAAGGGTCGTGGTTTCGAAGCCTTTGAGCCGCTGGGCCACCTGCTTGCCGATACGTCCCAGCCCCACGATGCCCACGGTCTTGTTGGTGATTTCAAACATGTTGAGGCCCGACATGTTCCCGCGCCACTGGCGCTGCCTGGCGGCGGTCTCCCAATGCAGCATGGTCTTTTTGGAGACGGCGATCATCAGGGCGATGGTCTGCTCCGAGACGGCGATAGCGTTGGCCCCGCCGTTGTTGGCGATGGGTATCCCCATCTCACCGATGGCTTCAATGTCCAGCCGGTCGAACCCAGCGCTCAAGGTCTGAATCAATCGGACATTGGGGCATTGGCGCAGAACTTCGGTGGAGACTTGGGAGGAGATGATGGCGTCGGCGTCGAGACAGAGGGCCTTCTTCTCCTCCTCCGGTAACTGCAAATCAACCAGGGTCACTTCCACGTCGGGAGGCGCCAGGCTTTTGATCAGGTCGGTCCTGGGACCCCGCGCCGCCACAAAGGCAATTTTGCTCTGCGCCATTTCCTAACCCTCCACCGCTGGTCTGTGATGTTGGTGGCGATTATATAGGCTGCCGGAAGGATGTCAAAAGGAATGTCAAAGGGGGTAACTGTTCAGACTTGATGAGGTGAATTGGCTCAAAGCCGTTGGAAAAACGCTGGCATGGCCGGGGGAGTTGTGGCATACCAGGGAGGTGGACACTGAACTAGACCTGAACGCGGCGAGTCGCGAAACTCTGCTGGAG
>JAKZUA010000070.1:0-12989 GCA_047516825.1 Dehalococcoidia bacterium
GGAACTGAAAGGCCGGCGGCGCACAGCAGGCCCACCAATTCTCCCAACGGCGTAAAAACGACCCCGATGCTATCGGGGAACCGACGCCCACCACAGTCCCTCTAATGCCAGCCCAAGAAGGGTCTATAGGACAGGCTCCTATATCCCCCTTTTAGAAAGGGGGACTGAGGGGGATTTGGATCTCCCAAGTTTTGTATTTTCTTCAGGTGTCAACAGATTGCTGATGGGAATCAGATTTGCATTGAAAAGGCTGGTCAAGTTGAACCGAGAGACCTGGACCATCTACCAGCTTTCATCGGCGCCGGTTTTGGCGGCATTCGCCCTATTCCTCACAATTAGTCTCGGGGCGACCGGTACCGGCTGTGCCAGTACCCCCACCCCTACCCCCGAGCTGAACGTCAACCCGGAGGCGATCCTGGATCAGGCCATCGGCCAGCTGAACCAACTGAGCTACGCTTCCTTCTCCCTGGACCAGCTCCAGGGCACCACCGAGCTGCTGCCGGGGTTGGAGATGAGCCGCGTTTACGGAGTAGTGGCAAACCCGGACCGATTCCGATTCACCGTGGAAGCGCAGGTTAGCGGCACCTATGTTGAAACCGACATGGTGGTGATGGCTGACCAGGCTTATATGACCAACTTCTTTACTGGGAAATGGGAGGAGGTCAGCATGGAATTGCTGCCGGTCAACTTCGCCAATCTGGGGCTGACCCTCTCGGCTATCCTCGGTTCGATCCAGTCCCCCAGCTTGGTTGGCGCTAAATATCTTGGGGAGCGCCCAGTGTATCTAGTTCAGGGTCGGGTGGACTCCGGCGACCTGTCTACCCTGGTGCCCAACGCCGCTCCGGGTTTTGATGTGATGCTGGAGTTATGGTTGGAACAATCCAGTGGTTTATTGGTGCGAGTAGTGATCACCGGGCAGGTGATCTCCACCGACATCGCGGATGCCGTCCGGGTGCTTTCCCTGGATGATATCGACGTGCCGGTGGAAATAACCCCACCTCTCTAAATGCGCCGCTCCATGCCTCCAGCCCAACCTTGCATCTCTGTCCCCTGGGCGCTGACCGTAATCGGTCTGGGGGCTTTCATGACGGCGCTGGACCAAACGGTGGTGGTCACTGCCCTGCCCAGCGTGATGCTGGACCTGAAAATCCCCGCCACCGACCTGGACCGGGCCTCCTGGATCATCACCGCCTACCTGCTGGGATACACAGCGGCGATGCCTCTGATCGGGCGGCTGGCAGATGTGTACGGTTATCCCCGCGTTTACCAGGCATCCTTGCTCGTCTTCATCTTGGGGAGCGCAATGGTCGCCATATCCAGCAATCTGGGCTGGGTAGTGGCAAGTCGGGTGATTCAAGCCGTGGGCGGGGGAGCCGCCATCCCCATCGGGATGGCCCTGGCCAGCACCCTGCTGCCCCCGGAGCGTCGAGGATTGGCTTTGGGCATAGTTGGGGGTGCGGCCGAGGCCGGGTCTATGCTGGGACCGGCCTATGGAGGCGCCATCGTGGAGCTGGCCAACTGGCGCTGGATTTTCTGGCTCAACCTGCCCCAAGCCGCGCTGCTATTGGTTGCCTTGTTCTGGCTCCCCAATCAGCGGAACCGGGAGGCACAAGTAGACTACGCTGGTGGGGCCCTGCTGGTGGCCGCCTTGCTGGTCCTCTCCCTGGCCCTATCCCGGCAGGGACTGTTCACCCTATCCTCGCCGACTCCCTTCCTGGTCGGCGCGGCCGGGTTGCTCCTGGCCCTGACGCTGGTGCAGCTGGAATCCCGGGTCCCCCAGCCTCTGCTGTCCCCAGTCCTGTTCCGCTCCTGGGCCTTTCTCACGGCCACCGGCACCCAGTTGCTGGTGGGGACGGCGCTGATTATCGCTATGGTTACCGTGCCGTTGATGGCCAATACGGTGATGGGCAAAGAACCATTTACCGGAGCATTATGGCTACTCCGTATGACCGTATTTATTCCTGCCGGCGCCGTGCTGGGAGGCGCGCTAATGCATCGTGCCGGAATCAGGGTGGTTACGATAGTCGGCTTGCTGTTGTGTGCCGCCGGTTTGTTCCTGGTGGGCACCTGGCCCATTGGAGTTGAAGACCCGAAATTGAGCTTGCACCTGGGGATGGTCGGGGCGGGATTCGGCCTGGTCATCGCCCCAATAATGGCCCGGGCCCTGGAGCCCGCCGGAAACGACTATCGGGGAACCGCCGCATCGCTGGTGGTGGTCGCTAGAATGATGGGGATGGCCCTGGGGCTGGCGGCGCTATCGGCCTGGGGAGTGGAGCACTTTCAGGGGCTCACCGCCGGACTGGAGTCGCCGGTGCCCCTACCCGGCGAGGCTCCGGAGGCAGCAAGACTTCGCATGGAGGCCTACGCCGCCGCCGGTCTAGCTTTGTTCCACGACTTCCTGCAGGTGGCTGGAGGGCTGTCGTTGCTGGCGGTCGCCCCCGCCCTTCTAATGAGGCAGGATAGACAGCCGAAGCAGGCCGATTGACCCTGCACCCCCGCCAAGCTTGCCTTTCCAACCCAGACTGGTTTTGATATACTCCCATTTGGCCTGCTCCGGAGCCCTTAAATGGGCCTGCAGAGTGGTCAAGATCCAAGCTGGAGAAGGCACAATGCCGGCCTATGCCCTGATCGGCGGCCAATGGGGTGACGAAGGCAAAGGCAAGGTCATAGACTACCTGGCCGGTATTGTCGATTACGTGGTTCGCTATGCCGGCGGGAATAATGCCGGCCACACCGTTGTAAATGACCAGGGCACTTTTCAGTTGCACCTGGTTCCATCCGGCATCTGCTGGCCCGACGTTTACGGCATCATTGGCAACGGCGTGGTGGTGAACCCGGATGTGCTGGCCGGTGAGCTGGAGATGCTGGCCTCCCGGGGTATAGACACCAGCCGCTTGTACCTCAGCGAGCGAGCCCACGTCATAATGCCCTACCACATATTGCTCGACAACCTGGAAGAGGAGGCCCGAGGTTCCGGCGCCATCGGCACCACGGGTCAGGGAGTGGGTCCGGCCTACATGGACAAGGCCGGCCGGACGGGGATACGGGTTGGGGACCTGATGGGTGGCGAGAGCCTGCCGAACAAATTAAAACAGACCTTGGACTTCAAAAACGCCCTGATCACCAAAATCTACGGCAAAGAACCGTTGGATCTGGATGAAATTCTGACCAAGTGCCGGGAATGGGCGGAATGGCTCCGGCCCTACGTGGAATCCACCGAAAAGATCGTGCAAGATCTGTTGGCGGGAGACAAGCGCCTGCTGCTGGAAGGGGCGCAGGGTACTCTCTTGGACCTGGACCACGGGTCTTATCCCTACGTGACGTCCTCTTCCTCTTCCATTGGAGGGGCCTGCACCGGCTTGGGGCTAAATCCTCAGTCCATAGCCGAGGTGCTGGGAGTCTTCAAGGCTTATTCTACCCGAGTGGGTAGCGGCCCCATGCCCACGGAGCTGAAGGACGAGACCGCCGACCTGTTGCGGGAAAAGGCGCACGAATATGGGACTACCACCGGTCGACCCCGCCGGGTAGGCTGGTTCGACGCGATCGCCGCCCGCTACAGCCGACAGATCAATGGCTTTACCGGGATAGTCTTGACCAGATTGGATATTCTGGACGGATTCCCCACCGTGAAGATTTGTATCGGCTATCGGGCTGACGGTCGCGATATAGATTACTTCCCAGCCGATACTTCCCTTCTGGAGCACTGCGAGCCGGTATATGAGGAGTTCCTCGGGTGGGACCAGCCTACCGCCAGCGCTACCACATTAGACCAGCTGCCTGCTAACGCCATCCGCTACATTCAAAGAGTCGAAACCCTGGTAAGATGTCCAGTGCAGATAATCTCCACCGGTCCCAGCCGTTTAGAGACGGTGACGGTGCAGCCGGTTCTGGTTTAAGCACAGCCGTTAAACAGTTAGAGAGATGGCTTAGAGCAATGCAATATACCTCCAAGTTCGGGATCTATCTCAACGCCAAAGATGGGAAAGTGGTCCGCATAAACTCGCCCTATTGGATACCGGAGGAGCCGGATTGGACTTTTCTGACGCCGGAGGTCAACGCCACTCTCCTGCAGATTCGGGACCTGGCTAAGGAGCAGGCCCTGTCTGATAGTCCAGACAGCATTTCTTGGGGCACTATACCCTTAAGGGATTAGCTTTTTATAGGCTAGCTGTTCCGCGGCTCGCCCGATCCTTGGACTGCTCTTTCAACTTCTCGTCTGACGGTGCTGCCCCGGCTTACCGCCCGCCGGCTGAATCCTCTCCAGGCGAATCGTGCCCCAATCCCGCTCCCATGATAGTAGTCGACCGGGATTCCACCCAAGGCTGGAAACAGGCCGAAGATTGAACCGATTCTTGAATCGAGTCCTAATTGGAAGGGACATCACGCAAGCGCGCGGGCGCCTGCGCTGGGCATGGATCGCAGGATTTTCCTGGGCTGCCGTGGGCTTGCTCAACGCTCTATTGCTGTTTTCCGGTTTCGACTCGGAGGTCGAGAACCTTTGGAGTGGAGGCCAGTTCGCTTGGGTCGTAGTCGAATCTGGCCTGATGGCCTTGCTGTCCTACGGCGTGCTCAAGCGAGTCAGACTGACTGCGGTCTCCCTCTTTTTCTACTTCTGGATCAGCCGGATTCCATTGTTGGCCCTGGGTTGGATTCCAGTGGAAGGGTCACCGGATGTGGCGCGTTTACTCGTTATGCAGGTACTCCCTGCTTACCTTTTCCTTCAGGGCATGAGGGGAGTCTTGACATTCCATTTTCTAACCCACCCCCCCTACACGACGGCCGCCTCTTCCGCTCAGGAGTCCGCTGCCTAATACCGGGCGAGGTTGAGTTTAAAAGGGGGCCGGCCCCCTTACCGGCCCAGCCGCAGCCCTAGATTTGATAGGCATAGCTATAACTGGGGCTGGTGACGCGGCCGCCTTCCACGATGATGTAGTCTCGGTCCAGCGGCTCTCCGGCCAGGAAGCTGACCAGACATTCGCGAATGCCATCGGCGTAGCGTTTTTGGGCCTCTAATGACGTCCCCGAAACGTGAGGCGTCATCGCATGGTTAGGCATTTCGCGCCAGGGGTGGTCCGCGGGCGCCGGCTGAGGATACCAAACGTCCCCGGCGTAGCCCGCCAGGTGGCCCAATTCCATCACTTCAACCAATGCGTCGGTATCGACAATGCGCCCTCGGGCAGTATTGACCAGATAGGCCCCCGACTTCATGCTAAAGAGCTTTTCCCGGTTAAAAAGGCCCTGGGTAGAAGGTGTTAGGGGGATATTGATGCTGACCACGTCGCTTTCCCGGATCAGCGGGTCCAGCTGTTTGTATCTGGCGCCCAGCACCTGTTCTTCGCTGGTACTTAGCCGGCGATAGTCGAAGTAATGTAGCTGGACATCGAAGGGCTGCAATCGAGCTGCCACCCGCTGGCCGATACGCCCCATACCGACAATGCCCACCGACTTGTCCTCCAGGTCGTGGGAACGTGCGGCGATTTTCCCAATATCCCATCCGCCGTCCACCACTTCCTGATACGCGGGCAGGTAGTTCCGGACTAGGGCCAGAATCTGCATTACCACATGCTCTGCCACGCTAACCACGTTGCTGCCGGTTATCTCGGCTACCGTGATGTTCCGCTCGGCAGCGGCAGCCAAGTCGAAGTGGTCCGACCCCACCCCGGCGGTGAGAAGCAGCTTCAGATTAGGCGCTTTTTCGATGCGCTCTCTCGTGATGTAGGCGGGCCAGAAAGGGGTGGCGATCAGCACATCGGCGGTAGGAAGCTGGGACTCAAGCCCGCTTCCCGCGTCGGTCAAAGCGACCAACTCGTGGCCCGCTGACTCTAGAAAGTCACGCAAGCCCAGGGCATTTTCGGCGCATCCCAATAATTCCGGAGTTTCCTGGGCCGACGCACCTCCGGGGTATAAAACTGCTACGACTTTCATCGCCCTCCCCCTGTTTTGGAAGAATTTGCCTGGCTTGCCCGAATGCCCGTAGAAGAAAATTTGGTCGTCCAGTTGCGTCGGGCGAAGGCTTATTGGTCAAAGATGCCGCCTAGTGAACCTTCCAGCATGAATATTTTAAGTGCTGGTGTCGCATTGTATTGCTCGATTTCCTTTAGTTCAACTAACACTTGCATACTTTGGAACGTTTTCAGCAGATTAGTAAATATCTCAAAACGATCCATGTCATACCGAAGGACGCAGCGACTGAGGCATCTAAATCCTGGGCCTAATACCCCCTAAATCGGCACTACTGTTACACCATAGCCAATGCTGTCGGGACTATGTTCCCAGGGATTTTTGATCCCTCGCGGAGTTTATCCTGAGGAACGTCGAAGGGTTCGGAGTGACATTTTGGGATAGTTAGTGCTGCTTGGTCGGAAAACGGAGCTAACTTTGCTGAACCTGCGAGCTGACTCGACAAATACGAATCATCGTAACGCCGAACTACAGCATCAGGTTATAGCACCGGGTCGGTCTGGCGCGTAATAGGGGAGGCCATCAAGGGTTGGGACGCCAGTCACGCTCGGTTAGGCGAGATGAAAAACCAGACCGGAGGTCCGGTCTATTTCACCAACAAAAATAACGAGCCTCCCCTGCGGCGGGGTTTTAGTTGCCGGGTTCTATGTGCTGAACGCGGGCAGCACGCCCTCGGCAAACTTAGTCAGTTGGTCTTTGAACACGGCCTGGGGCATTCCCATTACGGAGCCGAGGTTGACCCGTTCCACGCCCGGGTACTCTTGCTCCACTCCCTTCAGGTGTTCCACAATGGACTCCGCAGGCCCGCAAAGCCAGACATTGTTGGCCACGGCCGATTCCAGAGTAGGCAGCTCTACGCCGCGAGCAGCGCCGGGGTTGGCCACGGCCTCTATCTGCTCGGGCCGTAGCTGCATCAACCCCAAGGGGGCGGCAAACTTCATCGCTTCCTCAAAGTAGGGCCGGGCTTCTTCAATAGCCTTCTCCTTGGTCTCGCCGATAAAGAGCCGGTAACCGAAGGCTATGTCTTGACCCAGTTCCAGATTTCGGCCATATTTTTTACTGGCCTCCTGGTACATGGTTACCCGTTCCCTCCTGGCCGGTTCCGGAGTATTGGCAACCAACGCCTTGATGCCCTTTTTCGCCATGAAATCGATGCCCCGCGCGGTCCCGCTGACCAGGGGTTGCCAGATCTCCACTGGCTGGCGCAAAGGTCGGGGCACCAGGCTCAACTCCTCCAACTGATAGCCCCGATAGGGCACATCGGCCGGAAGGCGGTAGTGCTTGCCTTGATGGGAAAAAGACTCCGTACTGAAGGCCTTGATAATAATTTCCAGCTGCTCTTCGAACAATTCCCGATTGGCATCCCCGTCCAGCATGGGGGCATCGAAGGTTTCCACTTCCCTAGAGTGATAACCTCGTCCCACGCCGAAAATCACACGCCCATTGGTCAGGATATCCGCCATGGCGAAGTCTTCGGCCAGGCGCAAAGGATGCCACATGGGAGTGATGTTGAAGCCGCAGCCGAACCTCAGCCTTTCCGTGTTGCCAGCCAGATAAAGGCTCAACATCAGCAGATTGGGTATGCACTCATAGCCTTCCGGCTGAAAGTGGTGCTCAGCCATCCAGAACTCGTCGAAACCCAAGGCTTCCAGATGCTGGGAGAAATCCAGGGCCCACCCAAAGGCTTGAGCCAGCCTTTCGTTGGGATAGCGGCGGTCGTTGGCGGGGGTACCTTGGAACCCGAGATTATCGTCCACTACGTGGCCGGCGTAAGAAGCACTAAAATTCCGAAACATGGGTCCTTCCTCTAATCCGATCTGCGTTTAAACCTGGGTGCGGATGCTTTGGGAACTTAGCTCCCGGGAGGAGGAGCCGGCGCCGGATTGTGGAGCTCCAGCCCCAGAGTAGCCGGGAATACCTTAACCAGGTCTTCGACGGTCCAGCGCCCGTTCTTGTGAATGGTCTTAACCGGGTGGGGCTCGTTCAGCAAATTGACCAGGCCGGCCGTCACATGGAAGACATGCCCGTTTACGTGGGCCGATTCGTCGGAGGCCAGCCAGGTGACAAAGGGGGCTACATCCTCCGGTTCGCCTCTCAGCGTGGTAGAGGTACCGCTGGTGATGCCCCGGGCGGTCCGCAAGCTGCGGGCTTCTTCGGGGACGCTGGTGGTCATACGGGTGGAGGCGCTGGGGGAAATGGAGTTGGCGATGACCCCGTAACGCCCCATGTCCCGAGCCACTACGCGGGTAAATCCGGCTATCCCGTCCTTGGCGGCCCCGTAATTCGCCTGTCCGGAATTACCGTACAGTCCGGAGGCGGAGCTAAAGGTAATGACCCGGCCCGAGCGTTGCTGCCGGAAGAGAATGCAGGCGTGCTTGACCACCGAGAAAGTGCCCTTCAGGTGGACCGCAATTACGTCGTCCCACTCCTCCTCGCTCATGTTGAATACCATGCGGTCGCGCAGGATTCCAGCGCAGGTGACCACGATGTCCAATTTACCGAAGCTGTCGATGGCGGTCTGAACGATCTTCTCGCCGCCCTCCATGGTAGCTACTGATTCGGCGCAAGCGACGGCGGCGCCGCCCGCCTCGCGGATCTCCGCAACCACCTGTTCGGCGACCAATTGGCCGGCGCCGCTGCCGTCAACGTTAACCCCCAGATCCACAACCACCACCTTGGCGCCTTCCTCGGCCATCAGCTGAGCCACGCCCCTCCCCACGCCCCGACCGGCGCCGGTGACGATGGCTACCTTATCTTGCAGGAGATTGGACATTCTACTTTAACCTCGATTTACCCGACTTGAATTCCAGCTGGGAGGTATTGACTGATTTGCTGACACACCGAAATAGCCCAAGATTTGGGCGTGATTTAGGCCGGCGGCGCTGGGTTAGCCACCTCGGCGGTCAGGTAGTTCCTGGCCAAGGGAGCCAGCTCCTCCAGGGACCAGTGGCCTTCCGGCTGGAAAATTGTCTTTTCCGGGCGGGGCTGGGACAACAGTGAAACGTCCCCGCCGTGGACCAGAAAGGTTTGCGCATTGACATTGGCGGCGTAGTCACTGGCCAAGTAGCAGACGAAGGGGGCGATGTCGTCTGGGTCCATCTGCTGGGCTACACCACCTTCGTCGAGAGAAGCCACGCCGCCTCGGGCGCGGATTTCCGCGGCGGAATCGGGAATGGCGGTGATCATTCGCGTGGTGGCCCGGGGCGCGATGGAGTTGGCGGTCACACCATACCGGCCCATGTCCCGGGCGACTACCTTGGTGAATCCGGCGATGCCCGACTTGGCCGCCCCGTAGTTGGCCTGTCCGGAGTTGCCCACCAGGCCTGTTTGGGAGCTGAAGGTAATAATGCGGCCCGTGCGCTGCTGCCGGAATAGGATGCAGGCGTTCTTGACTACGGTGAAGGTGCCCTTAAGGTGGACGGCGATCACGTCGTCCCATTCCTGCTCGCTCATGTTGAAGATCATACGGTCCCGCAGGATTCCAGCGCAGGTAACTACAATGTCCAACTTGCCAAAATTGTCGATGGCAGTCTGAACAATGCGTTCGCCTCCAGTCATGGTGGCCACCGACTCGGTGCAGGCTGCCGCAGCGCCACCTTCGCCCTGGATCTCCGCAACCACCTGCTCAGCAATGGATTGGTCAAATCCCGAGCCATCCACGTTGACGCCGGGGTCCACCACCACTACTTTAGCCCCCTCCTGAGCCATCAGCTTAGCGATGCCCCTTCCTACGCCTCGACCGGCGCCGGTGACGATGGCTACTTTATCTTGCAAGAATTCCGGCATCGAGTTCTCCTTTCTCCGACTGGGGGGATACTAGGCCTGCGAGGGAGTTATGACCTCCGGAGACCCTCGCCCGGGGACCCCGCCCTGGCGTACCGGGTATCTTCCGGGTTCCCTCCCTCGGGCCAGCTTAACTTATCCGGACTGGGAGCCCCGGGATGGCAGCGCCACAGTGGCCGAGCCAGGAGTGGTGTTTTGACCATCTGGGTTCTCCAGCCAAATGGTGCAATCCACCAGGAACTGCCCAGCCTCCTGATACTTACGACCCACCGTTCCCTTAGCGGTAATGGGCTGTCCGGGGAAATCCATACCCCGATATTGGCAACTCAACCGCCTTAAGGTCCCTAACGGCCCCGCCCAGTCCGTCATGAACTGGCCTAGAAAGGCGCTTTTCAGGGCGCCGTGCAGAATAGGACCATCCAGGCTGTTGCCCTGAGCGTAGTCCTTATCGTAGTGGATCTCATAATAATCGCCCGAAGCCCCGGCGTACTGTACCAATTGACGGGTGGTTGGCTGCTTGATTTGGGAAGGAATTTCCAAGCCTTCCGTCACATCTTCCCAAAAAATCTGGTCTGGCACTTTCGACTCCTGGCCTGACCTGCTGCCTTAGTAGCGGATGGAAGTGCTGGTTTGGGTGGCAACCACTTCATCGAATTGGTTGCGGTAGGTGATCAGGCTGGTCATGAAAATCATGATCCCCATACGGCCGGGACGCTCTTGCAGATCGGTCAGCCGACTGACGGCTGTGATCCGGTCGCCGGGACGCACCGGTTGAAAATACTCCCAGTCGCTGCCACCATCCAGCAGCCGGTTAAAGGGAAGGTCAAAGGGCAACTCCGGACGCTCCACCCGCCAAGACCGCAAAAAGGTAGGCGAGGCAATCAGCCCGCCGTAACGGGTCTTGCGGGCGGCGGCCAGGTCGTTCCACAGTGGATTTTCGTCGCCGATGGCCTGGGCGAACTTTATGATAGCGCCCTTCTCCACCTCCGCCGTCAACTGTTCGCTTTCGGTGCCGATGGCCTGCTCCCGCATCTCTGCGGTCAAAAACGAGGGGGGTGTCGTCACAGCGTCCCTACCTACAAACTCACGGGCAGAATAACGGCCAGAATAACGGCAAAAGTCTACAGGCACCCAGGAACAGTGTCAAGAAAAACCAACGGTCAAGGAAACCCCAGGCAGATCGGCTACTGGGGGTGCCGCCGGTGAGGTCCGCCACCAGGAGCGGCCGGGCGTGTTAGCATTTAGGCGGCTATCTCTAAATGTCACCCCGAGCCCTTCGGCGTTACTCAGGATAAACTCCGCGAGGGGTCTAAAGTCCCTGGCACATGGTCCTGGCGCCATCAGTTGTGGCGTAACTGCCGTGCTGAGTCATGAGGTTTTGAGGGCCCAGACTTTAGATTCCTCAGTCGGCTCCCTACTTCGGAATGACATGGTTTGTTTTGGGATAGTTATTTAGGCGGCTATTTAGATTGGTAGGTAATGGCGGGGGGATGGGACCGCAAATACACCGGCAGATCAGCAAACCTTGAAAGGTCCGGGGCAAACTGCGGGAAAAGGCCTGAAAAGAGGCTCTTTGGCCCTGGGGCTGGCTTTGACGCTGGCCCTAGTCGGCGGGGGCGATTTCCGTCCCACCGCAGTTGACCTGCTGATAGCTCCCTACACATACAGCTTCGTCGATTGGGAGTTGAGCCATCTGCCGGATAAATGGCTGAGCAAAGCCCGCAGCGTATTGACCTGGGATTCGGGACCTGACCGGGGTGTCCGCATAACTCGGGCCCAGGAGTTTTTTGCGCTGGGGCTGGAGCTGCGGCGGCTGGCGCAGCAAACGCAGTTTTCATTAAGTAATAAGCCTAATAGCCGGCCAAAAGATCTGCGTTCCTCGCCTTCCGGCCGGGGTTCGGGCCTGACTTTAGGATCAGAGCGCTCTTTGGAGCAGCAGATTGAGCGAATCAAGGAGCGTCGCCGTGGTTTGGCGGCGGAAGTGGAGGAGACCATCGAGGCGGAGGTCACTGACGTGCTCGCTTCGGTGGGCCTGACCTACGCCTGGGGGGCCTTTCCGCCGGTGGACGCGGTGTTTTCCACCTCTCCTCACGTACTGGTGCTTTCCCCACGGGATCGCATCGATCCCCAGCGCACGGTGCTGCTGAATCCAGGGTTGAGCAACCAGACCAAGGAGGAGATTGAGGAAGCGATACTGGAGCGCGAGGATCTGGCTGCGCTGGTGGAAAATACCGGCGGGGTGGCCGTCTATCCCAGCGTGGTGGCCGACGAATTCGGGCTGCGTCATGCCGTGGTTACCACGTCCCACGAGTGGCTGCACCAGTGGTTTTTCTTCCGGCCCCTGGGGCGCAATTTCTGGAGCGCCCAGGAGATGACCGTCCTCAATGAAACGGCCGCGACAATAGCAGGCGCGGAGATCGGGGAACGGGTCTTCGCTGCACTGACCGGACCGGAAAGGGACCGGATCGGCTCATCTCCGCCGCCTTCGCCCAATGGCCGGGGATCCGGCGACGGCCGGGAATCCAGCCGTTTCGACTTCGACGCCGAGACGCGGGAAACGCGCGCCCGGGTCGATGAACTGCTGGCGCAGGGCATGATCGAAGAGGCGGAGGCATACATGGAGGAGCGGAGGCAGCTATTCGTAGCCAACGGCCACCTGATTCGCAAGATTAATCAGGCCTACTTCGCCTTCCACGGCACCTACGCCACCAGTCCGTCGTCGGTCAGTCCCATCGGCGACCAGATGCGCCGGCTGCGAGCCCAAAGTAAATCGCTGGAAGAGTTCCTCCGCACCGTAGCCGGCTTCGGGAGCTATCAGGAGTTTCTGGACCACTTGGCGGGCTAGGACAGAGAAAGCGCCCTCAGCATAAGTCATCCCGAATGTTTAGAAGGGGACTTTTAGAATATATCTCGAAACGAGGCATGTCATTCCGAGGGAGGGCAGCGACCGAGGAATCTAAAATCTGGCCCCTCAAAACCTCGCGAGTCAGGGCAACAGTTAAAACATAGCCAAGGTCACTAGGACCATGTTCTCCGGGACTGTAGACCCCTCGCGGAGTTTATCCTGAGTAACGCCGAAGGGCTCGGGGTGACATTTAACTATCATAGCTATCGGGGAGTTGGACTTTACAAGGTTAGTAATTTCTTCAGAGCTCAAGTTTGCGGGAGGAACCGAGGACGGGAAGATGAATTGGGACGAATTTCAAAAAGAGGCTACCGAGCTGGCTGCATTCGGGCGGGAGCGC